>NZ_CP100416.1:6405651-6715071 GCF_026017845.1 Amycolatopsis mediterranei
CCAACGACTACGAGAAGTCGCTGCCAGTGGTTGCTTGAACTGTGTAAGCCCCTGTCCACCGTTCGGGGTGAACCTCAGGCATCGTAAAGGCCGGCCGGGAAGGACGTCAATCCTTGAACACCTCAGGCACTGCGGACACCTGCTGATCGAGATTCCAGTCGGCGGGCTTCCACTTGACGTCGAACCACCGTGCGCCAGTCGACAACCACTGAGCGCGCTTCCTCAGGACACTAGATCGACTTATGTCCTCATAGCCGAACTCCGTTCCACAGCACACGCAGATCTCGAAATTCGGCGTGCGACCGTCTGCTCCCCACGGCGGGTCATCCTGCAGGAGACCACACACACGACAGCGAAGATTCTCATTGGGCATTGAAGTAGTCCAGGTTCGTCGGTAAACCATGCGTTGCCGGGTCGGGGACATAGTAAGTCCTGGGGATACCGTCCTGGGTCATGACGCCGAACTCCTGCGTGTTGGGGTCGTACCTGACCACATCACCGCTCGACCTGATCTTGGTCAGCACCCCAGGCCCCGGTCTCCTCAAGAACTCCGTCGCTCTCTCCACGTACTGCTTCGCATTCTGCAGTCCGGGGAAGTCCGACCCGTGCTTCTTCCAATGCTGAAAGGCATTCCCCGGTCCGTTGAATTTCTTCGTCGAGGTCCAGATCGGTCCATTTCCACAGTTGTGGACCAGCACGGGTGTGCTGCCGGCTTCGACGTAGTAGGTATGAACAGCATCGACACTTAGGTTGTAAGTCCGGTCGCCACCGGTGTGGCGATACGTTCCGGCGACGAGTACGGGCGCGTCACCCATAGTCGTCACCTGGTCGCCCGATCGGAGGTCGACAGCAGGCACCCACTCGCGCCTCGCCGCATCCCAGAAGAGGTGATGTGCCGTCGTCGAGACGCTCTCGAAGCCGTGACCCGTGCTCAGGTATACGTCTACGAATTCTCGGTCCGTATCCGTGGTGTGCACTGCCACGACCGGGTGATGTTCCTCGTCACCCTTACCAGGATCCATGTTCGCGATCTGCTCGCCGACGTGGATGTCTGCGATCGACTTGGTGCTCCCGTCAGCCATGAGAACGGGCGTCGATCCGGGGAAGCTGTTACACCCGAAGGCTGCTCGCTCAGCTGCTCCATCACCGGCCGCGGCGCCCGCAGCTCCCTCGCCTGCGGCTGTCTCACCCGCTGCCGCTCCGGCGGCAGACCCCAGGCCCATCGCCCCGAGCAGGAGCAACGATGACAGGTCGTCCATGACCATGTCATTGAATTGCTTCTCGCCCTCGCACTCCTCGAAGTGCTCCACGCAGTACAAAGCCGCAATCACCTTGGCACCGGCCACATCATCGCCGTGTCCCTGGAGGTAGATCCAGGCCTCGTGGCAACCACGCTGGCCGTAACACGCCATCTCGTCGCCGGTACCGGTGGCCGTGTTCCAGAACGGCCGTGGTCCGTCGATCTGCATAGCCAACGAGGACCAGAGGCTGATCAAACGCTGGGGATCGTTGGTGATCGGCGAGTACTTTTTGACGTGTCCGCGGACGACCTCTCGTTGCTTGCTGCAGGCGGAGCCGCGTTTGCAGCCGCTGTTGGCGGCGATGTGGCGGAAGCTGTCGATCGACTGCTGGCTATACCCCCGCTGCTTCATGAAGAAGGCGCGGTTGTCGACGTAGTTGGGGTCCGACATCGCCTCGCCGGTCCCGCACAGGACTCCGTCGGGGCCGCACTCTGCGCCCCACATCATGCCGCTCGGGTCGCTGAACGAGATCGGGCTGTTGTTGCCATAGCTGTAAGCGTTCAACGCCTGCGGATTGCCCGTGTCCAACATCGGATCCGCCGTCAGAAACCGTCCCGACAACGGGTCGTAGTCGCGCGCGCCCAGGTGAGTGAGCCCAGTGGTGTTCTGGTAGCCGCCCACGAAACCGTGCTTGTCCGGCCAGGTCGACGGCGGTGTCCCACGGCTGGTGCCGTAGGGGTCCTGCCAGCGCTTGGTCACCGCGAGATTGCCGGCATCCACCGTGGCATAGGTCGTGCCTTGGTGATCGGAAAGCTTCCAGCTCAAGCCGCCCGACGACGCACGGGTCGCGATGACCTGGCCGTTGTAGCTGTAGAAACGCGTGCCCGAGGCGAAGGTGGCACCGGTAGGCACGAAGAGCTCCATGTCGCCGACCGACAGCGTCGTGCCGCTCGGGTCCTTGGTGATGAGGAGGTTGCCGTCGGCGTCGTAGAGGTAGCTGCTGTCCGCGCCGTTGGCCTCCTTCGCCGTCGCGACCCGGCCCTCGGCGTCGTAGGTGAACGTCTGCGCCGCACCAGCCGGACCACGCGACTCCGTGCTACCCGTCTTCGTATAGCCGTAGCTCGTCTGAGTCGTTCCTGACGAGCCCGTGGTCGTGACAGCCTCGACAGCATGCGGGCGCGAAGCACCCGGAGCCGGGTACGTCGAGGCCGTCGTGATGTCGCCGGACGGCGTGTGCTGGACCTGGGTCTTGCGGTCGCCGGTGTCGTCGAAGGTCCAGGACGTCCAGTACGGTGCTGCACCGTCGGTGCCCGCTGTCGTGGGCTGGGCCGCGCAGTCACCGGAGCCGGGGGTCCAGGCTTCGGTGAGCCGCTGCAGGTAGTCCTGGCGGAAGCACTGGACGTCGCTCTTCGTGCCCGGTGGGGTGTCGGCGATCTTCGTGAGGTTGCCGACCTGGTTGTAGCTGTAGACGCGGTTGGCGATCCAGTAGTCCGACGACGTCGAACGCTGCGCCTGCACCGTCTCGAGCCGGTTGGTGCCGTCGGCGTAGGTGCTGGTGACCGAGACCTGGTAGGGACTCTGGTCGTCGTTGTAGTTGGTCCGCAGGACCTGGCCCAGCGGGTTGTACGCCGTCGACGAGACCAGCTTGGTGAAGTCGCCGGAAGTGTTGACCGCCAGCATCGTCTTCGGAGCGCCGTTGTCGTAGTAGGCGAACGACACTTCCTCGGCCGGGAGACCGCCCTCCTCGGGGGTGTTCATGGTGTGCACGGCGCCCGAGTTCGGGTCGTAGGTGATCCCGAACTGGTAGCTGCCGGAAAGACCCTTGTCGCCGGGCGGGATGGTGACCTTGCTGCCGGTGGGCCGGCCTGCGGTGTCGTAGCCGGTGGTTTCCTTGGTGTAGGCCTTGGTGCCGACGTAGCGGGTGGAGCTGGTGGGCTGCCCGGGAAGCAAGGTGTCGTAGGTCCAGCCGGCGATCTTCGTGCCGGTGAGCGCCGGGCCGTCGTACTCGGCGGTCTTGCGGCCCAGGTTGTCGTAGGTGTAGCTGATCAACCGGTTGCGTGCGTCCGTGGTGGTCAGCAGCCGGCCGGCGGCGTCGTAGGTGAACGTCGTCCGGCCGGTGTCGGGGTCGGTCGAGGCGATCTTGCGGTCCTTCAGGTCGTACTCGAAGGTCCAGACGTTCTTGCCGGTGGTGTCGGTGACCGTGGCCTGCTTGCCGCTGCGGGTGTAGGCGTAGGTCGTCGTGTCGGCCGGTGACCCCGGGGTGTACTTCGTGGGGTCTTTGTACTGCAGGAGCTGGACGGTCTGGCCGAGCCCGTTGGTGATGGTGGTCGACGCGGTGCCACCGGCCGGCGGGATCGTGGTCGTTCGGTCGCCGTCGGGGATGGTCGTGGTGCGCCACTGCTCGACGGCGTGCAGCAGGTAGGCACTGGCCCGCGGGCTGCCCGCGCTGTCGAAGGTCGCCAACGTCGTGTTCGGGACCGACGCGTCATCGGTGACGTACAGCGTCGACGACGGGGCCGCGCTGTTCCAGTAGGCGTTGTGGGTCTTGTACGTCCGCCCCTGCGAGTCGTAGAAGGTGTCGGTGATGATCCGGCCCGGGCCGTCGTCGGCCCGCGGCGCCTGGGTCTGGACAGTGCGGCCGAGACCGTCGACGAGCGTGTACGACGTCGCGTACTGCCCGTTCGCCAGCAGGGTCTGGGTGGTCACGTTGCTGACGCCACCGGCGTTGCGGACGCTGTAGCTGTAGAGGACGTCCGCCGGCGCGTTCGCCGCCTTGCTGTGACCAGGCTTCCACACCGACACCACCCGGCCGAGGGCGTCCTGCGTGGCGTCGGTGCGCAGCCCGCTCGCGTCCTTGCTCGCGACGGTGATGCCGGAGACCGGGTCGAGGTACTTGGTCGAGGTGAACTTGGGTGCGTCTGCGGCGGCGGTGACCGGCGGTGTGGTGGTGTCGACCTGGGTGACCGGGCCGCCCTCGGCCGGGGTGTAGGCCGTCGTGCTGGTCAGCCCGAGTGCGTCGGTGGCGCTGACCGCCCGGCCGTACTTGTCGTACACGGTCGTCGCGGCCGGCGACGTGATCTTCTCCGCACCGCCCACCGGCCAGTCGTCGAGACTGTCGATCTGGGTGATGTTGCCTTCCGAAGGCGCCGCGCCGAAGGCCTGCTTGTCGTAGTAGGTCCGGGTGTCACTGATGATGTTGCCGGGCCCGGGCGGGTTGGCGGTGCCGTCGCAGACCCCGGAGATCTTCTGCACCTGACTGGAAGAGTTCAGCAGCCAGGCGGTGGCGTTTTCCAGATAGGTGGTGAGGGTGCAGCTGGTCTGTTTGGGGTCGCTGGTGTCGCCTTGGGTCTGCACCGCGGTCGCGAGCCCGTACTTGCCGTGGGTGGTGTGCGTGCGCGACACCCGCCACGTGCTCTTCGTGTCCAGCCAGGTCCGGGTCCGGGTCGTGTCGGTATCGGTGTAGGCCGCCGTGCGACCATCTGCGTCGGTCGCCGTCGCGTTCGATACCCACGGCTCGGTCAGGCTGCCACCGACGACCTGGCCGTCGCGGTAGGTGACAGTCTCGCGGGTGAAGCCGGCGACCTCCTGGCGGTCGGTGACCGATTCGTGCCAATTGGGGCTGGTGACCGTCGCGCCTTCCATGCCACGCAGATAGAACGTCTCGGTGGTCACCGGCGGGCCGGACGGGTCACCGCCCGCGGGGCCGAGCCCGGTGGTCGTCTTGACGTCGCCGTAGCCGCGCCACTGCGACCACGTGCGGTACTTCGGGTCCGAGAACGGGTCGTCGTCGTAGTGCCAGGCCGCACCGCCGAGGTAGTCGTAATGAGTGACCTTCGGCTGCGGCTGCTGCGTGGTGTTGGCGTCTTCGATGACGTCCGTGACCCGGAACTTGGTGAAATAGTCCAGCACCGGATCGGTCGCGCCCGGCGGATTCCAGTACACCGGGTAGCACGACAGCGTGTTGTTCTTCAGGTTCGCCGGATCGGGCATCGGGCCGCCGGGTTTGCATTCGGGGTCGGCGTACTTGACGGTGGTCAGGCCGCCCTGAGGGGTGGTGACGGCGTCGATCCGGTTGCGGGTCAGCGCGGTGTACTGGGCACTGGTGTCGACCCGGTTGGCCATCGACTTCGCGTGGAACGTCGTCGCGGGCAGCGTGATCGCCGAGCCGACGGTGTTCGGGCTCGAGATCCTGCCTGTTTCCGTGACGGAGTCCAGCCACAGCGCCGTCTTGTTCCCGTCCGTGGTGGGTGGGAAGGACTGCGCGAGTGCCCATTCGCGGACCGGCTTCCACCCGGCGCCCCCGTCGGAGACCTGGGTGGTGATCTTGGTGTAGCGCTTGCGGGAAAAGAAGGACGGCGAGTTGTACACGCACACCGCGCCCTGGGCGCAGATCGTCTCCGACGGCACATCCGGCCACGACGTCGCCGTTCCCGAATTCAGCTGACCGGGATCACAGGTGATCGTGCCGCTGGGGAAGCACCGTTCGGCCGTGTCGAACAGCACCTGCGCCGGAGCGTGGCTGAAGGTGTCGGCGACCTTGGTGTTGAAGCCGTACTCGATCCTCTGCAGGTAGCCGCTGCGGGTGTACTGCGTGCCGGGGTTGTTCGCGGTGGAGGCGTTGCGGTTGAGCCCGTAGAAGTTCGTCTCGGGCTGGTAGTAGTACGCGATCGCGTTGCCGTGCGGGTCGACGACGTAGTCCAGGTTCCAGCGCCACGCGCGGTTGCACCAGGATGCGGCGTAGGTCGCGGCGTTGCAGGGTTCGTTGGTGTTGTTGCCGAAGACGGGCGCGGTCCAGGTCGACTGGGTCTCCGTCTTGCCGGACGACCAGCCGGGCAAGTGGTTGAGACCGAAGAAGTACTGGACACCGTCGGGCGTGGTGACCTTCCAGTACTCGCCGAACTTGTCACCGTTGGCGCCACCGGTGAGACGTTCGACGCGCGTGCCGTCGTCGTCCTTCGGGTGCCACGTCTGGGTGTTCTTGTCCAGGATCAGATCGCCGTTGGCGCCGGCGAAGGAGATCGTGGCATTGTCGTTGAACCAGCACAGGTCACCGGTCTTGGTCTGCCCGTTGTTGCCGCCCAAGTCCTGGCTGCAGCCCTTGTACCGGCGTTCGATGAACCCACCACCCGACAGGCTCCACCCGTCGCCCACGCCCGAGGCCTGGTTGTTCGTCGCCGACGTCAGCCCGTCCACCGAGCTCGAGGAGTAGTTCAGGCTGACCGACGGAGCGGTTCCGCCGAGCGCAGCGGGCATACCGATCGGGTAGGAGTAGTCGAAGTCCGCCGACGACCCGCCCGCAGACCAGGAGCCGGCCGGTTTGAGGTCGGTCGCGCCGAAGTCGCCGCCACCGCTTTTGGTGTCGGCTTCCGCGGCCACCAGCATCGACGTTGCAGCCTGCTGCTGCCCCAGGGTGACATCGGCCGCGACGTGCCTGGTCTTGGCGTTGTTCTCGGACGAGAGCGGGGTGCCGACGTGGCATTCAGGCTTGTCCGGCGTCGTCAGCAGGCACGAGGGGTACTGCACCAGGTGCAGGCGACCACCGAAATCACCTCCGTAGGCGTCGCCGAACGACCGGTAGTCGACGTCGACGTTCACCGGCCCGCTCGTGTCACCGAACACCGGCTCCACCTTGACCAGCACCCCCTTGATCCCGGCCTTGGCGGCCGCAGCTTGATCCAGGGTGCTGATGCGGACTTTGCCGGGGGTGTGCTGGGCCTCGGTCGCCTTGGCGTGCGAGCGGGCCACCGCGACCGTCTGCCCGGCGGGCGCCTTGGCCGTGGCAGTGTCCGCGGCGAGGTCGACGTCGGCGGTGGCCGCCGCCGGCCAGCTCACCTTCGCCGGCGCGGACGAGCCCCCCGGCGTAGCTGGTTTCGCGCGGAAGCCTCCATCGACGCCATCGACGGAGTGGGTCTGCTGCAGCGGGGGAAGGTCCCAGCCCAGTCCGTGCCAGCCGCCGGCCGCGGCTTCCGCCGCCGCGGTCTGGGCCGAGCCCAGCAGCACGACGGCCATACCGAGCGCCAGTGCTCGTCTGCTTCTGGCGAAGCGCACGAAGCCACGCGAGTGAGTCATGTCTGCCTACCTAGGTGTGGTGGGCGCTCGACGCGCCGAAGCCGGTGCTAGTGGGTCACGCCGAAGAGGTCGCCGGGGTCGTCCTCGCGCTTGTCGAGGTTGATCCGATCGGTGCCGCGGAGGCCGGCGAACACGCGCACGCCGGCAAGACCGCCGTACCAGACATCGCTGCGCCGTCCCGTCCACACCCCGTGGCCGAGAACGAGACCGCCGCTGGAATCCCGGGCCACGACTCCACCGCCGTCGGGCGTGTTGACGTAGAAGTTCTGCTTCACACCGTTCACGTAGAGCGCGATGTAGCCGGTGGCGGCATCGTAGGTAGCGGCCAGATGCGTCCACGTGTTGTCGGCCGCGTAGGCGTCGCTCAACACGATCCGGCTGTCATTGCCGGTCGCGGACGGTGAAATCAGGAAGCTCCACCTGCCGTGCTGGACACCCGATGCGTCGGCCCACGGCCGGTAACCGAGCAGCAGTGGCGAAAACTGGGTGTCGGTCGTGCTGACGACAGCCCGGGGCGAGGGGTCGACCGGGCCGTTCACGGATGCGTCCGACGCGGTCCAGGTGTGCCTGACCCATGCTTCGAACGTGAACGACTTGTCGGTCCGCAAGGTGGCGGGCCTGGTGGTCGCAACTTCGCCGCCGTTGATGGTGAACTGCGCCGCACACGCCGCGGGATTCCCCGCGGCGCCGGTGTCCATGCCCAGGGAAACCCCGTCCGAGGGCGTGCCCGCACTTTGGGTGACGGTGTCGAAGTACCGCAGGCTGTTCATCGCCGCGATCTGGTCGTCGGTGAGGGCGTGCGACCACACCCGGCCCTGGTCGAGCACACCCTTGAACGGGTTCTTCGCCCCGGGTTCGGCGCCGAGCAGCAGCGCCCCGTTCGCTGTCCACGCCGCGGCCACCGTGGCGTCGGCTTCGCGCTTCCCGTTCACCGAGAGCCGGAGGCGCGACGCGGTCTTGTTGAAGGTCGCTGTGAGCAAGGTCCACGTTCCCGCCTGCGGAGCCGAGGTCCCGGTCGCCCACGTCATCGCCGCCGCGGTGTTGTCGGCCGGGGACATCCCGAACGCCCAGCGGTTCGCCGCCTTGTCGTAGCGCAGGACGAAGTTCGCAGTACGGCTTCCTGCCTGCGACAAGACGGTGTGATCGGAGTTGAGATCCGTGGGGTTCACCCACGCCGACACGGTGAACGACCCCACGGTGTTCACCACGGGCCCGGGAGTGGATCCGTAACCGGTCGCGCCGTCGACCTGGAGGCCGCCGCCGTCGTGGCCTGGCACCCAGGAATACCCGCCGGTGAGGGCGAGGGTGTTGCCGTGGCCGGTGCTGTCGGTGGCGGTGTTCCCGCTGGTCTGCCCGAGCGCCCAGCTCGCCTGCAGGGACGGGACGCGCGAGGTCGCGGAGGTCAGCTCCGGTCCGCAGCCTTCGGCGAGCCCGTAGTTCGCGAGCGGCACGGACACCCCGGCCAGGTCATGAACGTCCTGCCCGGACAGGGCCCGCTGCCACACCTGCAAGTCGTCGAGCGACCCGTGGAAGAAGTCGGCGCGGACCCCGGCCCACTTCGCCGCACCCAGCACCGCCGGTCCGGTCGCCGCCCACGGCTGGGCGATCACCGTGCTCTGCTTCGCGCCGTCGACGTAAAGCGTCGCAGCATGGGTCGACGCGTCATACGTGCCCGCCACATGCGTCCACACCCCGATTTGGGCTGGTCCGCTCGAGAAAGCCCAGGCGGCCGCCGGTGTAGCCGAATCCCCTGCCGTGACGCGCAGCGCCCAGGAGCCGGTTTCCTTGTTGTACTGCAGGGCCAGCGCCATCGCCTGGGTGCCGTCTTGGGCGAGGATGGTTTGCGAATGCGTGGTGTCGGTGAGCTTCGCCCAGGCCGCCACCGTGAACGACTTCGACGCGTCGAGCACCTGATCGCCGGCCTCGGCGTAGCCGCTCGTGCCGTCGAGGCTGATCGCGCCCTTCACACCGTCGCTGTAGCCGCTGGTGTCCGGGTGAGTCCAGCTGGTGCCGTGGTTGTAGCCCACACCTCGGGTGACGCCGCCGGACACGGTTGCCGGGTGGGTGGGCAGGGTCGCGTTGTCCGGCGTCGACGAGGCACTGTCGATCAAAGTCGTCCCGGACGGTTCGTCGGCACCCCAGGCCGCGACCAGGTTCTTGCCGGGCGTCAGCGGCTGAACGTGGTAAGAGCAGGACGGCCCGTCCAGCGCCGGGTTGGATTCGGCTAGCACCACGCAGGTGGCGTCCGGGCTGGGCATACCGGCCTTGTTCACCGACTTGACCTTGATCAGGTTCTGGTTGCCGTTGGCCGCCACCACCTTGATCGATGTCGTGGCGACCATCTTGCCGTTCGCGTCGACGCCTTGGGTGGCCGGCGCGGTCGGTGAGCCCTGGGTCTGCGGTTCGGAACCGTCGGTCGTGTAGACGAAGTGGTCGATGTCGTAAAGGTTCTCGGTGGCCATCCCGGTCCACACGGAGAACTCCACCGCATCACCTTGAACCTTCGGGTCGGTCCACGCCGTCATCGCCACCACGGGGGGCGCCGGGACCTTGGTGTCCACGACGAACTCGCAGTTGCCGACCCAGTTCGACCACAGCTCACCGTCGGTGGCCTGCATCGACCAGTTGTAGATGCCGTCTTCGTTGATCCACCCCGGCGGGACAGCGGCCAGCTGAGCGGTCGACTCCTGGTTCGACCCGCCCGTGCCCACCGGCACGAGATTGTCGGCGTTGTCGTGGATGTAGACGTTGTGGCCGAGCTCGCCGTAAGCGAGGGCGAACTTCCCGTAGACGGTGCCACCGTCCGGATCGGACAACCGGCCCGCGATCTGCGGCGTCTTCGTGTACACCCACGGCCGGTCCGGCCCCGACGTGCACGGCAGCGTCCCGTTCTGCATCGACAGAGCCGCCGGCGAGTTCGGAGCGGAGTCGTAGTTCACCGCGAAGTACGGGTTCAGATCAAACCGGCGCCACGCCGCCATCCCGTCGCCCTCGTTGGCGGCCGCGAGCACGAACCACGTGCTCTGCCACCAATTCGCCGCAGCGTCCTTCGCCGCCGACGTCGCCTCGAACACACCCGACACGTCCGGCGCGTCGTGGCAGTTCGCGGTGTTCATGGTGGACACCTGGTAGCTCCAGCCCGGCTGCGCGGCCCACGTCGTGTCCGGTGATGCGGGATTCGACAACCACAACCCGGTCGGCTTCGCGTCCCCATCACACTTGGCGCTGTGCTGGATCTTGGTGTTCAGCGTCGCGCGGTGCACCAGCGTGCCACCGAGCCGCGCACTGTTCATCTGGATGTAGGACCGCGACGTGCCCGCACGGTCGAGGTTCTCGAAACCCGCCTTCAGGTTCGACAAGTCCCCGTCCGTGGCGTTCCAGTTGTGCGCATCCCGGTAGCCGGACTGGACCACCACATGCGCCTGGATCCCGCACGAATCGCACCAGCTGTCCGGGTCCAGCGACACCGGGTACCGGGTGGCCGGATCGGCCAGGAACGCCTGGTCCGGCGTGATGGTCACCTTGTCCCCGCCCAGCGCGACGTCCATCACCGCCTCGCGCCGGCCACCACCCTCACCGAGCTCCCGCTCGGCCGGCGAGCCGTCACCGGAGGAATCCCACATCCGCGAGGCATCGCCGGAGAACACGACCTTCCCGGCCGCGTCCTTGACATCCAGCCCATCGGTCGCGGCTTGGGCCGGCGTGCCCCGTCCCTCCCCTTCCGCAACACTGACAGTGGTGTTGCGGGTGTGCAGACCGAACGGGATCTCGCGCAGCTTCGGGTTCTTCGCCGCCTCGGGCGTCTTGATGACCAGGTTCTGGGTGAATCCCTCGGGAATCGCCTTCACCGTCAGATCAACGCCGGGCAGCACTTCCGCGTAAGTGGCCGTGTCGCCGGTGAGCGTCGGCGTCGGCAGATCGCTCGCCCACTTCAACCCGATCTCTTTGCCGTCCTGCCCCGCCTGCACGATCGGCGCGCCCGCGGAGCCGGTACCACCGCGGTTGAGCTTGACGTCGATCGTGACCGCCTTCGGCCCCACCGACCCATCCGCCCGGCGCACCAACGTGGTGTCGACCGGCGCCCACGCCCCGGCCTGCTTCACCCGCACCGGGTGGACGTACTGCGTCATCGTCCACGAACCATCCGGATTCGCCATGACCTGCGACGTCTCGGTCGTCTCCGACGTCACCTCGACCGGCTTGCCACCCTCACGGGCATACGCGGTCGCCGTGACCTCGTCAGGAGCCGAACCCGGAACCACCCTGGGTGTATCCGCATGAGCCGGCGCGACCGCCACAACAGTCCCGACGCCGACGGCAACGCACACCAAAAGAGCGCGCCAACGCGCACCACGAAAACGCACGAGATCCCCCTCGCCCAAGAGCACCAGCACACAGCCGGGCCCCCGACGAACCCATGATCACCCTGCCAAACCCGCCCAAGATCCGGAATAGGCCATCAGGCGTATAAATCCCACCAAAACCTCCCGCCGAGCCCCCAGATGCGCACCTTGCCGACAAATCGGACAACGTGCGAGAGTGCACCGAGCTGGCAGCCGCGGACACCAACAGCAGATGATCCACCGAAGGACATGCGCCGGGCCCACGGTACGGACCGCACCTGGCACGACAATCGAACGTCCGCTACTGCCGATGGGAGTGAGTCCCGGTGACGGGTCACCGGGACTCACTCCGCCGCTGGTGCGCGGTACGGGCCACACCTCGCGCCATCGGTGTGCGGTGCGTGTCGAAATCCCGGGACGGTGCACGGACGGACCGACAGGATCCACTCCGCAGCCAGGGCAGGGCGTGTCCGCGTTCAGTGACCGCCCGCAAGCACGGCAACCGTCTTCGGCCGTCCGGTGTGGTGAGAGCCGGCCGCAGACATCATCCGACATACGGCGCGATCGCCGTGTAGCCGCCGTCCACGGCCAGCTCCGCGCCGGTCACGAACGAGGCGCGGTCCGACAGCAGCCACGCCGCCGCCTCGGCCACTTCCTCCGGGCGGGCCAGCCGCTTGAGCGCGTTCCACCCGGCGACCCGGTCGCGCTCGCCGGGGACCGAGTCGAGCCACGGCCCGGTCTGCGGGATTTCGGTGACGCCGTATCCGCGGTACGCCGAACTGCAACGCGATCATCCCGTGTTCTGGCACGAGGTGATGCAGTCGTGGGTGGTCACGCGCTATCAGACCTGCCTCGATGTGCTGCGCGACCACCGGCGGTTCGCCATCGACTGGACGCACACCGGCGAGGAGGTCCCCCCGGCCCGGCAGAACCTCCAGTCCCTGGATCCGCCCGATCAAGCACCGTTGCGGAGTTTGATCATGCGGGCGATGCACGCACAGGACATGCCGGCGATCCGGCAGCGGGCCCGCGCACACGTCGATCGGCTGTTCGCCGGTCTTGCCGAGCGCACGTCATTCGACTGGATGCGCGAAGTGGCCGCTCCGGTAGCGCTGTCCGTCACCGCCGACCTGATCGGTGTCGCCGAGCCGGATCTCGACGAATACGTGGCAACTCCGAGGGTCTGGCGCTGCGGATGGACGCCGGGCTGCGTCCGGAGAACGCCGTACCCGGAGACCTTGCGCGCCGGCGGCTCAACGACTTGGCCGACGACTGGTACGCCACTCCCGAGCCCAGCGGATTCCTGCGCAAGGTCCAAGGCGGGGCGGACCGGGTCCACGTGCCGGAGCACTACATCCGCAACAGTGTCGGCCTGATGTTCAACGCCAGCTTCGGCACGGTCTTCGCGGCCGCGGGCAACGTGCTCGACACCCTTCTCCGCCGTCCGGACGCGCTGGCCGCATTGCGGGACCGGCGGCTCCTGGCCACCGGAGTCAACGAACTGGTCCGGTTCGACGGTCCCGCGCAGGGCACCAGCCGGGTGGCGGTGCGTCCGACCGAAATCCACGGTGTGGCGGTCGAGCCGGGCCAGGTGGTGATGACGGCACTCGCCGCGGCGAACCGGGATCCGGAACAATTCCGCGATCCGGACGAATTGGTGCTCGACCGCACTCCCAACCGGCACCTGGGATTCGGCTGGGGTGTTCACGCGTGCGTCGGCTCGGCATTCGGTCAGCTGGCCCTCCAGGAACTGGTCGCGGGACTGCTGGACGCGCCACCACTCCGGCGCACCGGCAGGCCGGTGCGCAGGTCCACGGCAACGGTTCGCTGCATCGCCGAAATGCCGGTCTCGTTCGTCGAAAAAGTCGCCGGCGGGTACGATGCGTTGTCCCGTTCATCGCCGGTCGCCGGACCGATCGACAGCCGAGGTGCTCAGGAAGACCATGGAATACCGGCCCATTGAGCGGAATGCAGGCGACTTCCAGCGGCCGGTGAGCGCCGAGGAGGTCCGCGCCGTCTGCCGCGCCGCTTTCGGCAGAGGCACCGACGTGGTGTCGGCGGTGGAGCTCGGCGACGGCTTCTACAACAACACCTTCAAAGTCGACCTCGGACAAGACCGCCCGGTCATTCTGCGCGTCGCTCCTGAACCCGGGCGGCAGGCCCGCGCGGACCCGGAGCTGATGCGCAACGAATACGCCAGCGTGCCGTACCTGGCACCGGTGGCCGATCTGCTGCCGCGCACCCTCGCCGCCGATTTCACGCACGAGGTGATCGGCCGGGACTACTTGTTCCAAACGCTGCTCGACGGAACATCCGCGTCCTCGGCCTTGGGTTCCTACCCGCAGCCGTCCCGCGGCGCCTTCTACCGCGACCTCGGCCGGATCACCCGGACGATCCACGGAGTGCGGGGCCCGGGTTCGGCCGGGTGGCCGGTCCGCTGCTCGAACGGTGGAGCGACGCGCTGTTCAGCTGGTTCGACCGCGCTGCGGCGGACCTCACCGACAGCGGGCTCGACGCAACGGACATCGCCGAACTGGTCCGGGTCGCCGACCGCAACCGCGCCGTGCTCGACGAGGTTGCGGAGCCGAGGTTGCTGCACGGCGACCTCTGGGTGGGCAACACGATGCTGGCGGACGGGGCCCCGGAGCCGGTCATCACGGGTGTGTTCGACTGCGACCGCACCTGGTGGGGAGACCCGGAAGCGGACTGGCCGATTTACCTGGCCCTGAAAAAGCCGGGCAGCGAGCGAGACGCGTTCTGGTCGAGCTACGGCCCGGTCCGGCGAACCGAGCACGCCCGCTGGCGCGCCATGGTTTACGAGGCCAAGCACGCCACCGCGCTGCTGCTCGAATTCCACCGGTTCGGCTGGGACGAAGAACTCGCCAAGACCTACGAAGAGATCCGCGAACTCACCGCCCGGCTCGCTGACTGAGCCCTTTGCGCAAAGGGCGCCGAACACCAAGAATGGTGTTCGGCGCCTTTTTGCGTCCTCTGTTGAACATCGGCACCGAACCTTACGGTGACTGCTGATGTGGCGATTTCTCGAGCCGCTCGGAAAGTATGCCCCCTCCTCGCCGAGCTGACAGGGGGGTCGAGTATGCCCGGACCGCGAACGCCCGCGCCGGCAGCAGTGCCGGTCTTCCACCACGTCGGGGTGCAGACCGATGACCTGGCCAACAGCTTGGCCTGGTACCGGGACTTCTTCGGTGGTGCGGCGAGCTGGACACTGGACACCTTTTCCGACCTCACCCGGAGCCGCTTGCCCGGCATCGAAAGACTGGTCGAGATCGTCATCGGTGATCTGCGCATCCACCTGTTCCAGCGCCGGGGCAGGAAAGCAAACGCGCCCGGCGAAAGCGCAACGCAGTTCCAACACGTCTGTCTGGCGACGTCGTCATCGGAAGAATTGCGCGAGTGGCGAGAACGCTGGACGACGCTGTATGCCGGCGGCCGGTACCGCTTCGCCGTGCCGAACCAGCCGACCGACGTGGTCACCGATCCCGACGGTTCGCAGAGCTTCTACGCCTACGACGTCAACGGTCTCGAGTTCGAGTTCACCTACCTGCCCGGAGCCTCCCGGTGACCTCTGCCGGGCCGCCGGGATCGTGGCCGGTGAAAAGGTGGACGCCACGAGGGAGAACCCGATGACGACAGCCGTGACCGTGGTCGCGGACCTGCCCACGTCTTCGCACTGGGAGTACGGCGGCTTTCCCTACGGGCTCGAGCCGTTGATCCTCCCCGCGGCGAGCGAGGCCGGGTCGCCCGGTGCGCTGAGCGAGGCCGACCGGCGAGGTTTCGAGAGAACCTGCCTGCTGGTCGACCAGGTGCGGAACGGGGCAGCGTCGATGGGCGGCGAAGCTGGTGATGAGGAAAGCGTGACGTGGTTCCGGTGGATCACCGGTCACCAGGTCAGCTTCGCCGTGTGGCGGCTGATGGCGTGGCTGATGCAGGACCTGGTGGCGGGCCGGGCCGGGCCGGGAACCGGATGGCCCCTGCTGGCCTGCTACGTCCGTGCCTACAGCGCGATGCTGCGCTACACCAGTTCCTGCCCGCGGCGGGTCTACCACGACCTGATCCGTCCCAGCATGTATCGCCAGCACCCCGGGTTCAGCGGTGGCTGGGCCCCGGATTACCGGCTGGTGCGGCGCGTCTTCCGCGGGCAACCCCCGCCCGGGTCGACCGGAGCGGGCAGCGCGGAACTGGCGGCGGCGGTCGCCGACTACCAGGCACTCCACGCCGATGTCGCCGCTCGGCTGGTGCCCGGCGGGCGGTCGTTGCTCCGCGACTCGGTGGCAGCTCGGCACCCCAAGCCGGCGCAGCCCCTGGCGGGTGTGCTGTACGACAACTACTTCGTCACGCTGCGCGCACCGGTCGGCGGCGCGCAGGTCGTGGCACAGCTGCTGCGCAGGTTGCTGGCTGTCGAGCAGGACCTCGCCTGCCGTCCACCGGTGGGAGGCGCCGAACTCGCCGGTGCCGTCTCCGAGCTGGCACGCAACGCCGTCCTGGGCGTGTCGGACCGGCGGCTGGACGTGCCGCGGTGAGCCGGCTGCGCCGGGGCGTGGTCATCCTCCCCGAAGACCGGTGGGAGATCGCCCGGAAGACCTGGCAGCGGGCCGAGGACATGGGCTTCGACCACGCCTGGACCTACGATCACGTGGTCTGGCGGTGGCTTCGCGACAAGCCGTGGTTCGGCGCGGTTCCGACGCTGACCGCCGCGGCCACCGTCACCTCGGCCATTCGCCTGGGTGTGCTGGTGGCGAGCCCCGGTCTGCGCAACCCGGCCGCGTTCGCCAAGGAGATGACGACGATCGACGACATCTCGGGTGGCCGCGCGATGTGCGGAGTCGGCGCGGGGGGCTACGACGCGGACTTGCTGCGCGCCGAGCCCATGAGCTCCGCCGAGCGTGCCGCCCGGTTCGCCGAGTTCGTCGCGGTCACGGCCACCTTGTTGCCGGGCGGCTCGCTGGACCACCGCGGCACCTACTACACCGGTCGCGACCTGGCCTTGGTCCCCGCTTCCGGCATGCCGCTCGCCATTGCCGCCGGGGGACCGCGCGCGATGCGGCTGGCCGCTCGGTACGCCGATGTCTGGGTGACCTCCGGAACGCCCAACGGGTTCGACGCAGTGCCCTACCAAGCGGCCGTCCCCGCGCTGCGTGCGCAGGTCCGCGCGTTGGAGGCGGCGTGTGCCGAGGTCGGCCGGGAGCCCTCGACACTGGACCGGCTCCTGCTCACCGGGGCGTCCGTCGGCGGGGTGCTCGACTCGGCCGAGGCCTTTTCCGACGCCGAAGGCAGGTTCGCCGAACTGGGTTTCACTGATGTCGTCGTGCACTGGCCGCGCCCCGAATTCCCGTTCGAGGGCGATGTCGCGGTGCTCGAGTCGATCGCCGAAAGGAACTCGCCGTGCTGATGCGCCCGGAGACAGCAGGTCCGCGTGGCGCCGTCGCCACCACCCACTGGCCGGCCACCCAGGCCGGCATGGCCGTGCTGGATCGGGGCGGCAACGCGTTCGACGCCGCCGCTGCGGCCGCGTTCGTCCAGCAGGTCGTCGAACCCCACCTCAACGGACCGGGCGGTGACGTGCCGATCATGGTGCACCGCCCGGGTGAGGGCGTCCGGGTGATCTGTGGTCAGGGGCCGATGCCCGCGGCCACCACTCGCGACCGTTTCCGGGACCTGGGCCTGGATTCCGTGCCCGGATCCGGTCTGCTCGCCGCGTGCGTACCGGGTGCGGTGGGTGCCTGGCTGCGGTTGTTGTCGGAATACGGGACCCTGCGGTTGGGGGAAGTGCTGGCCCCCGCTCTGCACTACGCCGAGTACGGTCACCCGCTGCTGCCCAAGGCCGCGAGATGATCGCCGCGCTGGCCCCGCTGTTCCGCACCGAGTGGGCCGAGTCGGGCCGGACCTACCTGCGAGGCGGTGAGCCCCCGGCTCCCCACTCCCGTCTGCGCAACCCGGCACTGGCCACCACTTATCGCAGGCTGGTCGACGAAGCGGGCGACAACGGCACTCGGGAAGCTCAGATCGAGCGGGCGATCACCGCGTTCTACGCCGGATTCGTGGCTGAGGCGATCGACAAGTACTTGGCCACCGCCGAGGTGGCCGACGCCACGGGCCGCCGCAACGGCGGTTTGCTCACGGGCGACGACCTGGCGAACTGGCGAGCCGGGGTGGAAGACCCGGTGAGCCTGGACTACCGCGGCCTCGAGGTGCACAAGCCGGGGCCGTGGTCCCAAGGGCCGGTGTTCCTCCAGCAACTGGCCTTGCTCGGGCCCCTCGACCTGGCGTCCGCCGGCTGGGGCAGTGCTGACCACCTGCACTCGGTCGTCGAGGTGGCCAAACTCGCCTTCGCGGATCGTGAAGCCTGGTACGGCGACCCCGCCCACGCGGACGTGCCGCTGGACACATTGCTGTCCCCGGCTTACAGCGACGACCGCCGGGCCCTGCTCGGCACCGAAGCATCCGGCGTTCTGCGAGCCGGCGCGCCGGAGGGACGCGTTCCTCGGATTCCCGAAGCCACCGGTGAGCCGCTCACCGCCCGCGATCCGTCCTGGCTGACCCAGCTCGACGACGGGATACCCGCGGTCGTCCGGCTCACCCAGGCCAGCGGCGACACCTGCTGCGTCAGCGCCGCCGACGCCACCGGCAACATGGTCGTGGCCACTCCGAGCGGCGGCTGGCTGAAGAGCTCACCCGTCATCCCGGGACTCGGCTTTCCGCTGGGTACCCGTGGCCAGATAGCGTGGCTCCTCGACGGCCACCCCAACTCACTGGCTCCGGGAAAACGTCCCCGTACCACGTTGAGCCCCACACTCGTCCTCCGCGACGGGCGGCCGCACTTGGCGTTCGGCACACCCGGCGGTGACCAGCAGGACCAGTGGACGCTGAACTTCTTCCTGAACCACGTCGACTTCGGAATGTCGCCACAAGCGGCCGTCGAAGCGATCACGTTCCACACCGACCACCCACCATCCTCGTTCACCCCGCGTCGCGCCAGGCCGCTGGCTTTGGTGACCGAACCAGGTCTGGACCCGGCGTGCTGGGAGAGCTCCGGCGACGCGGCCATGAAATCGACCTGGTGGCTCCCTACTCGCTCGGCAAGGTATGTGCGACCGCGTTCGCCGAAGACGGCCTCGTACAAGCGGCGGCCAGCCCACGGGGACAACAGGCCCACGCCGCCGCGTTCTGACCGGGTTTCGCGAACGGGCGCACCGAGCCGAGTGCGGCGCCGGCCGACGCGGGAGCCGCCACTGGGAGTTCTCCGCGAAATCCCTTGGTCAGCTCCGTTCGGGGCCCCCGGTGGTCACCCGGATGACGCACGACCGGGCGAGGACATCCGGTTACAGTTGAATATTCCGTTCCGGGGAGGGAGGGCGGCGCGTCGTGGAGCGGACGTCGTCACGCGTTCGGGGATCCCCGTTACGTGCGCTGTTGTCGCTCCCCCGCGACCTGGTGGTCTACGTCTGCGTCGTCGTCGGCCTGACTGTGACCGTGGTTGCTGCCACCGCGGCCACCACCCCGGTGCGCGACACGGACTGGGCGTGGCTGGGACTGCTGCTGGCCTGCGCGATCGCCCACCTGGAGCTCGCCCGGGGAACCGCGAGGATCCGCGAGCTGCCCGAGGGCACGCCCTACACCCACCTGCAGTCCGCCTGGTACATCGCCGGGCTGCTCCTGCTGCCCCTGCCGCTGCAGGTCATCCTCATCGCCGTCACCTTCGCCTACGAATGGGTCCGAGTCTTCGCCCGCCGCCCCCCGGTGCACCGGAAAGTGTTCTCCGCCTCGACAGTGGTGCTCGGCGTGGCCGGGGCGACGCTCGCGCTGTCGGCGTTCTACCCGGCCGCCGCGGCGCCCTACATCACCGTGCTCGACGGGCCGCGCGGCGTGGCCGCGATCGTGCTGGCCGGCGCCATCTACCGGCTTGTCAACTACGGCCTGGTCGTCATCGCGATCATGATGGACCACCGCGACCTGCCCGCCCACCACGTGCTCGGCCCGGCCAGCGACCACCTGATCATCGCCGCCGCGATCGCCCTCGGCTACGTCTACGCCCTGGTCGCGGTCACCCGGCCGTGGACGCTGGTGATCGTGCTGGTCCTCGTCATCGGCCTGCACATGGGACTGCTGCTGCCCCAGTTCCAGCACGCCGCCCGCACCGACGGGCGCACCCAGCTCGCCGACGCGACCTGGTGGCGCGAAGTTGCCGAGCGCGAACTCGACCGCGCCCGCCGCTTCGGCGACCACGTCGGCATCCTGCTGCTGGACCTCGACCACTTCAAGGAGGTCAACGACCGGTTCGGGCACCTGGCCGGCGACGCCGTACTGCGCGCCGTGGCCGACGCCGTCCAAGGCTGCCTGCGCGGCCACGGCCAGGACCTGGCCGGCCGCTGGGGCGGCGAGGAGTTCGTGATCCTGCTCCCCGGCCTCGACCCGGCGGCGCTCACCGCGGTCGCCGAACGGGTCCGCGCCGCCATCGCCGCGATCACCGTGCCCGCCATCGACCGCCACACCGGCGCGAACGCCATGATCACCTTGACCGCCTCCGTCGGCGCCGCCGCGTTCCCCGGCCACGGCCGCGACCTCACCGCTCTGCTGCTGGCCGTCGACGACGCGGTCTACCGCGCCAAAGACCGCGGCCGCGACCAGACCGTCACCGCCCAGGCCCGCTGACCGCGGCCAGCAGTATTCGCCACCAGCGGGTTGGTGACCACGCCCGGCTTGTCTTCTTCCTCAACCGCATGGCTGAGGAAGAAAGGTGGGCGAAAGCACCGAGCAGCTCAACGGGGTGTTCGCGACGTTGGCCGACCCGCCGTGCCCTGGTGGCCCGGCTCAAGGACCATCACTGGGACGCCGGCCACAACCACCACCGCGGGATGTTGCTGCCGCTGCCGTACGAGATCAGGAGGACCACCAACGCGAGGCATGGAACTACCCACGGCGAAGGTGGCCCACCGGCCTGCGGTTGCACCGGCCGGCGGGCCACCCGGATGGTTCTCCGGTCAAACCACCGTGGCTTTCAGTTCCTCTGCGTAGAACTCGACTTCGAAGGTCGTCGTGGACACGGTGAAACCTGATCGTCCCGTTCCGGCGGCGGTCCAATGGCCGATGCCGAAGAGGAGGGCGTGTCCGTAGCCCGGGTCGACACCGGTGGGCAGGTACGGCTCGATGCGGAGCACCTCGACCTCGCCGAACTCCAGCGAGATCATCCGGCGGCTGCCCGGTCCCTCCGACACGAAGTCGAACGCGATCGCCATGTGCCGCTCGCCGGGGATGAACCTGATGCACACGACATGCGCTTCATTGCGCAGGTCGATGTCACCGACACCGGCCACGGTGAAGTCGATCTGCCCGGAGACGTGGCCGAACGGCTGGACCCCGGTGAACCTCACCGTCATTCGCGCTTCCCTCCCGATGTCGTGGCGGTCGTCACCGGAGGTGCCGGTAGACCCGGGCGAGGTCGCGCCACCACATGCTCGAAACCGGCCGTTCTTCCCTCGCCCGCTCGGCGCGCGGTGATTGCTCGCCTGCGTGAACTTGTGCGGCGTGGGAATCCACTTCTTCACCGACTTCTCGTAGTGTGCCTTACCCGCCAGATCGTATTTCGTCCACCCGCGAGAGTGCGCGATCTCCACGCGGTGCTTGGTCCCGTTCATCGTCTTGGCCATCCACTTCCCGACCCGCGCCTTCGCCGCGTAGTTCGAAGAAATGACGGCCGCCGGAGCGCGTGACTGTTATGGCACGTCCGACCGTCTCGCTGCAGGTACCACGGCATCCTTTCCGTGGAGTCAAATCCACCTAACCCCGTATCCCCGCCCCCGCGGCAGCCAGCACGGATCGTGCGAGCGATGCCCGCAGGATTGCGTTGCCGATCTACTGGAACGCTTGATTGGGACGCCCTGCCACGGATAGTCCCCTGGGAACGACTGAAGGGCGGCGGCCTCTACTCGGCGGTGACACGGACCGGCTGCGAGTCCCCCCGCGGTACGCCGGGCGGCAAACCGGGCGCCGTCAGGAGGCGTCCTCATGCGACTGATCTCGCTCCACCCCGGGCCACCGCACCCTGGTCCGCCGGCCGCCGCGGACGTTCTGCTCGGCGGGTTCGCGCGCAGCGTCCGGGACAGGCCCGACGCGGCCGTTTGGACGGGGTGTGGCGTTCGCTCACGCCGGTGTCAGCTGCCATTGCTGGTTGGGTCCGTTGTTGGCCGACCACTGGACGACCTGCGCGCCGCCGGTGGCCGCTCGGCCGTACACGTCCGCGACCAAGCCACTGTCGTGGCCGGCGATGGTGTAATAGCCGTCGCCGGTGGGGCACAGGTACCACTGCTGGTTGGTGCCGCCGTCGGCGGACCACTGCCACAACTGCAGGCCGACGGTGGCGGCGGAACCGTTGACGTCGAGGGCTTTACCGCTGGCGGTATACCGCAAGGTGTAGGCGTCACCTTGGACGGTGCCGACGGTCCAGGCCGCGGTCCCGGTCTGCTGGACCGCCTCGGCGCCGTCGGCCGTGGAGTTGCCGGCGATCGCCAGCGGCTTGCCGCTGTTGCGGTTGACGATGCGGTACGTGCCCGGCACCGGACCGGTGCTCGAGCCACCCAGCGTGAAGTACTCCACCGCGTCGCCGAACACGGCCGTACCGGCCTCGGTGGTCGACAGAACGAGGTACACCCGCGAACCTGCGGCCGGGGCGGTGAACGACACGGGCTGGGCCACCCGCGAGCCCAGCGAGGAGCCGGAGCGTGGGAAGCGTCCGGGCGGTCGTGCCGGCGGTGCGCCGTAGTTTCGGATTTCGGTCGGTCGCCGCCGCGACGATCACCTTGGCGACGACGGCGGGGTCGTCGCCGCTGCTGAGGTTCTTCGCCAGCAGCTTGTCGTAGTTGCGCCGTCCCGCCGCGTAGAGCGGCATGGGGGTGTCGGCCTCGACGCTGTGGCCTGCGAACGGGGTGTTGATCAAGCCGGGCTCGACGAGCAGGATCCGGACGCCGTGCTCGCGGACCTCGTGGTCCAGCGACTGGGAGTAGCCCTCGACCGCGTGCTTGACCGAGACATAGAGGGTCATGAACGGGCTGGGGACGAACCCGCTGAGGGACGAGACGTTGATGATGCGTCCCTGCCGCTGCCCCCGCATATGCGGCAAGACCGCCTTGGTCATCCGCATGACGCCGTAGACGTTGATGTCGAAGATGTCCTGCGTCTGGGCAAGCCAAACCACACTTCTCCCCCACCCGACCACAGCGACGGATTCCGGTTCGCCTTCTACGGCCGAACCTCGACCACCCGCCGATCAAGACCGCGTGTCGTCACAAGGCTGGCAGCGCGACATGGCCAACGGCATCGTCGCCGTGTACTTCGACGCCGGCACCTCACGCCGCGTCCCATGGACACAACGACCGCACGCCGCGCGGCTCATGGCCGAGATTGCCGGATCAGACAAGACAATCGATGCGATCGTGGTCGGCGAGTACGAACGTGCCTTCACCGGCAGCCAGTTCGCCACCCTCTACGCCTGGTGCACCCGCCACGGCATCCAGCTGTGGCTACCCGAAACAGGAGGCCCGGTCGATCTCGCCGACCGCGATCATCGGGCGCTGAGGCGAAGCGGGCCGACAGACCGTACCGGCCGGGCGGCGGCGCCGGTGAGTGGCTGCTGATCAAGAACTGATCCGTCAGTGCGGCCGCGCCACCGCCGTCAGGTTCCCGCGGCCGGCCCGCCTCAACAGCACGAAGGCGAGCACCGCACCGGCCACTCCGAACCCGGCGCAGGCGGCCAAGCCCGCGTGGAACCCGGCGAGCGCGCCGGCCGAGGCCGGCATCGCCGCGATGATCGTCGAGACCACGGCGACCCCGAGCGCCCCGCCCACCTGGAACGCGGCCACGTTGACCCCGGACGCGATGCCCGCGTCGGCCGGGGTGACGCCGGTCAAGGCCGCCGCCGCCAGCGTGACCGAGGCGCTGCCGAGTCCGAGGCCGAACAGGAGCAGCCCCGGGAACACCGTCGTCAGGTACCCGGCGTCGGGCGAGATGCGGACCAGCAGGGCACTGCCGGTCGCGAGCAGCACGAAGGCGGCGATGGACACGCGGCGCAGCAGGGGCCGCGCCAGTGCCTTTTGCGTGGCGTACGCGCCGACGACACAGGCGATCGGCATCACCGACTGGCTGAGGCCGAACCGGATCGGCGTGTAGCCCAGCACGCCCAGGGAATACTGCGTGAGCACGACGGACATGCCGTAAACGAGCATCGCGATCAGGATCGTCAGCACGTTGCCACCGAGCACGGTGGGCGACCGGAACAGCCGCGCGGGCAGCATCGGGGCCGCCGACCGCCGGTCGACCGCGATCGTGACCGCGGTCAGGACCACGAAGACCGCCGCGACGCCGAGGACGGGGAAACTGGTCCACCCGCGTCCGGGCGCCTCGACCAGCACGTACACGAGCAGCCCGAGCGCGGCGGTGCTGAGAACCGCGCCCGCGACGCCGAGCGTGCGGTGCGCCGAGGCGCTCCGGCTTTCGCGCAGCAGCACCGGGCTCAGCACCAGCATGAGCAGCGCCACCGGCACGTTGACGAAGAACAGCGACGGCCAGCCGAACCAGCCGAGCAGCGCCCCGCCGAGCAGCAGGCCGATCGTGGCCCCGATCGCGGCGATGGCCGCCCACCCGGCCAAGGCCCGGTTCCGTTCGCGGCCTTCCGGGAACATGTCGGTGAGGATCGCCAGTGCCGTCGGAGCCATCAGCGCGGCCGAAACGCCGTGCAGCGCCCGCGCGACCAGCAGCACCGGACCTGCCGTGGCGAGCGCGGAGAGCACGGACACGACGAGGAACAGCGCGGTGCCGAGCATGAACACCCTGCGACGCCCGATCAGGTCGGCGATCCGGCCGCCCAGCAGGAGCAGCCCCCCGAAGGTGAGCAGGTTGCCGGACAGGATCCACTGCGCCTCGACCGGCGACAGCCCCAGATCCGCGGCCATGAGCGGAACACCCATGACCACGCTCTGGGCGTCGAGGATCACCATGAAGTTGGCGGTGCAGAGCAGGACGAGCGCGGCCCACCGGCGGGGATCCGCGGGCCGAGCGTCCAAGTCCGGCCGCATCGATTCTGCGAGAGTCATCCGCGCTCCTTGTGCCGATCCGACTCGCGTGCGCCCTGACCGTACGAATCAGTAGGCGGTCGGCTCTTCTCCCCGGATGCGCAAATGATCGCGGATCTGGTGCCCGGTCCGACGGCCGTGGCTCCTCCCGCCGCGAGAAGTTCGTCAGTCGCCCCGCACCAGCGCGACCACGACCACCGCACCGGCCACCACGTTCCCGGCCAGGGCGGCCGCCGAGGGCGGCGTCTCCCCCGCGTGGCGCAGCAGCCACGGCGAGAGCGCCGAGCACCGGCACCACCCAGCCGAGCAGGCGCATCCGTCGCGCGGGCGATCGCCAGTGCGATCAGGCCCAGGCCGACGGGGGTGTCGCCTCCTCGATCGCCGGCGGGGTCACGCCGCACGGCGGACGCGCACGACGCCGGCACGCCGGCGGTCCCGATCCAGGTGGGCGCGCTCGCTCGATGCTTCGGCGAACCGGTGCGGCGCAAGCACGGCAGAAGTAGGTTTTGCCCGCACAGGCGACGCCGAGCCGGTGAGCGCCGCGAACGCCGTTCCCGGGCGCAGCCGGAGCGAACGACGAGGCTCCGGCGGCCTTTCCGATCGTCCTCAGTGGACCGTCGCGATGGTGACCGAGACCACACGCGCGAGACCGTCCGCCGCACCAATGAAGAGCCGGGCACCTTGATCACTGCCTACGATCGATGGTGAACCAGCAACGTAGCGCGGAGAAGTGTTCGTCACCGGTTCACCCACCGCGGACAGTCGCTGCCGGACCGGCCCGGCCCGGACCGGGTCACGCGGAGTTACCCTCAGGAAAGAGATGGCCATGCAACGCATCTGCCTGACCGTGCCGACGAACCGCGAGTGCACCGCCACCCTCGCGGAGGTCGTCGCGGAGGCGGCCTACGCCGAGGCGACCTTTCCCTCCGTCGAGGTTCACCTGCTGGTGCTGGACTCCTCGGCCCACTTCGAGGCACACGCCCGCGTGCTCGGCACGGCGCGGAACGTCCGGCACCTCGACGAGGAAGCGCAGCGGGATTTCCTGCGCCGCGTGATCAGCCGGTCCGGCGTCACCAAACCGGATTTCGTCCTGGATCTCCTCCTCCCGGCCGCGCTTTCGTACGGCGCGTGCACGAACCGGGCGTTCCTGATCGCGGCCGCGCTGGGGTGCGATTCCGTGCACCGCCGTGACTCGGACCTCCACTACCAGACATTCGAGGGCCGGACGGTGTTCCCGATCCACGCCGAGCTGCTGTCGATCGGCAAGCCCGCGCACCGAGCCGTGACGGTGGAGGACCGGCTGGACCCCGCGCTGCGGGACCGGACGGTGGCGCTGGTGGGGGCTTCGTTCGTCGGCGAGATGTCCGTCGACCTCCACGAGGTGCGTGCTCACCCGGCCTACCACGACCTGGTGAGCCTCTGGGCCGCTCCGGGTGCCACCGAGGAGGAAAAACGGGAACTGGTCGAGGAGTCGTTCACCGGGTGGGCGGCCTTCGACGGCGACCGGTCCGTGCTCGACGTCGTCGACCCGATGCGGGTGGACATGCACAACATCAGCTTCCACGGACTGCACGAACGGCTGCCGCTGCCGCCCGCCACGGACACCATCGGCAGCGACTACTTCCTCATCCACGTCGCGAACAAGGCCCGGCTGCCCGCCGTCGTACACAACCGCCACATCGTCAACTTCCACACGGCGGAACGGAAGACCGACGCGGGTTTCCTCGCCTACCAGGTGCGGTTCGCCAAGTTCGTGCTGTCGATGTACTACTTCCACTTCATCTACCAGCGGATGGACTCCGACGACCCGGCCGAGATCGCCGCGATCGTGCGGGAGAGCACCTGGCAGGGACGCGACGAGACGCGGATCGACCAGCTGGAGCGGGCGTACCGGGGGCTGGGCGGCAGGTTCACCGGCGTCGCCGGCCACATCCGGGACCACCGCGACAGGCTGCTCGAGGAGAGCCGCCGTGACATCGACGACTATGCGGTGCTGATCGACGCGTGGGCAGCACTGATCGAGGCCGCCCGTGCCACCGATGTCTGAACCCGCCCACGTGCGGGCCGCACTGACCAGAGCCACGCACGACCAGCTCGTCTACGACCTGACCGGCATCGAGCGGCAATACCACGCGCTGCTCGACGAACTGCCGGACGTTTCGGTTCGCTTCGCCGTGAAGGCGTGCCCGCACCCTGCGGTGCTCGCCTGCCTCGCCAGGGTGGGCGCGGGCTTCGACGCGGCGAGTCCCGGCGAGATCGAGCTGACGCTGCGCAACGGGGCGCTTCCGGACGACGTCCACTACGGCAACACCGTGAAGTCCGACGCCGACATCGCCGCCGCGCACTCGCTCGGCATCACCACCTTCGCGACCGACTGCGTCCAGGACGTGCGGGCGATCGCCCGGCACGCCCCCGGCGCTCACGTGTTCTGCCGGGTCACCACGACCGGCGACGGCGCGCTGTGGCCCCTG
The DNA here is from genome assembly GCF_026017845.1 of Amycolatopsis mediterranei. Taxonomy (NCBI): domain Bacteria; kingdom Bacillati; phylum Actinomycetota; class Actinomycetes; order Pseudonocardiales; family Pseudonocardiaceae; genus Amycolatopsis; species Amycolatopsis mediterranei. The sequence goes on from NZ_CP100416.1 coordinate 6,432,858, forward strand.
ACCGGCAAGTGCGGCAGCGACGACGCCGTCGGCGTGCTGACCGAAGCACGGCGCCTCGGGCTGGTCCCGGCCGGGCTGTCGATCCACGTCGGCTCGCAGCAGATGACGGCCTCGGCGTGGCGGCAGGCGCTGGACACCCTGGTCGCCCTCGTGACCTCGCTGGCGGCACAGGGCATCCAGCTGGGCCACGTGAACCTCGGCGGCGGGCTCCCCGCGCACGGCTACCTCAGCAAGGACGGTGTCCCGCTGGTGCCGCCGACCGGAGAGATCTTCACCGCCATCAGGGAAGGCATGGGCCGGCTGCGCGAAGCGGGCGGCCGGCTGCGCTTCCTGGTCGAACCGGGGCGGCACCTCGTCGCCGACCACGGGACGATCCGCGCGCACGTCGCCCGGCTCACCTCCCGCGGCCGGCGGTGGCTCTACCTCAGCTGCGGCAAGTTCAACGGCCTCTACGAGACCGATCAGGTGCGCTACCGCCTGACGTTCCCCGGGCAGGCCGGCGGGGCCGAGGTGCCCGCCATGGTCGCGGGCCCGACCTGCGACAGCGACGACAGCTTCGGCGGCGGCCCCGTCGTGGTGCCCGCGGACCTGGCCTCCGGCGATCCGGTGTGGATCCACTCCACCGGTGCCTACGCCATCGGCTACACCACTGTGGGGTTCAACGGGTTCCGGCCCCTGCCGGTCTTGGCCGTGCGCACGGAGAAGATCCGGCCGATCGACGCGGGCGACTGGACCACCATCGCCGAACTGGAAGCGGCGGAGTACGCACCGCGGGGGTTGTCGGAGAGCCGTGCCGTCCTGGAATCCCGCTGGGCCAAGGAAACCTCCTTCGTGCTGGACCGGGGCGAACGGCTGGGCGGCTACGTGCTCGCCCTGCCCTACCCGCCGTACCGCGTCCCCGATCCCGGCCTGCCCGAGACCACCGCCTTCCACTCGGCGAACCTGCACCTGCACGACATCGTTGTCAGCGCCGAACTGCGGGGGCGTGGCTGGGGAGCGCGGATGCTGCGGCACGTGACCGAGGCCGCCCAGTCCCTCCGCTACACGCGGATCTCCCTGGTCGCCGTCGACGGCGCCACCGGATTCTGGTCGGCACAGGGGTTCCACGCGCATCCCGAGGTGGCGCTGCCCGCCGGCTACGGACCGGGTGCCGTCTACATGTCCCGCCCGGTCACCGGCGAAAGCGCTGCCCCGTGACCCGGCTCCCCGGAGCGGACGACGCAGCGCCGATGCGGGTACTGCGGGGGTGTTCTTCCGCGGGGAAAGGGCATCCGTCACCGGCGCGAGCCGGGCCGGCAGCGAAAGAAGTTTCGCCGCCTTCGGGAGCGTAGGCACGAAGAGGACTTCGGAGCGGCCGGATACCGGCAACTTCGGTCGTGCTCCCGGAAGCCGGCCGGCCCGCGTCAGCTGTGGATCGGGCTCTGGTGGAACGAAAGGAGTTCCAGCCGGCCCGGTGCGACGCGATGGATCACCCAGGTGGCGTAGAACAGGCGCTCCGGTGCGGCTTTCTGCTCGCCCGGCAGGAGAACGCCCGCCTCTTCGGTCAGCAGAGCGACGTCGTCGGTGAGGAAGCTGAGCCGCAGCGATCGTCCGGCGACGTCGTTGTCCTTGAACGGACCGGCGAAGGCGGCCTTCATGTAGGCCCGGATTTCTTCCCGGTTCTTGAGCTCGTCGTCGTATTGGACGAGACTGCCGTTTTCGGCGAAGACGTCGGCGAACGCGTCCGCGTCCTTTCGGGTCACCGCGTCCTGCAGGCGCATGGGCACGGTGAGCGCGGCGCGCTCGTCGTCACCCGTGAACCTGCCGTAGAAGGCCGTAACGGCTTCGACGCCGGCCTCCGCGAGCATCGCAGCCGCGTCACCCCAGGAAGTCTTCGGTCTCGCCATGTTCTCCTCCAGCGCTCAGCAGACGGGTGATCAGTCCACTGTCTGCCCGGCTCGCCGCGCAGACACCTTCGAGGATGCCGGGTCCGTGCCGGAGTCAGCCGAAACGCCACCGGGTCGGCGCGGGGCCTTCGGTCGTCGGAAAGACGAACGCGGTGACCGGCGTGACGGTGTAGGCGGCGAACGGCGGTGCCCCGGCTGTCGGTGCGGCGTACTCGGCGTCGAGCGCTCCGTCGCGTTCCACCACCGGCCAGCCGTACTTGTCCCGGAAGGCATCGGCGATCCGCCGGAGCGCGGCAACGTCCGTCACCCGCTCGGCCGGCCCCTCGACGACGACGTCGAATCGGGGACAGGAGGTGCCGATGGCAGCGGCCGAGCCGCCGTCCACGTTCTTCGCCTTGCGGGCCGACGGGTTCGAGCAGACGTGCAGCGCGTCGTCGAGCCAGGCGCAGAGCAGCGGCCGGAGGTGGGGCAGGCCGTCCGGCCGCACCGTCGCCAGCCAGAACGACTTCGCCTGGGTCAAGCCGTCACGGACGGCGGCCCAGTCCAGCACCGTGCCTTCGCCGGTCATCCGTTCGGCAGTGGGCAGCCGGGCGGTCATCCGACCTCCTCGTGGTCGTTTCCCTGCGGCCGGGTGCTCGGGCACCGGCGCCCGGCGCACCGGCCCCGGAGTCTACAACGGACACCGCGGAGCCGGCGCCGGGCGCGCGAGAAAAGCACGGCGAAAGATGCGGCGGTCCGGCGGGGGCCTCCAAGCTGCTCGTAACGTCGGTGCGTGCGACTTCCCTGCCAGGGTGCCGCCCCGGCGTGTCAACCAGCCATCGAAGCGGTGGGCGAGGAGACGAGATGGGTGGCAAAGTGAAGTGCAGCGTCGTCGTTCCCACGTACAACCGGGTGGAACTGCTCCGGCACACCCTCGATTCGCTGACCCGGCAGGACCTCCGGGAAGACGAGTTCGAAGTGCTCGTCGTCGACGACGGGTCCAGTGACTCGACCGCGGAACTCGTTCCGCAGTACGAAGACCGCATCAACATCCGGTACTTCTTCCAGGAGGACCTGGGCTGGCGCGTGGCCAAGGCCCGCAATGTCGGCATCACCCACGCCAACGGCGACGTCTGCGTGTTCGTCGATTCCGGGGTGCTGCTGCACTCCGGTGCTCTCCGGGCGCACGTCGAAGCCCACGCCGGTGAGAACCCCGTCGCGGTGTGCGGGTACGTCTACTGCTTCAACATCGACAACGAAGACGCCGAGCTGATCAACGCCGAAGTCGACTTCGACAACCCGTCCGCGACGATCGACAAGCTCCGGCGCGAGCGGCGCTGGCTCGACGTGCGGGAGGAGTTCTACCGCCGGCACACCGACGACTTCGGCGACCTGCCCGCGCCCTGGCTGGCCTACTGGACGTGCAACGCTTCGGCGCGCACCGCCCAGCTGCGCGCGGTCGGCATGTTCGACGAGGCGTTCCGCAGCTGGGGCTCGGAGGACGTCGACCTCGCCTACCGGCTGCACCGCGACGGCGCCCGGATCGTCCTCGCCCGTGACGCGGCCGCGATCCACGCGCCGCACCACAAGAGCTTCGAAGAGAACATGCGCGACGCCATGGTCAACCAGCGGTACATGGCAGCCAAGTACGACACGCCGCTGATCCGGATGCTCGCCGAGGACCCGCCGGTGATGTTCTTCGACTTCAACGAGGTCGCGATCGCCCGGGGCCTGCCGACCTGTGCCGAGTACCGCGCCGGGCAGGAGCTGGCCGGATGAGCGCCGCGCACGGCGGGAGACCCGCGGCGCCGCCCCGGCTCTCCGTGGTCATCCCGACCTACAACCGCTGCGGGCTGCTGGCGAAGCTGCTCGGCCAGCTCGCCGCGCAGCGGCTGCCCCGCGACGAGTTCGAGGTCATCGTCTGCGACGACGGCTCGTCCGACGCCACGGCGGAAACCGTCGAATCCTTCGCGGGACAGCTCCACCTCAAATACCACTTCCAGGAAGACCTGGGCTTCCGCGCGGGGGTCGCGCGCAACGCCGGCGCCAAGCTGGCGGCCGCGCCGATCCTGGTCTTCATCGACACCGGGGCGATGATCGGGCCCGGTTTCCTCGAACACCACCTGGCCGCGCACGACGACGAGCCGTGCGCGGTCGTCGGCTACGCCTACGGCTACAACCCCGAAGACCCGATGCCCGGGCTCGCCGACATGCTCGAGTCCGCAACGCCCGAGCAGGTGATTCTGGCCCTCCGCGACGAACCCGCGTTCCGGGACGTTCGGCACGACGCGCTCGCGCAGTGCGGCTTCGACCTGAACCGCCGGGCGGTGCCGTGGTCGTTCTTCTGGACCAGCAACTGCTCCATGCGCGTGGCCGACTTCTGGGGGATCGGCGGCTTCGACGAGCTGTACCACGGCTGGGGCGTCGAGGACCTCGAGTTCGCCTTCCGGATCTTCAAGCGTGGCCTGCCCTTCCGGTTCCTGCGCGACGCGTGGCACATCGAGTGGCCTCACGAGCGTGACATCGAGGGCAACTGGCAGAGCTTCCAGCACAACATGGACCTGTTCCTCGACCGGTACCGGGAACCCGTCGTCGAGATCGGCCGGACGCTGGTGCACAAGCTGGAGCTGTGGACCTGGGACGACGACTACCGGCACCTGTGCGATCTCCGCGACGGCATCGCCGAACCCGGTGCCGGGGCCGAGCTGCGCGACCTCGCCGGCCGGCTCGGGCCCGACGAGCAGGTGGCCGTCTTCGGTGCCGGCGACGACATCCCGGACGAGCTGGCCACGGCCGTGCTCTTCGAGTTCGACCGGGCCGTGCTCGACCGGGCCCTGGCGGACGGCACGCACCGCGGTCACCACGCCATCGGCCTGCGGACCCCGCTCGACGACGGGTCGGTGGACCGCGTGCTGCTCACCTCCCGGCTCGCCGGGTTGTGGACCCGCTGGGGTGCCGACCTGCTCGCCGAAGCCCGCCGCATCGGCAGGCGGGCGCCGTTGTTCGACGAGTCGGTTCTCGGGGACCGGCCGTGACACCTCCGGAGGGAGTGTCGTGAAGGAATCGTCATCCCGCAACCGCCTGGTCGAGCTGGTGCTGGCCCGGTGGCACATCGTGCGGCTGCTGGTGCGCTCGGGCGGCCCGCTCGTTCCCCTGCTACTGGTGGTGAACCTCGTCCTCGGCGCGCTGCCGGTCGTCTTCGTCCTGATGACCAGCGTCGTACTGGGGCGGGTCCCCGCCGCCGTCGCGGGCGGCCCCGGTTCGGCGGCCTGGACCGAGCTGGCGACCGTGTTCGCCGCGGCCGCGGCCGCCTTCGTGGCCCAGCAGATCATCGCGCCGATCCAGAACTCCCTGGGCGAGTTCGTCGCCCGGCGGATCGACGGCCGGGTCTTCCGCGACCTGATGGCCACGTCACTGCGCAGTCCCGGAGTGGCCCCGCTCGAGGACCAGGACGTCCTCGACGACCTCGCCACGGCGGCACGCGACCTCGAGTTCGGGCCGCTGAGCCCGGGGCAGGCCGGCGCCGGACTCCTCGCGCTGGTCGCCCGGTACACCCAGCTCGCGGGTTACGCCGTCGTCGTCGGTGTGGTGTTCTCCTGGCTCGCGGCGGCCGGGCTCGTCGTGGTCGTCATGCTGTTCCGGTACGGGCAGCGCGGCGGGCTGCGCAAGTACGCCGAAGTGCGGATCGCGCTCGCCCGCGACGAGCGCAAGAGCGACTACCTGCGCCGGCTGGCCATCGAACCGGCCGCGGGCAAGGAGATCCGCGTCTTCGGGCTGGTGGACTGGCTCCGCGACGCGGTTCGCGAGGCGTTCCTCACCGTGATTCGTCCACTGTGGACGAAGAGGCGGAAGGTCTACCTGTGGCCCTTCGTGTTCTTCACCGGGTGCGCCCTCGCGGTCATCGGCACGACGTTCGCGGTGATCGGCGCGACCGCGCCGGAGGCACTGACGCTGACCGGGTTCGTGGTCGTCATGCAGGTGGTGCTGAGCGGGCTGCGGCTGGGCGAGTTCTACCCCGAAGCCGATCCGCAGACCGCGATCGGGATGATCGGGTACGACGCGGTGCGCCGGTACCGCTCGCGGATGGACAGCTACCTCGAGGAGAACCCCGCCGCGCTGCTCCCCGGCCGCCCGGGCGCGAAGCCGGGCCCCGTCCCGACGCCGGCATCGGTCATCCACTTCGACAACGTGGTGTTCCGCTACCCCGGGCGGGAACGCCCGGTGTTCGACGGTCTCGACCTGACGATCCCGGTGGGGCGCTGCACCGCCCTCGTCGGGGTCAACGGGGCCGGCAAGACCACGCTGGTGAAACTGCTGGCGCGGCTCTACGAACCGGAAAGCGGTGCCGTGCGCGTCGACGGCGTCGACATCCGGTCCTACCAGGTCGACGAGTGGCGGGCCAAGCTCGCCGTCATCTTCCAGGACTTCCTGCGGTACGAGTCCTCGGTCGCGGACAACATCGGCTTCGGGTCCCGGGACTTCCTCGACGACCGGGCCGGGATCCGCGCCGCCGCCGACGCCGTCGGGCTCGGCGAGTTCCTCGAGGCCCTCCCCCGTGGCCTGGACACCCCGCTGGCCCGCCAGCTCACCGGCGGCGCGGAACTCTCCGGTGGACAGTGGCAGCGCGTCGCACTGGCCCGGGCGCTCTTCGCGCTGCGTCACGGCTCTCCGGTCATCGTGCTCGACGAGCCGACCGCGAGCTTGGACGTACGGGCGGAGGCCGGGTTCTTCGACGAGTTCGCCGATCTCACCCACGGCGCGACGACCCTGCTGATCTCCCACCGGTTCTCGACCGTCCGGCACGCCGACCGGATCGTGGTGCTGGAGCACGGCAAGGTGACCGAGCAGGGCAGCCACGAAGAGCTGCTGGCTGCGAACGGCCGGTACGCGCACCTGTTCCGGCTCCAGGCCGACCAGTTCGTGGACACCGCCGACATCGAGGAGGTGCCGGCATGAGGGAAGTGCTGGCCGGTTCGTGGAAGCTGATCGCCACGGCGTGGCGGATCGACCGGCGGAAGACCATCGTTTCGGTGGCTCTGATGGTGGCCGGTGCCGTGGCGGCGCCGCTGGTCGCGTTGGCGCTGGGCCGGATGGCCGACGCCGTCGTCGGCGGCCGGTACGAGGCGGCCGCCTTCGCCGGCGTCGTCGTCGCGGTCCTCGCCCTGGCGGCGTTCACCTTCGCCCACTTCGCCCACATCGCGTACTTCGAACTGTCGGAGCTGGCCGAGCTGGACTTCGACGAGCAGCTCATCGTCCTGTCCAACGGCTCACCCGGGATCGAGCACCACGAACAGGCCGCCCGCGCCGACACGATCACCGTTCTGCAGCAGGAAAGCCGTCAGCTGCGGGCGAGCCTCGAGGCACTGCTGCTGAGCGTCGGGCTCGTCCTCGCCGTCGTCGTCACCGGGGTCCTCCTGGCCACGACGAACCCCCTCCTGCTCCTGCTCCCGCTGGCCGCGATCCCGCCGCTGGTGGCAGGCAAGCGAGCCGAGCAGGTGCTCGACCGGTCGAAGACGGAGACCGCCGAGCCGACCCGGGTGGCGCTGAACCTCTTCCGGCTCAGCACGTCGGCCCGCGCGGCCGGCGAACTGCGCGTCTTCCGCCTGGGACGGGAGGTCCTCGGTAGGCACGAGCAGCTGTGGGACACCGCGACCCGGGGGCTGCGCCGGGCCCACCTCGTGGCCACCGGGATCCGGGCGGCGGGCCAGGTCGTCTTCGCGGTCGCTTACGTCGGCGCGGTGCTGCTCGTGCTCCGCGACGCCATCGCCGGCCGCCGCAGTGTCGGCGACGTGGTGCTCGTGCTCACGCTCGCCGTCCAGGTCAGCCAGCAGGTGACGCTCGCCGTCACCCTGCTGCAGACCCTGCAGCGGTCGGCAGGGGCCTACCGGCGCCTGGACGAGCTGCGCGACGCCGTGACCGAGGCGCACACCGGCACCGATTCCGCGGAACTCCCCCCGCCCGGCCGGCTGAACGCCGGGATCAGTTTCGAGGACGTCGCGTTCACCTACCCGGGCACCGACACGCCGGTGCTCGAAAACCTGCAGCTCACCCTGCCCGCCGGCGCGACGGTCGCCGTGGTCGGCGAGAACGGCGCGGGCAAGAGCACGCTCGTCAAGCTGCTCTGCGGGTTCTACCGCCCGTCCGCCGGCCGGGTCCTGGTCGACGGCACAGACCTGCGCCGGCTGTCCATCACGGAGTGGCGCAGCCGGATCACCGCCGCTTTCCAGGACTTCGTGCGGTACGAGTTCTCCGCCCGGACCGCGGTCGGCGTCGGCGACCTGCCGCGGGTGTCCTCGGACCTCGCCGTCCGGGCGGCCATCGACCGGGCCGACGCGACCGGGGTGCTCCGCGAGCTGCCGGACGGACTGGACACCCAGCTCGGCACGAGTTTCGCCGACGGCACGGAACTGTCCGGCGGACAGTGGCAGAAGCTGGCGCTCGGCCGGTCGATGATGCGGCAGGATCCGCTCCTGTTCGTGCTCGACGAGCCGACGTCGGCCCTGGATCCGGAGGCAGAGCACGCGCTGTTCGAGCGGTACGCGGCGGAAGGGCGCCGGCTCGGCGCGGAAACCGGGGCGATCAGCGTGTTCGTCTCACACCGCTTCTCGACGGTCCGCCACGCGGACGTGATCGTCGTGATCCAGAACGGCCGGGTCGCGGAGATCGGCGACCACGCGACGCTGACGAAGTCGGGCGGTCTGTACGCGGATCTCTACTCCCTCCAGGCACGCGCCTACAGCTGATCCGCCCGGCCGGGGAGGTGTACCCGATCCCCGGCCGGCGGAAGGGCACTGGCGTCCACGGGCCTGCTGAGCAACCGGACGAGCAGTCCGGCCTGGTGCGCTCGCCCTCTTCCGCCCGGCCAAGAAGGCGGGACCGGCCCGGCGGGTTCCGGACGCGGAAAGCGTGCCCGAACCGGCGCTCGACTCGAGCCTCCCGAAGCCGTCCGCCGCCAGGCAGCGCCCGGTGCACCGGTGGGGATCCCCCGGCGTCAGCATGAAGTGGTACCCGATCAGCTGCCTCCGGCCGTCGAAGAGCTCGAGCAGCGACTTCTCCCCGTCCGCGCCGGTGAAGGTGTAGTTCTTCGCCGGCCGCACCATCGGCAGTTCCCGCCGCTCGGCGTTCAGCTGGTCTCGCAGTTTGGTGAATTTCTTCTCCTTGGACTTCGCATCCTGGGAGAAGGTCCCCCGCGGCGGCGGATCCATCATGGAGAAGTCGTGCCCGGAGTGCGGACGTCCACCGGGCGCAGCCGTCGTTCACCCGGCCGGGCCACGGAATCGCTCACCCGGCCTCATACCGGCGCGCGCCCCGGGAACGGGCCGGCACCGGCTCGCACGCTGCCAGAAGAGAAGAGGCTCACCGTGACCGATCAACTGGACCGTCTCGACGCACCGCCGGGTGGCGAGCCGAACCCGGCTGCGACCACCGAAATCCGGAAGCCCTGGTGGCGTCGGCTGGGCATTTTCCCGCCTGCCCTTCTGTCACTGGTGTTCTTCAGCTACGCGTTGCCGCCCTACCTCGGCCTCGACCCGAGCAAGGCCCGGATCGCGAACCTGCGCCAGGACATCTGGTGGCACTACCCGGCGCTGGTGCTGCACATCGCCTGCGGGACGATCGCCTTCACCTCCGTCGTGCTGCAGCTGTCGCCGTGGATCATCCGCAAGCACCCCAAGCTGCACCGCGTCTCGGGCCGGGTCTACATCTACGCCGGCGTGGTGCCCGGCGGGGTGCTGGCCCTGCTCATCACCCCGTTCGCCGGCGGCCCGGTCGGCGACGCGATGGAAGGCGGGCTCTGGCTGATCTTCACGTTCGTGGCCCTGCGCGCGGTGCGCAGGCGCCAGTTCGCCAAGCACCGCCGCTTCATGATCTACAGCTACGCGTTGTGCGCCCAGATCATCTGGGGCCGGATCCTGATCATCGGCCTGCTGATCTTCTTCCCCGAGGTGATCCAGCACAGCTTCGGGCTGGTGCTCGAGACGGCCAGCTGGATCGGCACGTTCATCAACCTGGCGATCGCCCAGTGGTGGCTGGAACGCACCGCGAAAAAGGGCTATGTCCTGCCGCGCCCGGAGAAGCCCACCCGGCTGACCACCGCGGCCGGCGGACCCCTTCCCCATGTCTGACACGTACGACCACGTCATCGTCGGCACCGGCTCGCCGGGGTGTGTTCACGCTCCCACGCCGTTCGGCACCCACGACGAGCCGGACCGGAACCGCCGGCGGATCTCCCTGCCCCGCGGCCGGGTGCTCCGCGGAACAAGCCTGCTCACCAGCCGCGCCGGAGTCCCATCGCGGGCTGAGCCCACCGAGACCAAGGACACGTCATGGCGATCGACGAAGCGAACCCGGCGGAGAAGCCCTCGCCGGCCCGGATGTACGACTACTTCCTGCACGGCGACAACAACTTCGCCGTCGACCGCGCCGCCGGCGACGCGGTCATCGGCCAGGTCGGCGAGCTGCTGACCAAGGACGTGGTCTGGGAGAACCGGAACTTCCTCGGGCGGGTCGTGCAGCACCTCGCGGCCGAGCACGGGATCCGGCAGTACATCGACATCGGCGCGGGCCTGCCCAGCCAGGAGAACACCCACCAGGTCGCGCGCCGGTCGGTGCCGGACGCGCGGGTGGTCTACGTCGACAACGACCCGGTGGTCGCCACGCAGGGCGCCACCCTGCTGAGCGACGAGGAGAAGCGGATCACGAGCCTCCTCACCGCCGATCTGCGCGACCCCGCGTCCATCCTGGAGCACCCGGGCCTCACCGGGCTGATCGACTTCGACGAGCCGGTCGCGCTGCTGTGCGTCGCGGTCTTCCACTTCATCACCGACGACGACGACCCGGACGGCATCCTGCGCGCGTTCCGCGACCGGATGGTGCCCGGCTCCTACCTGGCGCTGTCGCACCTCAACGCCGACGAGGCGCCGGACGAAGAACGCGCCAAGATGGAGGCCATCTACCGGAACGCGACGTCCCCGATGGTGTTCCGCTCCTTCGGCGAGATCGAGAAGCTGTTCACGGGCTTCGAACTGGAGTCACCCGGCCTGGTCCCCACCGGTCTGTGGCACCGCTCCGGCGACACCAACCGCCGGATGTACGGCGCGCTCGGCCGTCGGAACTGACCGGCCGGCTCCCGTCGGGCCCGCGAATTCGAGGAGATGAGGACATGAGCGAAGGAGCCGGCCACACCGCGGTCGTGCTGGGCGGGAGCATGGCCGGCCTGCTGGCCGCGAAGGTGCTGGCCGAATCCGGCACCGACGTGACCGTGGTCGACCGGGACCGTCTGTCCGATACGGACAGCGCCCGGCGCGGTGTGCCCCAGGGCAGGCACACGCACGGCCTGCTCGCCCGCGGCCAGCAGGTGCTCGAAGAGCTGTTCCCAGGGCTCACCGCGGAGATGACGGCCGCGGGCGTCGAAGCCGGGGACCTGGGCAGTCAGTTGCGCTGGTACTTCAACGGGCGGCGGCTGAGTCCCGCGGAAAGCGGGCTGCTCGTCGTGGGCGGCTACCGGCCGGTAATCGAATACCACGTCCGGCGCCGGGTGGCGAAGCTGCCGAACGTGCGGTTCCTGGAAGAGCACGACATCGTCGGTCTCGTCACCGACGAAGGCGGGACGCGCGTCACCGGCGCACGGGTGCAGCGGCGCGGCGCGGCCACGGTGGCCGAGCCCCTGCACGCCGGCCTCGTGGTCGACGCCACCGGGAAGGGCAGCCGGACGCCGTCCTGGCTCACCGCCCTCGGGTACCCGCAGGTCGCCGAAGAGCGGGTCAAGATCGGGCTGACCTACACCTCCTGCCGGTTCGCGCTGACGCACGACCCGTTCGGCGAAGACGTCTCGGTCAACCCCGTGGCCACTCCCGCGCACCCGCGGGGCGGCTTCCTCACGAAGCTGTCGGACCACCGGTGCATCGTCTCGCTGACCGGGGTGCTGGGCGATCACCCGCCGACCGACCCCGAAGGCTTCGTGGCATACGCGCGGTCGCTGCCGGTGCCGGACATCTACGAGGCCATCCGCGACGCGCAGTTCCTCGAGGAGCCGACCGCGTTCCGCTACCCGGCCAGCATCCGGCGGCGGTACGAACGCCTGGAGCGGTTCCCGGAGTCCTTCATCGTGCTCGGCGACGCCGTCTGCAGCTTCAACCCCGTGTACGGCCAGGGGATCACCGTGGCGGCGTTGCAGGCGCTGACGCTGCGCCGGCACCTGCGCACCGGCGAGCCGATCTCGGCCCGCGGCTACTTCCGCGACATCTCGCGCGTGCTGGACGCACCGTGGGAGATCGCCGCCGGCGGGGACCTCGGCTTCCCCGGCGCCGAAGGGCGCCGGACGGTGAAGTCGCGGATCAGCAACGCCTTCACCGCGAAGCTGCACGCCGCCGCCTCGGCCGATCCCGCGGTCACCGCCGCGTTCGTGCGCGTCGCCGGGCTGGTCGACCCGCCCACGGCGCTGATGCGGCCGTCGTTCGCGCTGCGCGTGCTGCGCGGCGCACGCAAAGCGGCCTCCGCTCCCTCGCCCGCCACTCCGGCGAGCCGGCCGTCCCGAGAAGAAAGCGAAAGGTGAAGACGTGGCCACACCGGAACCGTTCCGCATAGCCGTACCGGACGAGGCGATCGAAGACCTCCACCGCCGGCTGTCGCAAACCCGCCTGCCGGGCGACCTCGGCAACGACACCTGGGCCTACGGCACCAACCAGGAGTACCTCGCCGAGCTGCTCACGGCCTGGCGCGACGACTACGACTGGCGCGCGCACGAAGCGGCGATGAACGTCCACGAGCACTACCGCGTGGAAATCGACGGGCAGCCGGTGCACTACCTGCGCGCCCCGGGCGGGGACGGTGTCCCGCTACTGCTGATCGGCGGCTGGCCGTGGACGTTCTGGGACTTCGCGGAGGTCCTGCCGCACCTCGCCGGGCACGAGGTGATCCTGCCGGACCTGCCCGGCTACGGGTTCTCGACGCCGCTGGCACGGCCGGGCATCGGCTTCGCCGAGATCGCCGAGATGTGCCACCACCTGATGACCGAGGTGCTGGGTTTCGAGCGCTACGGCGTCTACGGCTCGGACTGGGGCGCCATCGTCGGCCAGCACCTGGTGCACACCCGGCCCGAGGCCGTCGCCGGTTTCCACAGCACGATGCCCTACCCGCTGGACGGCGCACCGGTGCCGCAGGAGCTCTGGGCGCCGGACGAGCAGGTGCGGCAGACGGCCAACGCGGCTTGGGCGCAGACCGGCAACGCCTACTTCCTGATGCACCTGACCCGCCCCCAGACGGTGGCCTACCTGGGTGACTCACCGGCGGCGACCGCCGCGTGGCTCGTGGAGAAGCTGCACGACTGGACCGACCACGAGGGTGACTTCGAGACCGTCTACCCCCGCGACCGGGTGCTCACCACGCTTTCGCTGTACTGGTTCACCAACTCGATGGGCAGCGCGGCCCGGCTGTACGCCGAAAGCTTCCGCGCGCCGTGGGTGCCGTGCCACGACCGGCTGCCGGTGATCGAGGTGCCGACCGCGGTCGCCGCCTACCCGAAGGAGCCCGCGGCCGTTCCGCGCAAGTGGGTGGAGAGCTACTTCGCCCTGCGGCGGTACACGGTGATGCCCCGCGGCGGGCACTTCCCGGCCGTCGAGGCACCGGAAAGCCTGGGCCGGGACATCAGCGAGTTCTTCGCGGAGCTGGCCGAGGACTGACCGCGGCGGCGGGCCCATGCGCACCGAAGAGGCCGGCCCGGTACGCCACGCGTGCCGGGCAGGCGTCCGGTGGGACGGCTCAGGGCGGGGCCGGCGCCACGGCCGGGCCGCGACGGCGGCGCGGAGCCGAGAACCGTTGCGGCAAGGGCCTTTCGACCAGCGCGTGCAGCGGCGGCCCCAGCTCCTGCGCGGTGATGGCGGCGAGGCTGCCTCCCGCGCGCTCTCCGAACAGGGCGAGGCGTTCCGGATCGGCGCCGAAGGTGACCGCGTTCTGCGCGACCCACCGCAGCGCCGCGTAGGTGTCTTCGACGGCTCCAGGGAACCGGTGCTCGGGCGCGAGCCGGCAGCCGACGGACACGACGATCGTTTTCGACCGCGTCGCGACCACCTCGCGGCGGCCCGGGCTGCGCGGCGGAGCCGTCAGAACTCGACCTCTTCGAAGTCCTCCGGGTCTTCGTCCGCGGGCGGGTAGACCACGGTGTATTCGGGAACGATCGCGCGCAGCTCCTCCTCCGACAGGCCGTACGGGTGGAACGGCACCCCCGTCGGCACCCACGTGCGGGAGACCCAGATGCCGAACAGGCAGAAGTCGCACCAGAACATCGCGTAGCCCATCCGGTCGCGTTCGGACGCGACGAACTCCAGCCGCAGCGCGTGGTGCCCGCAGTTGGGGCAGCTTCGCGCGGGCGGTTCGGGAAGCGCTTCGTAGACGTCGCCGTAGATGCGCTGCCAGTCGTCGTAGGACGCGTGCTGGATCGTCGCCATCAGTTCGCCTGCTCCCGGTTGAGCGGGTGGTCGTCCCACCACTGCTGGTCGGCCTCGTGCGCCGCGTCCTCCCAGGCGGCGTGGCCCGCAGCAGCAGGATAACGGCCGCCGTTCCCTGCGAGCTGCCCCGCGTGGACATTCTCGTGGTACAGCGTGCGCGCCAGCTGCTCCTCGTTCACGAACGCCTGCGGCGCGATGTCGATGCGCGCGCCGCGCGGCGTCGGCACGGTCTCCCCGTAGGCCCCGCGCAGCCCCTTGTTGATACCCACCCGGGCACCGGGCTGGATCTCGATGCCGTACTTCTCCTGGATCACCTTGAGGTTCTCCGGGCTGACCTTCAGCGCGCCGCTCTCCCCCGGCCCGTCCCAGTAGTCCAGGCGCGGGTCGCGGCGTTCCGGCGGCCAGGGTTTCGGCTTCTCCCCTTCCGGCACGCGGCTGTAGAGGCCCTGGCCGTCGTTCGCGCCGGGATCGCCGCCGTGGCCGTCACCGGTGGACGAGGCGTGCGTTTCCCCGTCGCCGGGAACGTGTCCGGCGGACGAGGCGTGGGTAGCGCCTTCCTCGGGCGCGTGCGGGCCGGACTCGCCCGGGCGGCCGTGCAGCTCGGCCATGACCTTCTTGATCGAGCCGAAGATCTCCTCGAGCTTGCTCATCATCGGCCGGAGCTTTTCGACGGAGTTGACGAGCTTCTTGATGAGCGCGCCGATCTTCTCCAGCCACGCCGAAACCTGCTCGACGACCTGCGCCACGACGACCGGCGTGCCGAGCCCGAGCGAGCAGACCTCTTCGAGGGCGTCCTGGATGAAGTCGCCAACCGCCTGGGTGACCATGTCGCGTACCATCGCGCGGACGGCACCGGTGAGCACGCCGACGATCTGCACGACGGTGCCGATCGTCTCGGCGCAGGTGGCGGCCGCGCCGAGGTGGTCGATCTTGTTCCGCAGCGCGGCGCGGTAGGTGTCGGCGGCCTGGCCGGCCCAGTTCGCCGTGTCCTTCGCCGCCGTGGCCGCCAGATCCCCGGCGGCCTTGCGGACCGCGGTGGCGATGTTGCGCCACGTCCCGGAATACGCCGCGATCTGGTCGGCGTCGCCCGCGAGCAGGTTCAGCGCGTCCTGCAACGGCTTGACGTGCTCGATGAGCCAGTTCAGGCCGTAGGAGATGAGAGTGCCGACCGGGTTCATCGCCATCGTGAGCAGGTCGAGCCCGGTGCCCAGCGCGGCTATTCCGCCTTCGATCCAGCTGCCCGACGAAACCCCGTCGTACACGCCC
Organism: Amycolatopsis mediterranei; assembly: GCF_026017845.1. Classification (NCBI taxonomy): domain Bacteria; kingdom Bacillati; phylum Actinomycetota; class Actinomycetes; order Pseudonocardiales; family Pseudonocardiaceae; genus Amycolatopsis; species Amycolatopsis mediterranei. Next base: position 6,448,432 of record NZ_CP100416.1, read on the forward strand.
GCGGCGTCGTCGAGCACGTTGACGCCGCTGTGCCAGGTGGTCGAGTCCTGCTTCTGCGCCAGCAGCGGGTTGCTCATCCCAGCTGCCCGCCCAGTTCGGTGAGGAGCTTCGCGTGCGCCTGATCGGTGGCTTCGTAGGCACCGGCGGCCCTGGTGACCGCGTCTGCCACCGAACCGACCGCGCGCTGCGCCAGGCCCAGCGTCACCAGGCCCGGCGCGCTGACAGCGAGGACCATGGGCACGAACAGCGGCCCGCAGATCATGCCGTACGCCTGGACGCCCATCGTCACCTGCTCGGCGGCGGACAGCGCCTCGCCGAGCGTCTCCGCGACGGCCCGCACCGCCTCCGCGTGCGTCCCCAGTTCGTCGGTCCGGACCTCGTACCCGCCGGAACCATCTTTGCCCATCTCATCCCCCAGGAGTTCAGTCACGCACCATGAACGACCCGCCCAAGTCGTCGTCGTCCGGGCCGCCGGCGGGCGGCCGCCGCACACTTTCCTGCTGCGCCTGGGACGTTCCCGGCTCGGGCTCCGGTTCCGGGAACTTCGCGCGGTAATTGCCCGCGATGGTTTCCCGCGTCCGCTCGTCGTCGCCGATCGTCTCGGCCATGACCTCGCCGAACCGGTCCGGCAGGCGGGACCGGGCCGGCCGCACGGTGCGCAGCACGGCCGCGGCGACCTGCGCGCCGGAGAGCTCCCGTACCCGGTCGGTGAGCCGCAGACCGGTGAGGTTGCCCGCGGCATCCACCGTGGCGGTCACCAGGCCGTCCCCGGCGGTCTCGGTCACCGAGACCCGGGCGACCGCGGCCTGCATCGCGCGGTAGCGCTGCGCTTTCGCCTTCGCGACGAGCCGGTCGATGCCCACGATCGCGTCGGCACCGCTGCCCGGCACGGGACCACCCATCGCCCACCCCTCCTTCGCAATCGCCCCACAGCAAACCACCGCCGCGCGGCCGGGTTGGGAGAAAATTCGGAATTGGGCCGAACAGCCGAACCGGTTCGTTCCCGATTGCGGAAATGTCCGCCGTCCCGCATCGGAATCCTTCGACGCGACGAGCCGGCGGCGACCCTCGAGGGACAGCGGGGCATTACGGTGACGCATGGACGGGTCTTTCTGTTCGGCGGGGCGAGTTGGTCGCACTTCTCATCCCTGCCGCCGAAAGACCCGTACTTCGTCCCAGGCCCTCGCCCCCGTCACCAACGTCATGACCCGCAGCACCTGGCTCCTCGCTCCCTACCTCTCCACACCGGTTCGCAGGATCGTGCGTGGATCGCGCGCTGCGGACACCCCTCAGCCGTTGCGCGCAGTTGACCGCCGGTCCCGGACGGACAGCCGGCCGTCGAAGCCGCGTGGCAGCGGGACCGGGCCGATCGCCATCGTCGGCGTGGCCGCCTCCGGCAGTTCGATCCGGAAGGTGGTACACAACAGGCGGCACAGCAGCACCAGCTGGCACAAGCCGAGCCCGGCGCCTACGCAGGCGGTCGGCGCCCAACCGAACGGCACGTAGTGCCGGCCGTGGGGTGCGCCGGACAGCCACCGGTCGGGATCGAACACGTCCGGGTCCCGCCAGTGTCTCGGGTCCTGGTGCACCATAGCGGGACTGAGCACGAATTGCCGGCCGACCGCGAGGTCGTGCCCCGCGACCCGGATCGGGGTGCGGACACTGCGGGTCAGCATCGTCGGGGAGGTCCAGCGGCGCAGCACTTCCTTCACGAAGCGGTGGGCCACCGGCGCGCACCGGGTACCGGAGCGGTACAGCTCGGCGGTGCTCACCGAGGCGAACTCGGCGGCGAGGCGGTCCGCCCAGTCCGGCCGGGTGACCAGTTCGTACATCACGCAGCCCGCGGCCGCGCCGGGCGGACCGGCGATGGCGGTCAGCACGGCGGTGACGGCGTCGACAGCCCGGTCCATGCCGAGCTCGCCGAGCAGGCGGGTGGCGATCGGCTGCGTGAGGTCCGCCCGCGCCGCGCCGGCGTCGCGGGCCCGTCGGCGCAGTTCGCGGCGGACCACCAGCCCGGCCTTGACCTGGATCGACACCGGCCGCCAGGACCGCCACCACGGCGGGTCCTCCTCGGCCTCTCCCATCAGCCTGGCGAGTTTCGCGATCGCGTCCGCGCTGATCTTCGCGCGGTCTGCCGGAGAGAGACCGTCGAGCACGATCGGAAGCAGGGAACGGAAACTGACCTCGTGCGCGAGCCATGGCAGGTTCAGCGACACTCCGATCCGCGCGCGCAGCAGCGAGTCCATCCGGGCGTCCAGTGCCGCCAGGCCGTCTTCGCCGGAGAGCGTGCGCAGCTGCGCCAGCCAGGCCGACCGCACGCGCTTCCAGGAGACCGGGGTGCTCGGCCGGCGCAGCACCAGGTCACGCAGGCGGTCGGGCAGGGTGAGGTCGGCGTAGTTGTCGGCGTTGGCCTGTGCGGCGGCATCGGCGTCGAACACCATGAGCTGCCGCTCGGTCTGCCAGAACACCCCGCCCGCGGCCGCGCTCGGCTCGCGCAGGTCGCGCAGCACATCCGTGTCCATCAGTACTCCGGGTCGCTGTGGGCGGGGAGCGGGCCGGACGCGGCCCGCTCCTCGCCGGCCGGTCAGATGTGGTGGTACAGGTACCAGCGATACTGGCGGTCGGACCTGCGGATGTTCAGCGCGGACAGGGCGGCGCGGAAGATCTTCGACACGGGGTTCACCTCCCCTCGGGCCGGTTAACCGGATCCAGCCGCAGGTGGAACCGCGGTGGCGCGAGCGCCGCCGAGACCTGGGGCCGAGGCGATGGGGCGGCGACGCCGATCCGGTAGGCCGAGGTGATCAGCCCGACCAGCGTCTCGGTCACCTGTGTCGCGACACCGGCGCCGGTGCAGGCGTGCGGTCCCCAGCCGAACGGGATGAACGCCTCCTGCCCCGTGCCCGAAGCCCACCGCTCCGGCCGGAACTCGTCCGGTTCGCTCCAGTACGCGGGCTCCCGGTGCACGAGGTAGCTGCAGACGACGACCTCGTCGGCAGGCTTCGCGGCGACCGCGGCGAGCCGGTGTTCCCGGCTGGGGATTCGGCCGAACTGCCACGCCACCGGCCAGAGCCGCAGAGCTTCGCGCACCACCCACGCGGGGTGCGCCGGCCCGGTGCCCGCCGTGCCCACGAGGTAGAGCGACCAGCCGAGCAGGAAACCGACCGAACCGGCGACGGCGAACAGGCAGGAGAGGAACACCTCGGCGAGGTCGGCAGCCAGGGTGCGCTCGGTGGCCGCGTGGGCGACGACGTCCAGCAGGTCGGCGGGCTCACCCAGGCGGCGGGCCCGCCGGGCAACGAGTTCCGCGCCCAGGATCCGGGCGACGCGGGTGCGGAACCGGTGGCGGGCGAACCGGGAGTAACGGTCGCGCGCCCCGGCCAGCACCGCGCGTTCGACGACTTGGTCCACCGTCTCGCGCAACGCGGCCGAGGGGGTGGCACCGATCAGTGCCGGGCGGAAGTGTTCGTACACCAGACGGTTTCCCGCGTCCGGCCAGACACTCCCCGATGCCAGACCGGCGACGAGCGCGGGGAGTTCGTCCGCGTGGTCGCGGGTGTACCGCCGCAGCAGCACCCGTGCCGCCCGCCCGATTTCGACCTGCGCGGACCGCGGTGCGAACGTCCCCGTCCTGATCCGGAAGAAATCGGAATGTTCCCGGAAAAGCCCTTCGTTGTTCGCCAGTATCGCTTTCGCGAGAACCGGATCGGAAACATAGATCTCACCCCGACGCCTGATGAATACCGCGCCGCTATCGCGACGGAGTTTCCCGATTGCGGCAAGCGGATCAGCATCCGGACCGAGCGCTGTCATGCGCACTCTCCTCGAAGAAATCCAGCGCGGAGACAGTCAGCTAACCGCCGCCGCGAAGAGGCTGTCAATACTCCGTCGCGGTGCTGCCGAACGGCCTCCGAAGCACATTCCGGCATTCAGTTGCGGTTATTCTCGGCCGAATGGCAGGAGCCGCGGACCTGTGCGACACCCGCGCCCAGGACGGTCATTCCGACGTCCAGCAGGGCCCGTCGACATCGCCGCGATCAGCTTGCTCTGAATCTTCATCTCGTCCCCCTCCGGGTTGCCACACGCACGACTGCTCGGTGGTCCGAGGCGGCGGCAACGACCAAGTGGCGCTTCTTCCAGCTCACCGCGCCTCCACCGGCCATCAGCAAGGTCGGTCTCTACCCTCCCGCCCGCCGTCGACAATCGGTCGACAACCCGTCGACGACCGGGGTGAACGAGCTTGTCCGGCGTCACTCGACACCATCCGACACAGGCGGATGGGGACTCTTGACCAGCAGGTTGCAGGACCTCTGCTCGTTCCTCCCGTCGATGTACCGGGACCTGTCCGCCGGCCAGCCCACCGAGGTCGAGCACGTGTTCGGCGACCTGGTGGCGCGCGCAGACGCGCTCGGGATCGCCGTCCCGCTGCTCGGACTGGCCACGGTGCACCTGCGGGTGCACCAGAACCGGGCGCGGAGCACCGGCGTGTGATTCGAGGAGGAAGTTGTGATGACGACGTACCCAGGTAGCGGAGACGAGCGGACGCACGACCGGGAGTACTTCCCGGAGTGGCTGGGCAACCTGGCCGACGACGTGACGATGGAGGCGTCGGTGGTGAACGGGATCGCGCGCGGCCCGCAGGCGGTGCGCGACATCCTGGGGTTCGCCCGCACGCTGTACGACTACCAGGAGTTCATCTTCAAGGGCGAGTACGGCGAGAACGGGTTCGCCGAGGACTACGTGGCGCGGTTCGCCGACGACCGGCCGATCGGCAACGTCGTGGTGGTCCGGCGTAACCCAGCCGGCCAGACCAGCGGGATCGTGATCAGCCACCGGCCGCTGGCGTGGGCATCGGCGATCGGGGTAGCCGTTCAACGCTGCGCCGGCCATCGCGAGCCTGCTGCTCGATGCCGAGGAGCCGGCCGGCGGTGGGCTCGGCGATGAAGTTCCCCAGTCCGACCACCTGTATGCCCGTCACGGGTCCCTCATGCCGGGCTCCAGACCACGGTGTGACTTGACAACTCAACATACGGATGAGTGTCGCGGAGTCAACCGGACAGAGCGCGGATAGACTGTGCGACACACCACGGGGCACGGGCGGGGCGATGGCAGAGGAAGAACGCAGCGGCACGACGCCGGTGCTGGTGCTGCGCAAGTTCAAGCAGATCCTCGAGTCGTTCACGATCGACAACCCCGAGCTGACGCTGCAGCAGATCACCCGGTCCACCGGGCTGCCGGCCAGCACGTGCCAGCGGCTGGTGCACAATCTGGTGCGCGAGGGCTTCCTCGACCGCTACGGCGACACCTACCGCGTCGGGCTCGGCTTGGTCCGCTGGGCAGCACCCGGCACGTTCGGCCTCGACCTGGTCCGGCTGACCCGGCCGGTGCTGCAGCAGCTGCGCGACGAAACAGGCGAGACGGCGTGCCTGTACGTCCGCGACGGCGCCTACCGCACCGTGATTTCCCTGGCCGAGTCCCGGCACCCGGTGGTGCGGCTGTTCGTCGTCGGCATGGTGATGCCACTGCACGCAGGCTCGGCCGGCAAGGTGTTCCTGGCCTGGGACAAGCTCGCGGTCAAGGACGCCATCGGGCACGGCTTGGCCCGCTTCACCGCGCGCACGGTGGTCGACATCGACCTGCTTTCCGAGCAGCTCGGGCAGATCCGCGAGGCCGGGTACGCGGTGAGCTTCGAGGAACGCGACCTCGGCGCGGCGTCGCTCAGCGCGCCGGTGTTCGGGCTGAACGGCGAAGTCAGCGCGGCCATCGGGATCGGCGCGCCCACCCAGCGCATGACGCCCGCGGACGTGCCGAGGCTGGCGCCGATCGTCGTGGAAGCGGGGCGGCGGGCCTCGGAGCGGCTGGGGTACCGGCCGGGCGTGGAGCGGGCCGCCGCTCTCTGATCCATCCTGTTCTTCAGGGCGTGCGTGCCCTTGACTCCGTCCCAGCGCCGTCACACTATGGGTTGGCGGACCACATAGTGGCGAGTCAAAGGAGACGACGGATGGCGAACATCCCCGACGCCGCCATGCCCGACACGAGCACGATCGCGGGCCGGCTCGACCGGCTGCCCATCACCCGCACACACCGCCGGGCCACCGTCGCCGTCGGGCTCGGGCTGTTCTTCGACTTCTACGAGGTCTTCCTCACCGGCGTGCTCAGCTCCGTGCTCATCGAGGAGTTCAAGCTGACCAAGGCTCAGCTGCCGCCGCTGCTGGCGTCGACGTTCGTCGGCATGTTCTTCGGCGCCCTGCTGCTCGGCCGCCTCGCCGACCGGTTCGGCCGCCGCGGCGCCTTCCTGCTCAACCTCGGGCTGTACTCGCTCTTCTCGCTGCTCGGTGCGTTCACCGGCAGCGCACCGATGCTGCTGGTGACGCGGTTCTTCGCGGGCATCGGCCTGGGCGCGGAGCCGCCGCTGGCGGACACCTACCTCACCGACCTGCTCCCGGCCCGCAAGCGCGGGCGGTTCATCGCCTGGGCGTACACGCTCGCCTTCTGCGGCTTCCCGGTCGTCGGCTTCCTCGCCCGCGGGCTCACCAAGCACGAGATCTTCGGCATCGCGGGCTGGCGCTGGCTGTTAGTGATCGGTGGGCTGGGCGCCGGCGCGGTGTTCCTGCTCCGGCGCGGCCTGCCCGAGTCGCCGCGGTGGCTGGAGTCCGTCGGCCGCACGGAAGAGGCCGAGCACCTGGTGGCCGGCCTCGAAGCCGAGGCTCGCGGCGGCGTCAACGAGAACCTCGCCCCGCCGCGCGGCACCACCCGCAAACGCGCCGCCGCGCCCGTTCGCGAACTGTTCGGCCAGGGAATGCGCCGCCGCACCTGGATGATGGTCGTCTTCCACATCCTGCAGACCCTCGGCTACTACGGCTTCGGCACGCTGGTGCCATTGGTGCTGGCGGCCAAGGGCTACGCCGTTTCGCAGTCGCTGCTGTTCGCTGCCCTGACCTACCTCGGCTACCCGGTCGGCTCCGCGCTGTCGCTGCCGGTCGTGGAACGCGTCGAGCGCAAGTACCTGGTGGTCGGCTCGGCGCTGGCGATGGCGGTGTTCGGCATCGCGTTCGGCTACGCGGGCTCGATGACGTTGATCCTCGTCTTCGGTTTCCTCTACACGGCGACCAGCAACCTGTTCTCGAACGCCTTCCACATCTACCAGGCCGAGATCTTCCCGACGGCGCTGCGTTCGACCGCCTCGAGCGGCACCTACTCCCTGTCACGGCTGGCCAGCGGTGCAATGCCGTTCGTGCTGGTGCCGCTGCTGAACTCGCACGGCCCGACCGCGCTGTTCCTGGTGGTGGCAGGTGCGTTGGCGGTGGTCGCGGCGGACATCGCGCTGCTCGGCCCGCGCACCACCGGCCGACGCCTGGAAAGCGTCAACGACGAAGCCGCGCCAGTGCCACGATAGCGTCCACCGCCCTCGTCGATCGGCAGCCTGCGGCATCGACGACGAGGCGGCCCCAAGGCCACCTCTCGTATTCGTGACCGAAGACTCCGCCCACCTCGGCGGCCGGAATCGGCGTGCCTATGAAGAGTTCGGTGTCATCCTAGGGGAACTGGTCGACGCGGCCGCCTTCCTCGCCTCCACCCGCCGCTCGGCCGGGGAAGCCGCGTGCCGGACCGCTGGAGGCTGACGAGTCGGCCATCGTCGCCGTGGGCCCCGCAAAGGCATCGAATCCAACGACAAACCTGGCCGGCACCGATAGGTCATCGAGAGAACGATCGCCTGACTGACCGGCTGCCGAAGCCCGATCGGCCACAGCACCGCCCCGACGGCGGCGAGCCACATCCCCCTGTGTTCGCCGTACTTGGCGACAGTTGGGCCCGCGACGACGGCCGCGCGCTGCCCCTCGGCGTCCACCGTCAGGGTCCTCCGGCGGCCACGGCTGCCACTACCACGCCCGGCGCGGCGGCGATCCGAACGCACCCGAGCTCGGGCACGACAGACGTTCGCCGGGCGCGACCGAGGCCGCCGGCCGAGCGGGGGGACGTTCAGGCCAGCTCGATCACGCTGACCCCGTTGACGCCCCAGTAGCAGGTGGGCGACGGGCCGAGTGTGTACCACCCGTCGGTGGAACTGGTGTAGACGATGATGCTGTCGTAAGAGAAGCCGTAGGAGCAGTCCACCCGCACCTTCCACTTCGCCACGACCGGGGTGTAGCAGGTGGCGTATCCGTTGTAGCCCCCGAGACTGCCGGTCACCCCGGTTTCGCAGGTCATTTGGTAGACGGGCGTGACGAAGCTGGCAGCGGATGCGGGCGACGCGGCGGCAGGCGACGCCGCCGCGGCGGCCATCGCCAGACCCAGGCCCCCGGCCGCCAGTGCCACGCGGAATCGACGAATTCTGGTAAGCATGTGCCTCTTTCCTGTCTGCGGTTGTTCAGGCGGCTTGGCTCCGTCCCCGAGAACGGATCCACGACCGGTTCGAAGGGCGAGCGGGGTCCTACACGCCGACGTAAAGTGCGTACCACCGGCCGGTGGCCGAGTCGTAGTACTCCTGGCAGTAGTAATAGGTGGCACCGCCGTAATTCACGTACCACAGGCCGGTGTTATGGCAGGCAAGCAGATCTCTGGTGCTGCCCATGTAAGTCACGCCGGCCGCGGTCGCCGGAGCCTGACCGGCCGATGGCGCACTGGTGTGAGCCGGTTCGGCGACGGCTGCGGATGCGGTGGCACCCGACGCGCCGACGAGCGCGAGGCCCGTGGCGAGTACGACAGCAACAAGGTGCTTTCTGAGATTGGGCATATCTCCTCCATGCGGGGATGGTGACAAGCGGTCTCGTTCGTCGGTGCCGGCGTTCGGCCGCTGCGAATTTCGTGCTCCTCGTTTCTGTTCGGTTCGGCATCCGGCGCGTTAAAGTGTTCAGCCGATCGACGGTGTCGGCCACCCACAGAGAGTCACACACTCGGTGATGTGGTGCGTTAACATGAAGTGTGGGAGTCCAACTCGAGTCCTTCGGCGCACTGCTGCGGAGGTTGCGGGAGCACGCATCCCTGACCCAAGAGCAACTGGCGCAGCAATCCGGCGTGAGCGCCAAAGCGATCAGCGCCCTGGAACGCGGGGAGCGTCGGCACCCCTACCCGCACACCGTTTGCGCACTTGCCGAAGCCCTCGGATTGAGTGACGACGAACGAAAGGATCTGGAAGCACACGTGCCGCGCCGCGGCCGACGAAACACCGGATCAACCGACCGCGGGCGCACTATGCGCGCGGTGCCCACACCCTCGGTGCCGGCCGGGGTGGTCGTGCCGAGACAACTGCCGTCACCGGTGCGCGACTTCACCGGGCGTGCTGCAGAACTGGCCGCACTCGACGCGGTGCTCGGCTGGATGGACAAGCCGGTTCCTGCAGGAGGCTCCGCGCAGTCAGGCCGGGCGGTGGTCATCTCCGCGATCAGCGGCACCGCCGGCGTGGGCAAAACCGCCTTGGCGGTGATGTGGGCACATCGCGTGCGATCATCGTTCCCCGACGGACAGTTGTACGTCAACCTCCGTGGCTACGACCCCGGCCCACCGGCAACGCCCGGTGAAGTGCTGGACGGTTTCCTTCGAGCGCTGGACGTGCCGGCCGCCAAGATCCCGCCGGCGCTCGATGACCGGGCAGGCCAGTTCCGGTCCGTGGTGGCCGGTCGCCGCCTGCTGATCATCCTGGACAACGCCAACAGCGCTGAACAGATACGGCCGTTGCTGCCCGGATCGTCGTCCTGCATGGTCGTTGTCACCAGCAGGGACAGCCTCACCGGTCTCGCGGTCAGCGTGGGGATGCACCGGATAACCATTGATCGGCTGCCGGCCGAGGACGCCGTGACCCTGCTGCGCACCATCGTCGGCTCGCACCGGGCCGACTCGGAACCGGAGGCCGTGGCGGACCTCGCTCGATGGTGTGATCGGCTGCCGCTGGCGATCCAGATCGCCGCGCAGCGAGCGGTTGCCCACCCCCATGTGGCGCTCGCGGAGCTGACCACGGAACTGGCCGATGACGCCCAGCGGCTGGAGGTGTTCAGCGTCGGCGTGGACGAATACACCGCCATCCGGCCGGTGTTTTCGTGGTCCTACCGGAGCTTGCCGGAAGCCCAGGCTCGAATGTTTCGGCTGCTCGGCGTGGCCCCGGGCCTCGACATCAGCGTCCCTGCCGCCGCTGCCATGGCCGGGGTGACCCCCGCCGCGGGACGGCGACTCCTCCAGGGCCTGGCCGAAGCGCATCTGGTCGATTCCGCCGGTGTGGACCGGATCCGGCTGCACGACCTGCTCCGGGCTTACGCCCGAGCGCGCGCCGAGGACACGGACACCGCCGCCGACCGGCGCGAGGCGGTTCACCGACTGGTCGGCTGGTACCTCCACGCCGCTGCGGCCGCGGATCGGCTGCTGCATCCCGGCCGGCAACGTGTCGTGGTGGACGCAACGCCCGTCCCTGACCGTCCCGCGGTCTTCGTCGATTACGATGCGGCGCTCGAGTGGTGCGAGATCGAACAGGTCAACCTGGTGGCGGTCACCCGGGCCGCGGCGGAAACCGGGCTGGGCGCTGCGGCCTGGCAACTCGCCAACAATCTGTGGAGCTTCTTCTATCTGGGTAAGCACTGGACCGATTGGATCGCGGTGCACGAGATCGGCTTGGCGGCCGCCCGCGACCTGCACGACGCGCAGGGGCAGGCCCGCATGCTCAACGGGCTGGCAACCGCCTACGTGGGTATGCGCCGGTTCGTCGAGAGCCTCGACCACTTCCGGGCCGCCCACGAGCTCTTCCGCGCTGTCGGCGACCGGTGGGGCGAGGGGAGCTGCCTGGCCAACCTGGCCGACACCTACCTCGGCCTGCAACGCTATGTCGACGCCGCCGGCTATGCCCGCGAGGCTGTGGAGATCTTCCGAAAGATCGGGAACCAGTACATCGAAGGGGTCGCCATGGGCAACCTCGGCGAGGCGTACCTGGGTCTGGGCCTCTACGACGACGCCCTGGGCCTGTTCCGTCAAGTACTGGAACTCTGCCGCGACATCCACCACCGGCACGGCGAGGCCGTTACCTTGATCCACCTCGGCGAGGCCCACCTCGGGCGGGGTGCGTACGACAACGCGCTCGACTGCCTCGCCGCAGGTCTCGACCTCGCCCGCGAGATCCGCGCCCGGCACAGCGAAGCTCTTGCGCTGAGCACTCTCGGATTCGCCTACCAGCGCACTGGGCAGCCAGATGCCACACGGCAACACTGGCAGGCGGCCATCGACATCTATGACGACCTCGGAGACCTCCAAGCCGAGGTGCTTCGCGACCGCCTTCGGCACCGGAAAATCAAGGACCGCGCATAGAGCCCGGGGCGACGACGATCAGCCCCAGCCGGTTGACGAGCAGGCACAGCTGAAAGCCCACGAAGCCGAGGGTCGCCCAGTAGTAAGCAACCAGCAACCGACCTCGTGAACATCGCGGCCAGCGCGGTGAGCAGCACCCGGCTGGTCTGCCCCGGCGCGGTCTCCGGCCAGTCGCTGGGGTGCAGCCACAGTTTCACTGCACTCCAAGCCGTGTCGAACCACGTGCGCGGGCCGGCCGAACGCACCTCTTCGGCAATCTCGGCGCCCCAGCGCCGGCGGATCGCCGGCGGGTAGAGCCTGGCCAGGACGTTCACGTCGGCGCGATCCCGAGCGAGCGCAGCCCGGCCTCGGCGACCCGGCTCATCTGTTCCAGTTCCGCCCGCAGGATTTCCCGGCCCGCACCGGTGATCCGGACCGTGCGCTGGCGCCCCGGCTCGTCACCCCGGTCACCGGCCGGCTCGATCAGCTTCCGGGCTTCCAACCGCGCGAGCGCGCCGTACAGGCTGCCTGCGCCGAGCCGGGCGCCGGTCAACGACTCGATCGCGGCATTGATCGCGTAGCCGTGCATCGGGCCTTCCGCGAGCGCGGTGAGGACCAGCATCTGCGCGTCCTTGCTGTGCATGCACACCTTCCCGTCGCCCCTGCCAATGTACACGTCGCGTAGTACGCAGCACGTAGTACGCGATGTGTACCATTCGGCCATGCCCGCAGCCTTCCCTCGCCGCCGGATCGCACGAATGCTGCTTACCGCGGCCCTCGTGGTCGTCGTGGGAACCGGCGCCTACGTCGGCTACGCCGCGATCCGGGCCGCGCAGCCGGTCACCCTCCCCGCTCCGACCGGTCCGTACCCCGTCGGCCGCACGATCACCGAAGGGACCGACCACGCCCGCGCCGACCCGCTCGCCCCGCAGCCAGGCACGCCGCGCCGGCTGTCGATCTGGCTGTGGTACCCCGCTGCCCCCGCTCCTGGGGCGACACCCGCGCCGTACACGCCCGGCGCGTGGGCGGGGCTGCACCTGGGCGGCGCGATGGCGTGGACCGAGACGGACTTCGACGAAGTCCACGTCCACGCCGTAGCCGACGCTCCCCCGGCCTCCGGCCGGTTCCCCGTCGTCGTCCTCGAACCCGGCCTGGGCTTCGCCGCGCCGCAGTACACCACGATCGCGGAAAACCTCGCCTCGAACGGCTACGTCGTCGCCGGGGTGACCCCCACCTACAGCGCGAACCTGACCGTCCTCGGCGGCGCGACCATGGCGGCGAACGACGCGGGAAACCCGTCCGCGGTCGACACCGACGATTTCCACGCGGGAGCGGCTCAAGCCGCGGGCGACCGGCTTGTCGAAGTCTGGGCCGGCGACGCACGTTTCGCCGCCACGCAGGTCGCGGCCCAGCCGAAGCTCACCGACCACGCCGACCTCGACCGAGTCGTCTACATCGGACACTCTTTCGGCGGCGCCGCCGCTCTGGAAGCGTGCCGAAGCGACCCACACTGCGCAGGCGCCGCCGACCTCGACGGGACCCAATTCGGCCCGGTCGTCCACTCCGGACTCGGCAAGCCCATGCTGATCATCGGCAACCAGGACTCCTGCGTCACCGGAACCTGCCAACCAGCCACGCCGGGTGACGAAGCTGACCAGCGCACGGCCTTGTCACTGCTGACGGCCGGCACCGGACCGGCCTGGTGCGATCGGATCGCGGGAACGAGGCACTTCAACTTCACCGACTACGGCGCTTATTACCTCGCCGCACCAGCCGAAGCGGTGCTCGCCCTCGGTCCGGCCGACGGTGCCGAGGCGCTCTCCCGAATCAACGCGCACCTTCGGGCATTCGCCGACTACACAACCGGCAACGGTCCCACGCCGTCGGCCCGGAGTTGCCGCCCAGAACGACGTTGATCGGCACCGTACGTGGAGAGCGGGCCGGGAACGGCCGCCGGCATCCGCCTCAGTGCGCCGGCAGGTCGACGTCGGTGTGCCGGGTCGCCAGCGCCGAAGCGACCTCGGCGAGCTTGACGTTCAGGTTCTGGGACGAGCGCCGCAGCACGTCGAACGCTTCCTCGGCCGAGACGTCGCGGCGGGCCATGATGATGCCCTTGGCCCGGCCGATCACATCCCGGCTCTCGATCGCCTGGCGCAGATGCGCGGCTTGGAGTGACGTTGAGCGCCCCGACGGAAACGGCCCGACGGCAGTCCGGGGATCAGTGCGGTGGCGAGAACGGACCGGACACCAGGTCCACGGCGGCCGGCGCCCAGCTCGGCCAGCGTGGCTCATCCGCCAGGTCGGGACAGAAAAGCTACGGCCGGGCCGCTGGGAACGGCCGCCCTTCACCAACGCCTGCCTCCGCGAACTCGGCGCCTGGTCCGGCCCGCCCGCGCATCGGGAGGGTTCCACCGGCTACCTCAGCCGATACCCGCGGATGATCGTCTGGTCGACGGTGTTGCCCGCGCTGTCGGTCGCGGTGGCCCGCAGAGACACGAAGGCGGCCCCGGCGGGGTGGCGCAGGCCCGCGAGCCACTGTCCGCCTCCGTGCTGCACGGGCACGGTCTGCCAGGTGCCGCCGTCGTCATAGGACACCCGGACCGTCAGCGAGGTGATGCGGGCTTGCGCGTCGGTGTGCTCCACCCGCACCGGAACGAGGAACGGCACACCTCCCGGCGCGCGGTTGTGGTCGTCCAGCCGCGGCGTGAACCGCACCGCCACCGACGGCCGGTGCGCCGAGGGCGACACGATCACCGTCCACGCCGTCCGTGAGGAGGACGGTGCGGTGGTGGTCGATATCTGAAGACCCGCGGCTGCCCGCACGCAACTCGAACGCCGGCGAAGGCGGCGCGACGATGTGCGACCTGCGCGGCCGAGGCCGACGCCTTGCGCAGGTCGACGCGTCCAGCAGGCGGCCTCCGACGTCGAGGCGCCGAGCCCGACGAACCGCGTAGGCCGATCGAGGTACCGAGCGCGTTGCTCGATCACCTCTCTTGACACGGCGCCGGAAAAGCACATACATGGACAATGGTTCAAACCACTCGACGGGAGTTGAGCTACCGTGGTCAAGCTCGGTCGGATCACCGCGTTGCTGGCAGGCGCCGCCCTCTTGGCGGGCACGATGACGGGCACGAGTGCGGCGAGTACGTCCGCCGCGCCGCGCAAGACCGGGCCGATCACCGTGGCCTACGTCGAGGTGAACAACAACAGCATGCTGAACGTGGGCAAGTACGCGCTCGCCCGAGGCGGCGGGAACGTGTTCGACATCGGCGTCATCTTCGCCGCCAACATCAACTACGACACCACGACGAAGTCGGCGTACCTGTACTTCAACCCGAACGTGCAGAACGTCCTCGACAACGTGAGCACCCAAGTCCGCCCGCTGCAGGACAAAGGCATCAAGGTCGTGTTGTCGATCCTCGGCAACCACCAGGGCGCCGGGTTCGCCAACTTCCCGTCCCGGCAAGCGGCCGCGGCCTTTGCCAAACAGCTGTCCGACACCGTGACCAAGTACGGGCTCGACGGCATCGACTTCGACGACGAATACGCCGAGTACGGCAACAACGGCACCGGCCAGCCCAACGCCGGCTCCTTCGTCTACCTCGTCACGGCCCTGCGCGCGGCGATGCCCACCAAGCTGATCTCGCTGTACAACATCGGCCCGGCAGCATCGCGGTTGTCCTACGGCGGCACCGACATCACCTCGAAGTTCAACTACGCCTGGAACCCCTACTACGGCACCTGGGGCGTACCGAACATCGCCCTCCCCAAATCCGGGCTCTCCCCCGCGGCAGTCCAGATCGCAGCGACATCCACCAGCACCGCCGCCGACCTCGCCCAGCGAACCGTGAACGAAGGCTACGGCGTGTACCTGACCTACAACCTCGGCGCCGCCGACTCACACACCTACATCTCCAGCTTCACCAAGGCCCTGTACGGCAAGGACGCCCTGTATACGAACTAGCCACCTCAGCCGTCGAGGCCGGCCGAGGCCGACTATCGCCGACTTGGACGCCGCAGCCACGCTCACCGCCACCGTGGTCGGGCTGACCGTCGCAACAGGAGCCGAATCAAGCTCACGATGACGCCGTGACCCGAATCCAGCCCCGGAGTCCAGCGAGCATGGTCGGCTTTCCGGCGGAACGGACCGGGTCTTCCTGGTGCCGTCGGCGCAAAGTTTGACCCGGTGCCGTCGGTCGAGCCGTTCTTGGCCGAGGCGCAGCGCCTCGGCATGCGCAGGGTCGTGCTGCGCACGTCCGGGTTCATGCGGAACTTCCTGTGCGCAACCGCCGGGCCGGGGGATGCGGCGAGACGGCGCTGAGTTACCCGGAGGCGGCAGCGATCATCACCGCCGGTACCGGAACGGCCGGTCCGGTACCGGCCGCTTGAGAGCGGGGATTGGCGGGATCCCGGGCCGATGGGCGCCGGCCGCTGTCGCACTGCGCGGTTCAGTCACGCACGTCCTTCGCGGGACGATCCCCCCGTTGTCCGCGCGTCGTTTCCCCTTGTGCGCGCTCGACACGGGCGAGCACCTTGTCGGAGATCCGGTGCAGCGTCCGCAGTTCGTTCGGGGTCAGGACGTCGATGAACAGGTCCAGCACTTGGCCGACGTGTCCGGGTGCCGCGTCCGCCAGGTAGGCCTGGCCGGCGTCGGCCAGGATCGCCTGCGTGTATCTGCCGTTGTGCGGGTCGGGCTCGCGGCACACGAGCCCGCGCTTCTCGAGCCGGCCGATCATGTGTGACAGCCGCGACAGTTCCGTGTTGGCCAGGACAGCGAGCTCGCTCATCCTCATCCGACGCCCGGGCTGATCGGACAGGTGGGCCAGCACGTAGTACTCGATGAAGCTGAGCTTCGAGTCCTGCTGGAGCTGCGCCTCCAGGGCAGCGGGCAGCCTCTGGGCGAGCTTCATGAACCCGCGCCACGCCGCCAGCTGGTCACCGCTGAGCCAGCGCGACCCGGACTCCCCTGAGGCAGACATGTGCGCAGTGTACTGACCTCAACTGACTTGAATTTTCATGCCAGGAGGCCTAACTTGACACTTGAAAATTCAAGCGTCAACCGGCTCACCAAGACTGGAAGGACCACCCATGAACAACCTGAAGCTCGCCATCGTCCTCGGCAGCACTCGTCCCGGCCGCAAGGGCGAAGCGGTGGCGAACTGGGTGCTGGGCAAGGCCAAGGAGCGGCCGAACGCCGACTACGAGCTGATCGACCTGGTCGACTACCCACTGCCGCACCTGGACGAGGCCGTGCCGGCGAGCAGGGGCGTGTACGCGGGCGAGCACACGAAGGCCTGGTCCGCCAAGATCGGCGAGTTCGACGGGTACATCTTCGTCACCCCGGAGTACAACCACTCCACCTCCGGAGTGCTGAAGAACGCCATCGACTACCTCTACACAGAGTGGAACAACAAGGCCGCCGCCTTCGTGTCGTACGGCGCGCTCGGCGGAACGCGAGCGATCGAGCACCTGCGGGCGATCTCGAGCGAACTGCAACTGGCCCACGTGCGCCAGCAGTTGTCGTTCTCGTTGTTCACCGACTTCGAGAACTTCTCGGCCTTCGAGCCCTCCGCGCTGCACGACGGCGCTGCTTCCGTCCTGTTCGACCAGCTCGAGTCGTGGGCCGGCGCACTCAAGACCGTCCGAAGCTGAGTGTCGATGAAGCTGTACGGGCTCGAGGAACACTTCGTCACCGCGGACGTGATCGAGGCGTGGCGGCGGCGCGACCCCGGTCTCGCCGAGCCGATGATGAAGTGGGCCGTCGCCAGTGACATCACTCCGGCACTGCTGGACGTCGACGGCGGACGCATCGCGGCCATGGACGACGCCGGGATCGACACGACGGTGCTGTCCCTCACGACGCCGGGTCTGCAGAACCTCGACGCGGCGGAGGCGGTCGCCCTGCAGGCGCCCACGAACGACCTGATCGCCGCCGCCGTGCGCCGGCACCCCGGGCGTTTCCAGGGATTCGCGACGCTCGCCACCTCCGCGCCGGCCGCCGCGGCCGACGAACTGCGGCGGGCGGTCACCGAACTGGGGCTCAACGGCGCGCTGGTCAACGCCAACTCGCGGGGCCGCGCTCTGGACGCGCCCGGGTTCTGGGACATCTACGAGGCCGCCGAGGACCTGCGCGCACCCGTCTACCTGCACCCCGGCGTTCCGGTCCCGGCCGTCACGGAGGCCTACTACCGGGGCTTCGGCGAGCCGGTGAACAGCATGCTGGCCACCGGTGCGTTCGGCTGGCACTACGACGCCGGCCTGACCATCCTCCGGATGATCGTCGCCGGGGTCTTCGACCGGTTCCCCGGCCTTCAGGTCATTCTGGGGCACTGGGGCGAGGTCGTGTTGTTCTACCTCGACCGTGTCGCGGCCATGGACAAGCTCACCGCCCTGCGGCGCCCGATCGCCGAGTACTTCCGCTCGAACATCTTCATCACCCCCGGCGGCATCTCCAGCCACAAGTACCTGCGGTGGAGCCTGGAGACGGTCGGGGTCGAGCGGATCATGTACGCCTCCGACTACCCGTTCAACACCGAGCGCGCCGGATCCGCGCGGCGTTTCCTGGACACGGCACCGGTCGACGAGGCCGGCCGCGAGCGCATCGCCTACCGGAACTGGGAAGAGCTCATCGCCGGGATCCGGCGCTGACCACGATGGGGAAAGGAATATCGTATGCCGCTTCCGCCAAGTCCGCATGTCCCGTGCGTTCCACCGATTCGGCCCGGTCGTGTTCCTGCACCCCGCCTCGGGCTCCACGGACAGCCGGCGCCACCAGGTCGACGAATTCGTCTCGGCCGGCTTCCGGGTCGTCACCTACGACCACCGCGGCGCACTGGAGCCGGGAGCGCGACGTAGGGCTTGCGGGGCATGACGAACACCCCGTCCGGACGCCGGCGGATCACCACCGAGGTCCGGACGAGGGTGAGCAGCAGCCGGTCACCCGGGTTCCAGCCGAGGGCCGCAACGGCGGCAAGGTCCATCGAGACAGGTGAGGAAGCTATGCGTTCCGGGTCCGGCGCAGCGATCCGGCCGAGTAGGGCCGAGGAGGGGATGCGGGTCATGCGACACCTCCCCGACGTGCTGCGCAAAGGGAGGACGCGTTCAAGATCAGCCTAGCCGAGATCGACGGGAGCTAAACGCGAGAAAGACCCGCCGTGGCGAATCGACTACTCTGCGGTTTGGGAGATCTCCCACGTATTTGTGTCCGAGGACCGAGCTGATCCACAACCCCACGCTGAATTTCACGACCGACCTGCAGCTCGAGTGCCCCTGAGCGGGCGACCCGGTCGGTGACGCCCGCAGACCGCCCTGGCCCACCGGCGTCAGGGCACCGGGACCGTCCACACCAGACAGGTCCCGCCGCCGGCCGGGCGGTCGAGCCGCAACGATCCGCCCGCCTCCGCGGCGCGCTGCTCGAGGTTGCGGAGGCCGCTGCGGGCCACGGCTTCCGGCATCCCGATCCCCGTGTCCGACACCTCGACGACCAGGTCGTCGTCCAGGGACACGGTGACCGCCAGGTCGGCCGCCCTCGCGTGCCGCAGGACGTTGGTGACCGCCTCGCGGACGACCGCCTCGGCGTGCTCGGCCAGTCCGGCGGGCACCCGGTCGAACGCACCCGACAGCCGCACCGTCGTGCGGATCGCGGAGTCGGCGCATCCGTCGGTGATCGCGTTCTGCAGGCGCGCCCGCAGGCCCCGGCCGGCTCCCGGCTGCGCGTGCAGGGCAAAGATCGCGCTGCGGATCTCCTCGATGACGTCCTGGAGCTGGTCGATGTGCTGGATGAGCCGGCTGGTGACCGCGGGCGAATCGGACCGGCGGCGGGTGCCCTCGATCCCCAGGCCCACCGCGAACAGCCGCTGGATGACGTGGTCGTGCAGGTCGCGGGCGATCCGGTCGCGGTCCACCACGACGTCCAGCTCGCGGCGGGCGGCCTGGCTTTCGGCGTCCCGCAGCGCCAGCGCGGCCTGGTCGGCGAAGGCCGACACGAGCTGCAGCTCGTGCTCGCCGAACCGCGCCGCCCCGCGGCCGCGGATCGCCAGGAGCACCGCCCCGCCGGACCGCGAACCGGACCGCAACCGCACCACCAGCGCCGGCCCGAGGTCCACGCCCAGACCGGCGGCCAGGTCGAACGCCAGGCTCGGCACGCTGCGCGGCACGTGGTCGCGCAGTACCGCACCGGCGGTCGAGCCGTCGAGCGGGATCCGGCGGCCGGCCAGCACGTCGGCGTCGGGGCCGGCGCACACCTTGACGACCAGTGGCCCACCGGGCGACTCGGGCCACGCGATGAGCGCGTCATCGGCGCCGGTCAGCTCGGCGGCCCGGGTCGCGATCAGGTGCAGCACCTCACGGACGTCCGTGCCGCCCAAGAGCTCGGCGGAGATCTCCCCGGTGGCTTCCAGCCACCGCTGCCTGCTCCGGCTCTCCTCGTAGAGCCGCGCGTTGTCGACCGCGATCCCGGCCGCCGCCGCCAGCGCCACGGTCGCCCGCTCGTCGTCGGTGGTGAACGGCTGCTCGCGGCTGAGGTACAGCCGTCCGAGGATCTCGCCCCGCACCAGCAACGGGACACCGAGGAACGCCCCCATCGAGGGATGCTCCGGCGGCAACCCGCCGTTCCCCAGGTGGGCCAGGCGCACCGGAGCCCGGCCGGTCACCAGTGTGCCGAGCACCCCGTGGCCGTCCGGTGGCGGGCCCAGCCGCTCCCGGGTGGCGTCGTCGACGCCGGTCACGGCGAACGCGGTCGTCCGGCCGTCCTCGTCGAGCAGGGCCAGCGCGCCGTACCGGGCACCGACCAGGCCGGCCGCGGCGGTGACGATCCGGTCCAGCGTCGTCTCGAGCTCCAGACCGGCGGAAAAGGCGAGGACCGCCGCCGGCAGCGCGTCCATCCGGTCCCGGCCCGACGTCGTTTCCTCGGGCATGTCACCACTGTGACACAGCGGTCCCGATCCGGGTCCGCAACCGACGACCTTCGCCCGGAGGCGGGGGCCGTTCGGCACTGGGCGAAGCCCGCGACCCGGGCGGACGGTGAAAGCGCATCCAGCGATTCCACGAGTTCGGAGCCGTCCATGAAGACCGGTGTCATGCCCGTCGGCCACCTCAGCGCGAGCCAAGTGCACGCCGTCCTCCTCGCGGCCACCGCTCCCCCGCCACTGCGGTCCGCCCGGCCGTGGCGGTTCCAGTGCACCCCGGATTCCGTCGAGCTGTACGCGGATCCGCTCACCACCGGCACGGACAGCGAGCAGCGGGAACGAATGCTGGACTGCGGCGCGGCGCTGCTCAACCTCCGGCTGGCGATCAAGGCGCAGGGCAGCCACGCCGACGTCCGGCTCTTCCCCACGGCGGGGCGGCCCGAGCTGCTCGCCGTCGTGCAGCCGCACGGCTACGAGACGATCGCCCCGCACGACGGAGAACTCGTGGCGGCCATCGCCGGCCGGCAGAGCAACCGGCGTCCGTTCACCGCCGCCGTCGTGCCCGACGCGGTGCAGCGGCAGCTCCGGCGGGCGGCCGAAGTGGAACGCGCCTGGCTGGCCACCATCACCGCCGACCAGGTGCCGCAGCTGCGCGACATCATGCGCCGCACGGAAGTCCCGCCGGTGACACCGGGACCCGGCGGCGGGACCGACCTCGACGTCGAACCCGGCCGGCTGGTCGTGGTGATCGGCTCACTGCACGACAGTGCCCTGGGCCGGCTCCAGGCCGGCCAGGCCATGCAGCGGGTGCTGCTGACGGCCGCCGCCGCCGGGATCTCGGCGGCGCTGTCCTCGCAGGCGATGGCGCTGCCGGTGGCCCGGCGTGAACTGCGGCAGCTGCTCGGCGGCGGACTCTGGCCCCAGATCATGCTGCGCCTCGGCCACGGCACCGCGGTGCCGTCGTCGGCGCGGACCCCGCTCGAGGACGTCGTGATCAGCGACGAGCACCCGTTCGCCGCTAGCCGCCCGGGCGGCGCTCGGCGTCGTGGATCCCGGTGACCAGCACCGCCGCCTGGGACCGCCGTTCCAGGCCGAGCTTCGCCAGCAGGCGGGACACGTAGTTCTTGACGGTCTTCTCCGCGAGGAACATCCGCTCGGCGATCTGCCGGTTCGTCAGGCTTTCCCCGAGCAGGTCCAGCAGGACGAGTTCCTGCTCGCTCAGGCCGGCCAGCGGACCGGGTTTCCCGGTCTTCGCCCGCAGCTCGCTCACCAGCGCGGCGACCGCCCGGGCGTCCAGCAGCGTTTCGCCGGAGCCCACCCGGCGGATGGCGTCGACCAGTTGCAACCCCTTCACGTCCTTGATGACGTACCCCTCGGCACCGGCGAGGACCGCTTCGACCATCGAATCCTCGTCGGTGAAGGAGGTCAGCATCAGGCACCGCAGGCCGGGCAGCGCTGTGCGCAGGTCGCGGCACAGCTCCACGCCGTTCCCGTCGGGCAGCCGCACGTCGAGCACCGCCACGTCCGGGCGCAGCGCGGGGATCCTGGCCATGGCCTCGGCGACCGAGGACGCCTGCCCGACGACGGTCAGGTCGGGTTCGTCGTCGACCAGTTCGGCGACTCCGCGCCGCACGAGTTCGTGGTCGTCGACCAGGAAGACCGTGATGACGGGCGCGTTTTCGTCCACGGCCTCAGGCTACGCCCGCCCGCGCCGAACGACCCCGCGAAAAAGGTCCGGCGGCACTGGGCCGCGCGGCGCGGGCGGACCACGCTGAAGGGATGACAGAGCTCCAGCACAGGCCCGATCATCACCTCAAGACCGCTGTCACCGATGAACTCGCCTGGACCCCCAGCGTCAACGCCGAAGGGATCGGCGTGACCGTCTCAGGCGGGGTCGCGACGCTGTCCGGGCACGTCGGCACCTACCCCGAGAAGGAAGAGGCGCTGCGCGCCGCGACCCGGGTCCAGGGCGTGACCACGACCGTGGACAAGATCATCGTCCGGCACGGCCACGACGTTCCGGCGGACGCGGATCTCGCCCGGGACGCCATGACCGTGTTCGACCGTCACACCGTCCTCGTGCCGAAGGACTCGGTGCAGGTCGACGTGCGCGACCGGGTGATCACCCTGCGCGGCTCGGTGGACTGGCACCACCAGCGCGAAGCCGCCCGCCGGGCGGTGGCCGTGCTCCCCGGCATCAACGGGGTGCGGAACCTGATCACGCTGCGGCCTTCGCCGGGAGTCACCCCGGCCGAAACCAAGGCCCGGATCATCGCGGCGCTCGCCCGCCACGCGCCGGGCTTCGCACAGCACGTCGAGGTCGGCATCGACGACGGCCAGGTCACCTTGACCGGTCAGGTCCTCACCCCGGCCGAACGCCGTTCGGCCGAGCAGACCGCTTGGTTCGCCCCGGACGTGACCGCGGTCGACAACCAGGTGAAGCTCTCGGGCTGAGCCTCCTCCCCGGCGCAAGTCGTGAAGTCTGGAGCACCATGAACGTTCTCGTGATCATCGTCATCGCCGCCGCGCTGCTGCTTCTCCTGGCTTCCGCGGTGCGGATCGTCAAGCAGTACGAACAGGGCGTCCTGTTCCGCCTCGGCCGGGTGATCGGCGTGCGCGAACCGGGGTTGCGGCTGATCATCCCGGTCGTCGACGTCCTGCGCCGAGTGCCGTTGCGGATCATCACGATGCCGATCCAGTCCCAGGGCATCATCACCCGCGACAACGTGAGCGTCGACGTGTCCGCGGTGGCCTACTTCCGGGTGCGGGACGCGGTGAAGTCGGTCGTCGCGATCGAGAACGTCTACGCCGCGATCGACCAGATCGCCCAGACGACGCTGCGGAAGGTCGTCGGGCAGCACACGCTGGACGAGACGCTGTCCGAGACCGACAGCATCAACGTCGACATCCGCCGGATCCTGGACGTCACCACGCTCGACTGGGGCGTGGAAGTGACTTTGGTGGAGCTGAAGGACATCCAGCTGCCCGACACGATGAAACGGGCGATGGCCCGCCAGGCGGAAGCGGAACGCGAGAAGCGCGCCAAGATCATCAGCGCCGAAGGCGAATCCCTCGCCGCCGCCGCACTCGGCGACGCGTCGGACACGATGATGGCGCACCCGCTCGCGCTGCAGCTGCGCAACCTGCAGAGCCTGGTGGAAATCGGCGTGGACAAGAACACCACCGTCGTGTTCCCCGCCCCGCTGATGAGCACCATCGGCGAGCTGGGCTCCTTCCTGGCCCGCGAGAGCGCCGCCGCGACCCGGCCGGAGCCGGCCGCCACGGCCCCGATCGTGCCGCCGAAAGCGGCCGTGAACGGGACCCGGGCCGAAGAGCACTGACCCGCGGCCCCGGACTCCGCAGTGTTCTGTGCGAAAAGGACAGAGCACTGTGGACCCGGTGGTCGTCGACACCGTGAGGAGCACGCCATGTCCACCACCACCCCACCGGCACGAGCCCTGCTCCCGGACGGCGAAGTCGCCTGGGTGCGCGAGCTGGAAGCTCGCGACGCCGCCGCGGTCCTCGCGCTGCGGGCCCGGCTCTCCGGGCGGCACGACCGGCACCTGCGGTTCTTCGGTCTCGGCGTGGCCGGGCTGGCCGAGCTTTCGACGCAGCTGTCCCACAGCTCCGGCGTCGGGCACACGGCGGTGGGGTGCTTCCTGCATTCCCGGCTGGCCGGCGTCGCCCGCTACGACATCCTCGCCGACCCGGCCGAAGCGGCGGTCGCGCTGGTGGTCGACGGCCACGGCCCGACGCTCGGCGTGGCGGCCCTGCTGCTCGAACAGCTCGTGGTCTCGGCGGAACACGAAGGGGTGCGGATGTTCGTCGCCGACGTGGACGAGGGAAACGCGAAGATGCTCGGCGTTTTCGCGGCACTGGGCATCCCGTTCCGGCCCGGCCTGCCAGGGAACCGCTCCCCGGAGTGAGGTTCGGTCAGCCGCCGGCATCGTCGGGGGACGCCGGTGGCGAGGCATCCAGGCGGGCGTGCAGCCGTTCGCGGATCTCGTCCGGGGTGTAGGCGCGCCGCCGGCGCTCCTCGCGCGCGATCACCACCCCGGTCGCGGCGACCCCGACGAGCCCGGCCAGTCCCACTGTCTTCCACCAGGAAGCCGGCCTCGAGAGCGGTTACTGCGCCGAGATCGTCGCCCTGACCTACGAAGCGATGGGCCTGCTGCCCGCGGCCGCCGGCCGAACTGGTACGACCCCGGCCGGTTCTGGCGCGGCGACGACCTCGAGCTGGCGGGCGGCGCGGCGCTGGGCGACGAAATCGCCGTGCGCCTCCCGAACTGACTCGTCAGTCCACTGTGGACGTCACCGGCGGACCTCGGCCGGCAGGCGGGGTTCCCGGTGCAGCAGTTCGAGCGCCTCGGTGTCGGCCACCGCGGAGAACTTCCGGTAACTGTTGCCGACCGCGTGCAGCCAGGGTACCGGGCGCAGGCAGACGAACTGGTCCACCTCGCGGGCGAGCCGGTCGGCGACGTCGGTCTGGGCGACCGGGACCGCCAGCACGATCCGGCGGACCTGGCGGGCCCGCAGGACGCGGATCGCCGTGTGCGCGGTCGTGCCGGTGGCGGCGCCGTCGTCGGCGAGGACGACCGTGCGGCCGGCGATGGACACCGGCGCGACCGTGCTCCGGTAGACGGCGACCTGGCGGGCCAAGCCCGCTCGCGCGTCCTCGGCGAGCCGGGTCAGCTCACCCGGCTCGATGTCGAACCGGCGGATGGCGTCGTGGTCCCAGACGACCAAGCCGCCCTCGCCGACGGCGCCGAGCGTCGTCGGCGGCGGCCCCGCGGCCTCGATCCGGCCGGTGAGCAAGATGTCCAGCGGGGCACCCAGGACGTCGGCGATCTCGCCGGCCACCACCAGCCCGCCCTCGGACAGGCCGAGCACCACCGCCCGGTCGCCGCGCAGCGGTCGCAACCGCAGGGCCAGCCGTTCGCCGGCTTCCCGGCGATCACGGAACCGCATGGGAACTCCCTGGAGTCGAAGGCCGGTCGGCCGCCTCCAGCATCACGGCACCTCGTCCGGGGCGCGAGGGCCGTTGGTCACCGCGGGACGGATCGTTCGGCACCCTTTCACCGGCGCCGCAACGGACCGGGTCAGGGAGAGTGGCTCGTCGCCGCGGGGGCCAGCACGACGGCGGGAGCGAGCTCGCGGTCGGCCAGAGCGCGGGCCACGTCGCTGAGCCGGAGGTTGTTCCGCCGGGCGAAGCCGCGCAACGCCCGGAAGGCCGCGTCCATGCTCAGCTGCCCGCTGACCGCGAGGACGCCCTTGGCCTGTTCGATGATCACCCGGCTGTTCAACGCGGTCTGCAACTGCTCCGAGAGGATCTCCTCCTGGCGGAAGGCCCGTTCGTGGAGGATGCCGATGGTCGCGGTGTCGGCCAGCCCCTGCGCCAGTGCCACGTCGTCCGCCGACAGGTCCCCCGGGTTCTGCCCGAAGAGGTTCAGCGCCCCGATCGTCTGCTTGCGCAGCCGCAGGGGCAGCGCGTGCACCGACGCGAACCCGTCCTTGGCCGCCTCGGCGGCGAACCGCGGCCACCGCCCCGCCGCCGCGGCGATGTCGGCCACCAGCACCGGGGTGCTGGTGGTGAAGCACTCGATGCACGGGCCTTCGTCGATGTCGAGCTGGAACAGCTCCAGCAGCCGCGCCTGCTCGGTGGAGGACGCGAGCACCTGCAAGCCGCCCCGCTCGTCGGCCAGCGTCAGTCCGGCCGCGGCGACGTCGAGCAGCTCCACACACTGTCGCACCAGCGTGTGCAGCAGGTCGGCGACGTCGTAGTCGTCGACCAGCGTGTCCGCCAACGCGACGAACGCCCGGGTCACCTGTCGTTCACGGTCGGCCATGCCCACCATCTCCTGGTTCGTCAGCTGCCTTCATGGTGAATCCCCACCGAACGCCTCGTCCAACCGCAGCCGTCCCGCCACGATGTCGGCCGCGACCTCGAGCAGGGAACGTCCGTGCCCGAACGCGTACGCCCGCAACCGGGCCAACGCGGCGGACGCGGGCAGGTCCAGGTGCGCGATGAGCATCCCGGTGGCCTGGTGCACCTCCCGGTACCGCATTCCCGCACCCTCCATCCACCGCCCGTCCCCGTCGAGCCAGCGACCACCTCCGGCGCGCAGTCCCGACAGGGCGAGCGCCGCGATGTCGGCCACCTGCAGGGCCGTCGACAGCTCGCCGGGGCTCAGCGAGCCCGGCGTCGACCGATAGGTGTCGAGGGTCGCCACCCGGACCGCGCCGATCTGCACCGGGAACGTGAACAACGCGGCCACCGGCTGCGCCGCGGCCTCGGCCGCGAACACCGGCCACGCCGGCGGCGATCCCGCCGCCAGATCCGGCACCAGCACGGGGCCGCCGAAGACGTACGCCTCGAAACACGGCCCCTCACCGAGGGAAAACTGCAACTCGGCCAACGCCGTGCTCACCGCATCACTGGCGTAGACGATCTCGCGGTGCCCCGCATCGACCATCATCGAGACCGCCGCGCCATCCACCGGCAACAGGCGCACACACGCCCGGCACACCCGGCCGACGACGTCAACACCGCTGCCGGCACCCACCTCGCCCAGGGCGGCCAGCACGCCCGCGCGCAAGACTTCGACCTCAGCCACCGCGTTTCCACATCCGGTTCCGCCCATGTCGGTGTCCGTCGTCGCCACACCAGCTCGGACACAGCCAGGCCCGGATCAGCACCGCTGTCGCGGCTGCGGGCACCCACCGTACTCGTAATCGTGGGCCGCGCCGGGCCATCACGGCACCGGCGCGGCGGCGATGTGCCGGCGCAGCGCGATCAGCGCCCGGTGCTGGCTCACCCGCACCGCGCCCGGGCCGGCGACCCCGAGCACCGCGGCCTGTCGTGGGCGGACAGGCCGAACATGCCCCGCAGGACCACGACGTCGCGCTGCTGCGACGCCAGCAGGCCGAGCAGGTGGTGCAGCCGCTGCCGCCGCTCGAGGTCTTCGACGTGGTGAACCGGTATCACTGTCGCGGTGCCACCGGTCCCCCAGCCGGACCCGGCAGCACTGCAGCACGCCCGGGTGCAGCAGACCCGGCAACGCGCCCGTCGCGGTGCGGTCGCCCGCCACCGCCGACGCCAGAAGTGCGCCGTCGACCCACATGGTGCGTCCTCCCCCGTCGGTCAGCTTCGCGTGGTCAGGTACGGGCTGGGATCGCTGCCGGCCTTGGCGCCGCTGTCGAGCCAGCGGAGGAACCCCCGGCGGTCCCGTCGTTCGATCTCGTCGAGGAAGTCCTGCCGGCGCTGGACGACGAGCCGGCGCGCCGGCTCGTCGGTGGCGAGGATCAGGAGGAAGTAACTGCGCCGCCACGCCACGCACAGGTCCTCGGTGGCCAGGTCGGCCACCGGGACGGGCGGCACGGGGCGCGGGGCCGGGCGGTCGTGGGGCTCGGGTGCGGTGGGCGGGGCAACGCGGTGGCGGTAGCCGGCCCCCAGTCCGCCGGCGACGAGGAGGACCGGGACGGTCGCGGTCAGGACTCCACCCACTGTCGCGAGCAAGCCGGCGAGGACCAGGCACGCCGTGACGAACGCCGCCGCCGTGGCCGCGCCCACCGGGAGATCGGGCCCGCTCGCCGTCTCCCGCCCACGCCGGAGCCGCGAAGCGCCGAAAGCGACGAGGATCCCCGCGCCGGCTCCCAGCAGGATCCAGCCGAACAGGACGTCACCCGGCAAGGTCAGGGCACCGATCGCGGCCAGGGCGCTGACGGGCCCGATCAGAACGGCCACCACCGAACGTCCCACCATCGTGCGCCTCACCGTCCGGGTCGGGCGCCGGCCGAAAGCCGTGCCGGGAAACCAGGATCGCCGAGGTCCGGGGCGTTGCGCCCAGTGTAGCCCCGGCGCCCGTTGCTCCCTGTTCGCCCGCGTCGGCGGCCCGCTCGGCGCGGCGGTCTTCAGAGTGGTGGCCGCCCAGCGCTCGTCTGCTGCGCGGCAGTCATGACCGGCTCCCGTCGCCGGGCCGGCGTGCCGGCGTCTCGGTGAACAATCCGCGCGCCGGCCTGCCGAACCCGCGGGGGGCCGCGGTGTAACCGGGGTTGAGCTTGCGGGCCAGGTGTTCGGCCCTCGGCCAGCGGACGTCGGTGGCCCAGCCGAGCTTCTCGAACAGCCAGATCAGCCGCGCGGACACGTCGAGCCGGCCGCGGCGGACGCCGTGGCGGGCGCCGGTGGGGTCGGCGTGGTGGCAGTTGTGCCAGGACTCGCCCATCGAGGCGATGGCCAGCGGCCAGAGGTTCGCGGACTTGTCGCGGGCGGCGTAGGGCCGTTCGCCGATCAGGTGGCACAGGGAGTTCACCGACCAGGTGACGTGGTGCAGCACCGCCACCCGCACCAGGCCGGCCCAGAAGAACGCGGTCAGCGCACCCACCAGGACATCGTCACCAGGCCGCCGATCAGTGCCGGGCTGAGCAGGGTGACCACGGTGAGCGCGGGGAACCAGCGGTCGATCCGGACGATGTCGCGGTCGGCGAGCAGGTCGGGGGCGAACCGCTGCGCGTTGGTCTTCTCGCGGTCGAACAACCAGCCCATGTGGGCGTGCCAGAAGCCTTTGGCGAGCGCGGCGGCGGACGTGCCGTAGCGCCACGGGGAGTGCGGATCACCGTCGCGGTCGGCGTAGGCGTGGTGGCGGCGGTGGTCGGCGACCCAGCCGATCACCGGGCCCCGCATGGCCATGCTGCCGGTGACCGCGAGCGCGATCCGCAGGCCGCGGCCGGCCTTGAACGCGCCGTGGGTGAAGTGCCGGTGGAACCCGATCGTCACCCCGAGCCCCGTCAGGAAGGAGAACCCGACCGACAGGGCGACATCGGTCCACCCGAGGCCCCAGCCCCACGCGAACGGCACCGCCCCGGCCGGCGCCAGCAACGGCACCACCGCGAACAACTTGACCAGAAAGGTTTCGGTGCGGGACTTCTCCCCCGCGAGCATCGGCTCCGCCGCCTTCGGCGGCCGTGGCAACGTACGTGTCATCTTCCTGCTGACGTACCTGTCCGCCAGGGTCCGGGGCGATCATGTGGGGGTAGCCCGCCGACGGCGGCCTAACCCGGTGGAACGGAGGCTGAGGGATTCTCCGCCCCACCGGCGCACGCCGGTCGTTCACCGCAGCTGTTCGGGAATCGTGTCCATGGTGTGCAGCAGTTGCACAGCGAGGGCCCGGCAGGCGGTGTCCGACAACTTCGTGTTCTCTTTCAGGACATCTCGCACCAGCTTGACGCGCAGGTCGTACCGGGACGCGAAGGCGGCTTCCGTGGTCATGTTTCCTTCTCGGGTTCGTCGTGCCCACCGACGCAGACGCATCCGCGGTTGAAGCCACCCGCCACAGTCGCCGTGCAGAACCGGCGTGCGACGAGGTCATGCGTGTGCCGGGCATGCTGACAGGCCACGCACGCAACCATCGCCGTGCCGCCGGTCTCGGTGACGGCGCCGCCCGGTTTCGCGCCGGGCCCGGCTGTCATGACGGCGGAAGCCGACGCCCGGTCGGGTGTCATCGGCCGGCGCGGCGTCCGGACGGGTCGTACTCCCCCGCGCCGGGGCGCCGTTGCGGGCTGGGTGCTGTTTCGGCTCCGGTGGGCGGTGCCGGGGTGTACACCGGCTGGCGGAACAGGCTCCCGTACCGGTCGTCCTGGGCGGCGGTGAGCGCCCCGGGCCTTGTTCGCTCGGCGATGGGGTGGCTGAACAGCGAACTGTCGAGCGTGGGAGTGCTGATCGCGGGTCCTTTCGGGGGTGGCAGCGCGGTTCAGGAGGGCAGTGGCGCGCCGCTGCCGGTCGGCGTTTGCCCGTTGGCGGCCGGCAGATCCGTGCTGTGGCCGGTGTTTTCCGGGTCCGCGGCGGCCGTGAGGGCCTGCTGTGCGGCGTCGGGGCTGGTTTCCGGGGGGACGACCAGCAGGGTTGTCCGGTGCCGGCCCCAGCCGATCACCGTCAAGCTGCCGGACGGCTGCGATCGGAATCCCTCGAGCCGGACGCCGCTGCCGTCGCAGGTGACGCGGCGGGGCGGATCCGGCCAGTCGCCGAGGTGGTAGGTGACCCGGTCGACGCGGCCCAGCCGAGCGGCCAGTACCGCGAGCAGGGCGGGCAGTTCGGCGGTCAGCTCGCGGGTCCGGGGCCACCACGCACCGTCGACGTGCCCGGTGGCGGGTCCCGCTGGTTTCAGCCGTAGCCGGGGCTCGGTGACCGGTTGGGCGGCGAGGGTGTTCGGGCCCGACGACATGTCGGTGCTCCCGTCTCCGGCTGTTTACTACCGGCCGAACTGGGGCCGAGGACGGCGCAGGTTCGATCACTTGCGCACGAAATGCTCTCGGTCAACACTCAACGTACACGACGACTGCGCAGAGTGTGGGACGGGGGCGACACGGTCGGGGGCGAACCGGCCGTGCGTCCCTGCTCCACGACGTGCGGGTACTCCGCCGCGCGGTGCTGGAAGGCCAGGACGGCGGGATTCCGGACGACGCCGTCGCGGATCTCGATGGCGCGGCGGACGGTTTCGTCACCGCGACGGGTCGGCGAACGTGGTGGGACGGGCCCAGCCGAAGCCCATGCCTTCGTCGCAGGAGACGTCGACGATGAGGCCGCCGGGCGCGAACGCGGCGAGGTCGTCCTCGATGAGGAAGGTCAACGGCTCGGCGGTGTCCTGGTCGCCGGGGTGGTTCACGTCGGCTCGCACACGGTGGCGTCCGGCCGTTCGCCGCTCGGCGGCGCGGAGACATCAGGGGCACGCTGGGCCCGGTCACGTCCTCGCCGGGACGGGTGACGAACCACGGAAAGGCGGCGGCTCATGACAGCCGATCGGCCGGTGAGCCCGAAGCGCGAATCCTCCGAAGAGGTGCTGTCCGCGGTTCCCTACGGGCTCCGGGTCGCGGCCGCCGTCGCCTGGCGCTCGCTGATCGTGGCGGGTGCCCTGACGGTCGTGGGCTTCGTGGCCGTCAAGCTGGCCTCGGTGCTGGTCCCGGTCGCCGTGGCGCTGCTGCTGGCGGGCCTGTTCTCCCCGGCCGTTTCCTGGCTGGCGGGCAAGAAGGTCCCCCGCGGATTGGCGGCCGCGATCGTGCTGGTCGGGGGAATCGGGGTGGCCGGCGGCGTGGTGACGTTCGTGGTCATCAGCGTCACCGTGGGCATGCCCGCGCTGATCGACCAGGTCACCGCGAGCCTGACCGACCTGCACACCTGGCTGCGCACCGGGCCGCTGCACCTGAGCCAGGTCCAGCTCGACGAAATGCTCGGCAACCTGACCGCCACGCTCGGCCGCAACAAGTCGGCGATCGCGTCGGGTGCGCTCACCACGGCGGTGACCGTGGGAGAACTGCTCGCCGAGGCCCTGCTCGCCGTGTTCTGCTTGATCTTCTTCCTCGCCCAGGGCCGCGTGATCTGGGTGTTCGTGCTCCGAGCGGTGCCGGCCGGCCTGCGCAACCGCGTCGACGTCGCCGGGCGCAGCGGGTTCACCACCCTGGCGCACTACATCCGCGGCACGGCGGCCGTCGCGCTCGTCGACGCCGCGGGGATCAGCCTCGGCCTGGTGATCATCGGGGTCCCGTTGGCGGCTCCGCTGAGCGCGCTGGTTTTCCTCGGCGCGTTCGTCCCGGTCATCGGCTCGGTGATCGCCGGCGCGATCGCCGTCCTCGTGGCCTTGGTGGCCAACGGCGTGTGGGCGGCCGTCATCGTGCTCGCCGTCGTCGTCGGTGTCATGCAGCTCGAAAGCCACGTCCTGCAGCCACTGCTGCTCGGGCGCGCCGTCCGGCTGCACCCCCTGGCCGTGGTCCTCGCCCTCACCATCGGGCTCGTCACCGCCGGCATCGTGGGCGCCTTGCTGGCCGTGCCCCTGCTCGCCGTCTTCAGCTCGGGTGTGCGAAGCCTGGCCACCCGGCCGGAGAACCACTCGCCCGGGCGAACCGTGACCGGGGTTTCCCGTTCCAGCCCGGAAGACCGCACCCCGGACCCCGGCGCTCCATGACGGTGCACCCCGTGCGCCGCGAGCGAAGGCGGGCACCGGTGGACGACGAGCGAACCGGGAGCCGAGCCGCCGCTTTTCACGCAAGTGTGGCCAGGCAGGCGAAAACCGGGGTCCCGCGGTCAGCCGGTGTCCGCCGCCGCCCAACGCGGCGCCGCGATGGCCGCTGCCCGCGAGGTGTGCACGACCAGGCGTTCGTCCGCGCGAGTGAGCCGCAGCGGCCGCAGGGTCGCGCGCGTCGTGGCCACCAGCCGCAAGTCGGTGCCCGGGGTGGCCCGGCGGTGGGCGTCGAGCAGCACCTGCACCCCGGCGGTGTTCAGGAACCGGACGAGTGACAGGTCCACGACGATCCGCTGCGGCGTCAGGCCCAAGCTCGCTTCCAGGACGTCGTGGAGCATCGGTGCCGTGCAGAGGTCGGCCTCGCCGTCCACGGTCGCGACCAACGTGCCGCTGAACCTCTCCACGGTGATCGTGAGATCCTGGTACCGGTGGGACGGCAACGGGCGCGGGCGCGGGAAGTCGATGACGACGGACGGCACGATCGGCTCGCCGGACAAACGCTGTCCATTGTGGACGGTCATGATCCCGCACTCCCGCCCTGGTGCCGGATGGAGTCCCCGCCCTTGTGGTGGTCCCTCCGCCCGTACACGCCTTCGAGCACGCTCTCCAGTTTGTGCACGGCACCCCGGCACGCCTCGGCGACCGAACCCGCGTGGTGGCTCACGGCCACCGTCCGCCGTCCGGTCGGCCGGGCCTCGAGCACGCAGCGGCGGTCCATTCCGTCGGCGGCCGCGGACTCTTCGCTGAAGTGGACTTCCAGCCGCGTGATGTGGTCGCTGAACCGCGACAACTGGGCGGCCAGCTCCCCTTCGAAGTGCCGGATCAGCTCTTCGCCGCCGGGCACCGTTCGATCCGTGCTGATCTGGATCTGCATGCGTTGTCCTCTCCCCGGCCGGCCCGGGTCTGCGACGCGGGCGTCCTGCCTCCGGCCATCGTGTCCACTTCGGCGACGGCCTGCCCAGGGCCACCCGCCCCCGGCCCGAGGGCCGAAGGAACCTTTCTCGCATCCACCGCACCGCCGTGACGGCCCCCGGGCTCAGCCGGCCGGGACGTGCCCCGCCTCCCGCCCGGAACTCGGCGATCCGGGTCAGCAGCGCCCGGCCGGCCCGGCCCGGAGCGCGGCCTCCAGCGGCTGCAGGCGCCCCGTCGCGCGCACCGACCGGATCTCGCGTGCGACGCGGATGGCCTCGGTCCCCACCCGTGCGGCCGCCTCGGTGTCATGCCGGACGGCGTGGGCGAGGGCGAGCATGATCTGGGTCAGCGAACGGCTTCTGCTCACCTCCGGCCCGTAGGCGGCCACTGCGTCGTCGAGGAACGGGATGGCGAGGGCCGCGTGACGGCGATCCACGGTGCACGCGAGTTCGACCCGGACCGTCCCGGTCATGGCGGAGAGGTCGGTCGCGTCGAAGAACCGCGTCCAGGGCGCCGCCGCCACGGCGGCGGGGAACGCGTCGATCGCCTGGCCCAGGTGCTGGAAGGCGGCGGCTTCGTTCGCCCGCATCGCCCAGGCCCACGCCTGGTTGATCGAAAGGATGACCCGCGCCCGGGCCGACGCCCCCGCGCTGCCGCGTCCTGTCCCCGACCGAACTCCGCCAGCGCGTCGTCGACCGAGCCGCGGTGCCGGTGCAGACGACCGCGCCGGTAGCTGACGTTGGCCGCGGCACAGCTGTCGCCGCACGCGCGGCGGAACGGATCCCTCGCGCGGCAGAACCGTCCACGAGGCGAGCGCCGCAAGCGGGGCGTGGCAGTACCCGCCGCCGTACCGGTAGTCCAGGGCGCGGAACGCGCGGGAACATTCACGTGCATCCACTGGAACACAAACGGGAAATGCGGAGGACGACCCCGATCGCCTTGTGCGCTCCGGGTCTGTGCTCCGCCGGTCCCCGCCGAAGGGCCGAAAGTTCCCCGATGGATGACCTGAGGCCCTACGCAGGGCCGGGCGAGCCGGTGAGACTGGCGATCCAACGAGGGACGGAGCCCGGCCGTGCACGTGCGACTTTCCCTGCCGGAAAGGAACGATCTCACCCTCGGCGTAGAGGAGGAGTTCGTCCTCGCGGACCCGGCGACCGGCGGGGTGGCGCTCGCCGCCCCCCGGGTGCTGGAGCTGCTCGACGGCGAACCCGCCGTGATGCCCGAGTTCCTGCGGTTCCAGATCGAAACCGCCACCGGGATCCACACCGGGCTCGACGGAATCCGGGCGCAGCTGCTCGGGTTGCGCCGGCTCGTGGCGGACGCGGCCGGCCAGGCCGGGTGCCTGGTGCTGGCGTCCGGGACACCCCCGTGCGGCGATCTGCCGGGTCTGCCCGGCGTCACCGCCGAACCCCGGTACCGCGCCCTGGCCGCCCGGTACCCCGCACTCCTCCCCGAAGCCGGCACGTGCGCCTGCCACGTGCACGTCGGCATCCCGTCCCCGGCACTCGGCGTCCGGGTCCTGGCCGGCCTGCGCCCCTGGCTCGCCCCGCTGCTGGCCATCAGCGCCAATTCGCCGCTCTCCCACGACGAGGACTCCGGGTGGGCCAGCGGCCGGTACCCGCTGTGGTCGCGCTGGCCGACCGCGAACCCGCCGCTGGACTGGCCGGACGCGACCGCCTACGCCGCGAGCGTCGACGGCGCGGTGCGCCGTGGTGAGGCCTTGGACGCAACCGGGGTCTACTTCTACGCCCGGCTCTCGCCGAAGTACCCGACGGTCGAAATCCGCATCGCGGACGTCGGCTTGACGGCCGAAGACGCGGTGCTGCTCGCCGGGCTGACCCGCGCCCTCGTGGTCACGATCCTCGCGGAGGCCCGGGCCGGCGTCGCGTCCCGGCCGGTCCGGACCGCGCTGGTCGTCGCATCGCTCACCGCCGCGGCGCGCGGCGGCTACCCCGGCGACGGCGTCGACCCCGGCACCGGGCAGGTCCTCCCGCAGCACGTGCTCGTCGGCCGGCTCTTGGAGTACGTCCGGCCGGCCTTGGAGGCCAACGGGGACTTCGCGACGATCGAGCAGCAGCTCGCCGCGGTGCGGGCCGGGGAAACCGGCGCGGCACGCCAACGGGCGCTGTTCGCCGGTGCCGGCTCACCGGCCGCGCTCGTGGCGGAGCTGGCCTCGACGACTCTTGCCGAGAGAGGTGGCTCCGACCCGGTGCCGGGGCGACGACCGGTGGCTGTCCACGACGGCTGAGCCGGCTTCGGCGACGTCCGCGGCCAGAGGCGTCGCACGGCAAACGATCTGGCGCGCCGACCGGAGGCGGAACCGTCGCCTCCATTCGAGGTCCCTCATCCGGGGGATTCGGTTCTGGTGGATGGCGTAGGACGCCTAGGCTGTCCGGACCGCCCCAGACCTCGGCGTGCTCCCCGTTCCCCGCGCTGCGCGGAATGCACCCACGGCCGAGGAGACGACGGATGACTGCCCGGAACCCGGACGGTATCGCGCCAGTGGACGATGCCGCTCTCCGCCCACCTCGGCGCCAGATCGCGTTCAGCGTCGGGAAGTGGCGCGTCACCTACGCCGGTCCGGATCCACGCTCGCCGCGGACCGGCGCCATCGCCGGCCGGCCCGAGTTCGGGCCAGGAGGCGCTCGCGTCCCCGTCATCGCCGACGACGGCCCGGCGGCCTTGGTGCACTGGGTCGACGAGCGGGACATCATCGCCGTGGCCGCGCAGCCGGCCGGCGAACGACCGGTCCGCGGACGCCCTGAACAGTGCGCGTGAGGATCGCGCACTGCGGCGATCGACGACGGCGCGGGCGAGACCCGCGGGTGCGGTTCGGCCTTCCGCCCGGAACACGGCCGGCACCGTTGCACGAGACCGTGCACGCGATGGCCCGGGGCCACCGGGCCCCACCCGTTCGCCGACGCCCCGACCGGGCCCGCCGGGGCTATCCTCGGTGATGTCCGCCCCGGACCTCGGCGGTGCCACCCCGAAGTGGCCGGACCGGACGGAGGGCTGTGATGATCACTGCGACACCGTGCGCGCCGGGTCCCCGGCGAACCGCACCTCTCGTGTCCCCACGCGGATGAGGCAGCCGAAGGTGGCACCGCCGAGGCAGCCGGACCCGTTCGCCCTCAGCCGCGAGCAACGCCGGCGTGGTGCCCGCGTGGTCGCGTCGGCGGCGGACGACGCCGGCGACTGCGCCAGGCTGCTCGCCATCCTCGGGCTGAACCCCGCCGACGGCCTCACCGCGCCAGAGGGCAGGCTGTGACAACCGGGGCTTCGCCCCGGGCCGGGGGCTTCGCCACCCGGACCCCCGAAAGCGAGCCCTCCGTCCCGAGCTGACCCGGCTTCCGCTCAGCCGGCCCACGTCCAGCCCCGGGTTTCCGGCGTGTCCTCGAAGTGTTCCCGGATGTAGCCGCGGTGGCGGGCCGGCATCGCGTGACCGTGCTCGGCCGGCGCCGCCCCGCCCTCGGGCACCCGCGCGGACCTGCGCAGTGCTTCGAGGACGAGGTGGTAGCGGCTCATCCGGTGAGCACGACCATGGCGAACGGCGTGGTGGTGCCCTGGTCGGTGTAACCGCGGACGTGGAAGCGGCCCGGCTCGGGGCGGCCGTGCAGCAGCTGGTGCACAGCCCGGGGTAGCCGGTGTCTCCGTGGTGCACGACACCGGGCGCCGGCACGGCGACGGCGTACGGTGCCAGGGCGGGATGTCGAGCCGATGCAGCGGAGCGAGCGCTGCCAGCTCCGGGACGAGCCGGCCGGTGGCGTCGAACAGGGTTTCCGGGGCGTAGGACCGCAGCCACCGCTCCAGCTGCCGGAAGCGTCCGACGTCCTCCCGGTCCGGGCCTGAGTCGCGGCGAGCGCGGTGACCAGGGCGCTGAATTCCGCGACCGGTTCCCGCGAGCGTGGCCACCAGGCGTCGTCGAAGCAGCCCTTCACCGCACCCGGCGATTTCACCCGCAGCCGCAGCTCGACGGCCGCGCGTCGACCGCGGAGTCCGAAGACGGGTTGAATCGTTTCATACATCCCAGGCGGCCCGGATCGCTGCCCCCTCGCGTTCGGCCTGGCGCCTGCCGATGTGGAGAGCCCGGCCGGCGGTCTCCGGGTCCAGCATCTTCACCGGTGCCTCAAGGTCGCCGAAATCAGGCTCGACGGCCACCAGCCGGGTGTTTTCGCGCAGCTGGGCCATTTCGGCGTCCGCCCTGATCGTCGAAGCGGATCGATCGCTGTCGGCCGCGCCACCGTGCCCTCCGAGAGGATGGCAGGACACGACCACCAGAACGTCGCTCGGTGGCGCCGCCGTGGCGTTCAGGTGGCTCACGAGACCGCCGTCCATGTAGCGGTTTCCGTTGATGGTGACGGCGGGGAACAGCATCGGTACGACGCAACTGGCGGCGACGGCGTGCCGCAGCGGCACCCCGGATTCCGGCCCCCACACGACAAGTTCGCCGGTGCCGGAGTCGACCGCCGTGCAGCGAAACCCGGGAGGCCAGGCGACACCGTCGAGGATGTCGAGCAGGCCGAGGTAGTCGTCTTCGGTGAGCGTGGTCGTTGCTTCCCGCACAGCGGAGCCGATCGCTCGCAGCGCTTGCCGCGGGTCGGCGGCGAGGGCGGCTTGGCGCGACGCACTCAGGAAGCTTTCCTCGCCCGCCGCCAGGACGGCGAAGTCCAGCTTGTGCCCCACTGCTGCCAGGACGGCGAGCGCGTCGGTGACGTCGCGGCCACTCGACAGCAGCGCACCGACCAGGGATCCCGCGGAGGTTCCGACGATCGACGAGGCTTCCGACAAGTCGACACCGGCTTCGCGCAGCCCGGCGAGCAGGCCCGTCTGCCAAGCGACACCGACGGTACCGCCGCCGCCGAGAACGACCGCGCGGGTGGGTGAGCCATTTCCTTGCAGAATCACTGCTGTTCCGTCCGTGATGTGATGTCGATGCCGAACAGGGAGCAGGCGTTGCCTGCGGTGAACTTGTCGCGGTCTTCGTCGGTCGGGAACTCGGTGAGGAACTTCTCGATGTCCGTCTTGGCCGGCTTCTGGAAGGGGTAGTCGGTCGAGAACAACAGCAGTTCGCCCCAGTGGCCGAGCACGAGCTGCAGGCCGGGGTGGCGATCGAAGGTGCCGCGGACGATCAGGCGCAAGGCGGCAAGCGCCGCCTCCAGGTGCCAACCCCAGCCGAACGTCGCCAAGGCCAGGCCGGTCATCGGATCGAAGCCACTGTAGACGGCTTCACAGACCGTGCGCGAGGGGATCTGCGGGTGGATGAAGATCGGCTGCCGCAGGGCCGCGGCGGTGGCGAACAGGTCGCCGTAGCGCGGGTCGTCCAGCGGCGTCTCGCCAGTCCGCCCGTAGACCATCGCTCCGACAAACCCGAGACCGGCAGCGCGTTCGAGCTCCGCGGCGGCGGCCGCCGGATCCGCCATCGGCAGGGTGGCGAGGGCCCGCAGCCGCGTGGGGTGCCGGCTGACGGCCTCGGCGGCGATGTCGTTGGCCCGCCTGCTCAGCGTCCGCGGGCTCCAGCGGGTGTGTCCCGGGTGGCGCCAGCGAGAGGATCTGCACGTCGACGCCCTGGGCGTCCATCGCCGCGATCCTGGCGTCGCCGAGGTCGTCGAGACGCTCGAGGTTGTCGCCCAGCTCGTCGAACAGAACGCTCGCGTCACCGCGGTCCTCCGGGAGCGCCTGCACCGCCGACGTGAGCTCGGGCAGGTTCCAGTGTTCTTCGATCGCGATCAGTGCCACGCCAGGCCTCCCGGGTCCGGGCAGTCCGCTCAACCACCGTTGAGCGAGACGGTACACGAATCACTCAACGCCTGTAGAGTGAAGTCATGACCGAGACTTCCCGCGCCGCCAAACGCGCCCGGACCGCCCAGCGGATCCTCGACGCCGCCCGGCAGGAATTCGCGACCCGGGGCTTCGAGGGCGCGACGATCCGGGGCATCGCCGCCGCGGCGGGAGTGGACGCCTCGCTCGTGATGCAGCACTACGGCTCGAAGGCAGCCCTGTTCACCACAGCCGTTCAACTGCCCAGCGATGACGCCAAGATCGCCGCCGAGCACCTGCTGGAGGTCCTCGCCAACCGGCTGCGCGAACTGCCCCCGGAAACGACCGCACTCGTCCGGTCCATGCTCACGGTGCCCGAAGCCGCCGACACGATGCGGTCCTACCTCGACGAACGCGTCGACAACCTCGCCAGGTCACTGGAGGGCGACGACGCACACCTGCGCGCCCTGATCACCGTGAGCGGCATCCTCGGCTTGACGATCACACAGCACTTCCTGAAGCTGCGCGCCTTCGACGATGCTTCCCCCGAATCACTGCTGCAGGCAGCGCGCGGCTGGACCGAATACCTGTCCCGCGACTCGTGAGACCGATCAGCAGACGCCTCATCGTTCGCCATCGGAGTGGCAAGCTTTCGAGGGTGAACGCCGGACTGGTCAGCGGAGAGCCGTACAGGTAGACACCTCTGCGCAGCACCGGTGTCGTCGAGCCGGGGCTCCTGCCCCGCGACGGCCGACCGGACCGCCGCGTGGATCCGCTCTTCGATCGTCCCGGTCGACTCGTCGCGCCGATCCACGGCGTCACTTCGCTAACCGGTGACCTGGTGACATCTCGACCGCACTGTGCCGCCGAGCGCGGACGCGCAGGAGCGAGACGTCATATGTCTCCTGACTGGGGACACGTCTCCGCCTCCGTCTTCGTCACCGGATGCCGGTCGAAATATGGGCTGTTCGGCGGCATTTGGTCGCGCCGACGCTTCCGGGTATGGACACCGGCGAGATCGACAGCCGAAAATCCATCACATGTCCTGGCCTTCTGCGGGCCAGGACAGGACGAAGCGCGACGAGGGACGGCTGCCGGACAAAGGAGTTTGCGTTATGGACCTGCCCATCGACCGCAGGCGCTTCCTCACCGCCGCCGCGTTGACCGCCGGGGCCGCGGCCCTGCCCGGTGGGTTGCTGTCCGGCCGGGCGGCGGCCCTGTCATCGCAGATCACGCTGCCCGAGCGGGGTATCCACGACACCGGCCCGGCGACGTCCTGGACGGACGGCTTCCTGACCGGCAACGGTGAGTACGGTGCCACGTTGTACGGCGCGCCGACGCTGGAGAAGGTGATCTTCAACCATCACCGCCTCGTCCTGCCCAACGGCTCTCGATCGCTGACCCCGCCGGTGATTTCGGGACGCCTGCAGGGCGTCCGGGACAAGGCGCTCGCCGGTGACTACGCCGGTGCGAACCGGGACTTCGCGGCCGGCTGGGCGCTGCGCTGGACCCAGACCTACCACCCGGCGTACGAACTCCGGATCGCGACGCCGGCCATGACCACGGCCAACGACTACGGCCGCGTGACCGACTTCCGCACGGGCGAGGTCACCACCGGCTGGACCGACGGCAACGGCACGTGGACCCGCCGGGCGTTCGTCTCCCGCGCCGACCGCGTGATCGTCCACGAACTGATCCCGGCACCCGGCCGGACGATCGACGCGACCCTGAGCGTGAACACCGCGTTGGACGGCGTGCCAGGCAGCGTGGGCTTCGCGACCCGGGCCACCCTCGGCAACGGTTCCGGCTACCTGAACCTGCGCGGCACCTATCCCGCTGGGCAAGGCGCGTTCGGCTACGAAGGCGTCACGCGCGTCGTCCCGACCGGCGGCACCATCTCCGCCGGCGGAGCCACCATCGTCGTGTCCGGAGCGTCGCGGCTGCTGCTGCTCACCAAGCTCGACCGGTACGAGACGCCGAACGCGTGGGACTCCCAGCCACTGCACGCGGCGCTGGCCGCGGTCGACACCGACTACACCGCACTGCTTGCCCGGCACACCGCGATCCACACCGCCTGGTACGACCGCTCCCGGCTCGACCTCGACGTCTCCGCCGCCGACCGCGCACTGCCGGTCAGCCAGCTGATCGCCCGGCAGAACACCAACCAGAGCGTCATCGACCTCGCACTGCTCGAGCGGCTCTACGACTCGGGGCGATACCTCTTCATCAGCTCCAGCGGGATCCTGCCGCCGCGGCTGACGGGAATCTGGACCGGCACGTGGACCGGCGCCTGGGCCGACGACTTCACCACCGACGCCAACATCAACCTCCAGGTCGCCGGCGGCAACATCCTCGACACCCCCGAGGCCATGCAGGGGTACTTCACCCTCATCCTCAGCCAGCTCGCCCAGTGGCGCACCAACGCGCGGAACCTTTACGGCGCAAGGGGTTTCCTGGCCCCGTCCCGGACCGACGGCGAGTACGGGCACATGCTCCACTTCGACGCCGGCTTCCCCGGCCAGACCTGGACCGGCGGCGCCGACTGGCTGCTCTACCCGCTCCTCGAGTACTGGGAGGTCAGCGGCGACCAGGCGTTCCTGCGGGACAAGCTGGGCCCCGCGCTCATGGAACTGGCGCTGTTCTACGAGGACTTCCTGACCCGGACCGACTCCAGCGGCAAGGTGGTGTTCGTCCCGTCCTTCTCGATGGAGAACGCGCCCGGTAACACCGGTGTGCTGCACTCCGTCAACGCCACCGGTGACATCACGGCCGGCAAGCACGCCCTCCAAGCCGCCATCTCCGCGGCCAACGCGCTCGGCGTGGAACAGGGCAGCGGCCAGGGCGTCCAGCGCTGGACGGCGTTGCTCGGGAAACTGCCCGCGTACCGGATCAACGGCGACAACGCCCTGGCGGAGTGGTCCTGGCCGAGCCTCAACGACAACTACAACCACCGGCACGTCCAGCACCTGTACGGCGCCTGGCCGCTGCACGAGATCAACCCCGAGACCCGGCCCGAGCTGATCGCCCCCGCGCTGCGGGCACTGGAACTGCGCGGCGACGAGAACCTGTCCGCCCACGGGAGCCTGCACCGGGCGCTGGCCGCCGCCCGGCTGAAGGACGGCGGGAAGGTCTACGCCAACCTCCGCAAGATCCTCGGCAACACCATGATCTTCCGGTCGCTGATGACGTCGCACAACCCGAACCTGCAGACCTACAACGCCGATGCCGCCCACGCGATACCCGGCGTGCTGGCCGAGGCGTTGCTCTACTCCCGGCCGGGCGTGCTGGAGATCCTGCCGGCCCTGCCCGGGCAGCTGGCCAAGGGCTCGATCACCGGCATCCGGGCGCGTGGCCGGATCCGCGTCCACAGTCTCGGCTGGGACCTGTCCGCCCGCACGGCCGCGCTGTCCGTGACGTCGGCGATCGACCAGGACGTCACGCTGATCAGCCGCCGCGGCATGACGTCGGTGACCACCTCCGCGCCCGTCACCACCTCGCCCCTCGGCGGCTACGCAAGAGTCGTGTCCCTGACGGCGGACCGGCGCACCGACATCACCGTCTCCCTGTCCCAGCCCCCGCAAAGCGGGTACGTCAGGGTGGTCAACCGGCGCAGCGGCAAGGTTCTCGACGTCACCGGCAACGGAACGGCCGACGGCGTCAAGGTCGTCCAGTGGGCCTGGTCCGGTGGCGCCAACCAGCAGTGGCAGCGTCTGTCCAATCCGGACGGCTCGGTTCGCCTGGTCAACCGCAACAGCGGCCGGTTGCTCGACAGCCCGAGCGGAGCCGGCCAGGGCACCCAGCTGGACCAGGCGCAGGACACCGGCACCGACAACCAGTGGTGGAAGCTCGCCGACACCGGTGACGGCTACTACCGGCTCGTCAACGTCCGCACCGGCCTCTGCGCGGACGTGGAAGGCGGCTCGGCGAACGACGGCGCCCGGGTGATCGCGTGGGCCGCCAACACAGGCACCAACCAGCAGTGGCAGATCGTCGACGCCTGACCCCGACCGCCGCCAGGAGACCGGACCGCCGTGGCCGTCCTCACCCAGGGGAACGTCCGCGACTGGCTCTTGCTCGCCGTGATGCTCTCCGCCCTGCTGTGCCGCAACGGGATTTCCGAACACCGATCGAGAACGGGGGCGTCAGCCGTGACCGTGCTCGCCGGCGTCGATCGCGTGGTGCTCGAACCCGTCTCCACCGAAGCCGTGCACAGCGGCGAGAACGATCGCCGCGGCGATCACGAGTCCGATGAGGACAGTCGCGATGATCAGCAGCCGACGGCGGCCGGTGGCCGGTTCGGGAGCACGCCCGAGCAGCACCGCGAGGTCGGCGGCGAGGTTCCGGCGGACAGCGGTGATGATCGGCCGCCATCCTTGCGCCGGCTCCGGCGAGGGGGCGGGCAAATCCGCGGTCAGCGTGGCGAGTTCGTGCCGGAAGCGGCTTTCCCCGATCCGGACCAGGCGGTCTTCGACCTCGTCCATCGTCAACCGGCCTTCGCCGGCCGCCGCGTAGAGCACGGCCCGGACCTGCTCACGTTCCGCATCCGAGCAGCGGATCCCGCCGGCGGTGTCCGTGGGCAGTGTCGAGCCGGGCGGGTTCTCACTCATCTTTTCCTCCTCCGTGGCGGACAACCCTTGTTGCGAGGTTAACGCCGGAAAACCGCGCCCGGCCCCGTCGAACGTTAATGTTCGATGAGAGTTGCGCGCCCCCACGCCGCTCTCAACTACAGTTACCCTGTGTCATCACCGGCCGGACGAAGGGACACCGCGTGCACTTGGTGATCGTCGACGACGAGACAGCCGTGCAGGACTCGCTGTCGCGGACCCTGCGCTTCGAGGGCTACACCGTCTCCGTCGCCGGCGATGGAGCGGCCGGGCTCAACCTGGTCCGCGCCGAAGCGCCCGACGGCGTGCTGCTCGACGTCACCATGCCGGTGCTCGGCGGCCTGGAGGTGTGCCGGGTGCTGCGGGCCGAAGGCAACACCGTGCCGGTCCTCATGCTGACCGCCCGGACCGGCGTGACCGACCGCGTGGCCGGGCTCGACGCAGGTGCCGACGACTACCTCGTCAAGCCCTTCGCGCTGCAGGAGCTGCTGGCGCGGGTGCGCGCTCTGCTGCGCCGCACCGGGTACCACACCCCGCCCGCACCGGCGGCGCCCGCGGCGCTGCGGTTCGCGGACGTGGCCCTGGACCCCGCGACGCGGGAAGTGTTCCGCGGCCACCGTCCCCTGCACCTGACCCGGACCGAATTCGCCATGCTCGAGACGTTCCTGCGCCACCCGCGGATCGTGCTCACGCGGACCGTGATGTTCGAGAACGTGTGGGGCTACGACTTCGGCACCGCTTCCAACGGCCTCGACGTCTACGTCAGCTACCTGCGACGCAAACTGGAGGCCGACGGCGAGCCCCGGCTGCTGCACACCGTGCGCGGGGTCGGCTACGTGCTGCGCGAGGAACCACTGTGAAACGCCCCCGGTGGAAGCAGCTCTCGCTGCGCGCGCGGCTCGGCGTCCTGGTCGCCGCCGCGGTCGCGCTCGCCGTCGTGACGGTG
This sequence comes from Amycolatopsis mediterranei, assembly GCF_026017845.1. NCBI lineage: Bacteria > Bacillati > Actinomycetota > Actinomycetes > Pseudonocardiales > Pseudonocardiaceae > Amycolatopsis > Amycolatopsis mediterranei. The sequence goes on from NZ_CP100416.1 coordinate 6,492,827, forward strand.
TCGGCGATCTCCTGGGGCCTCACGCGGGCCGACCTCTACGACCAGTTCGACGCCCGGCTGCAGTCCTACGCCCAGCTCGCCGCGAAAGCCTCCTCGCCGGCGGAAGCGCTTTCGACCCTGCGCTCCACCACCACCAAACCCGGGGCGGACCGGAACAACGGCCTGACCGTCCAGTTCAGCTCGGCCGCCGGCACGGTCACCGGAGTCGCGGGCGCGATCCCGGAACTCCCGCCCCCGCCGCCGGAAGCGCCGTTCTCCCGCAACCGGGCGACCAACGTCCACCGCGACGAGGACCAGTTCCGCGTGTGGACGGCCCCGCGGTCCGACGGGGGCACGGTCCAGGTCGCCCAAGACTCCGAAGACGTCGAGGACGCCTTGGGCCGGCTGGGCTTCTGGCTGCTCCTGGTGTCCGCCGCCGGAGTGCTCGGCGCCACGGTGGTCGGCCGGGCGATCGCCCGGTCGGCGCTCCAGCCGGTCGACGACCTCACCTTCGCGGCCGAGAACGTGGCTCGCACGCAGGAGCTGTCGGCGGCCATCGACGTCACCGCGGCCGGCGAGATCGGCCGCCTGGCCACGGCGTTCAACGCGATGCTCGGCGCGCTCGGCCGGTCCCGTGACGAGCAGCGGCGGCTGGTCGAGGATGCCGGCCACGAACTGCGCACCCCGCTCACGAGCCTGCGCAACAACATCGAGCTGCTCATCCACGCCGAGGCCACCCCGCAGCGGCAGCTGTCGGCCGAAGACCGGACGCGGCTGCTGGCCGACCTCGACACCCAGGCCGTCGAGCTCACCGCGCTGATCGGCGAACTGGTCGACCTCTCGACCGGGGAACGGCCCACCGAAGTGGCCGAGCGGGTGGCACTGGCCGACGTCGTCGGCTCGGCGCTCGAACGCACCCGGACGCGGTGGCCGAAGGTGTCCTTCACCGCCGAGCTGACCGACGCCGAAGTGCTCGCCCGGCCGTCCGCCCTCGAGCGCGCCGTGCTGAACGTCCTGGACAACGCGGCGAAGTGGTCCCCACCCGGCGGAACCGTCCAAGTCACGATGTCGGTGACGCCGGACGCGGTGCGGCTCCGCGTCGACGACGAAGGCCCCGGAATCGCCGACGCCGATCTGCCGCACGTGTTCGAGCGGTTCTACCGGGCCGACGCCGCCCGCGCGCTGCCCGGTTCGGGGCTCGGGCTGGCCATCGTCGACCAGGTGCTCACCCAGCACGGCGGCCGCGCCGAAGCCGGCCGGACCGAGACCGGGGGCGCGCGGTTCGACCTCGTCGTCCCGCCGGCCGCTTCTTAACGAAACCGCGCGTGATCTTCATCGAACTCTCATGGACGGGCACCACCGTCTGAAGGGTGACTCCACGGTCCACGCTCTCTCCCACTCCGCCGGCAACCCTGACGCTGGTCATGGCCGCCGTCGCCCAGGCCATCATCGCCGGGCTGACCCTCGGCTTCGCCGCCGACGTCAGCCCGTGGCGTGACCCGGTCAGCGACTACGCCTGGCATCGCGGCGGCCGGTTCCTGTTCGCGACGGCCGTCGTGCTCCTGCTCGCGGCCGCCGCGGCGCTGGCGATCGCCGCCCACCTCGCCGCACTGCCCCGCACTCCGGCCGTGAGCACCCTGTTCCTGCTGTGGACGGCCGGGCTTGTCGTGGTCCTGCTGTTCCGCAGCAATGTCAGCGCGGCGGACCCGACGGCCTCCGGGGAGATCCACCGCGCCGGTGGAGCCGTGCTGTTCGCGAGTCTCCCGCTGGCCGCGTGGGCGCTGAGCACACGGCTGCGGACCGACACCCGCTGGCTCGCCGCGGCGGCCGCCCTCCGGCGCAGCGCGGTCGCGGGAGTCGTGACCGCGGCGGCGTTCGGCAGCGCGCAGATCGTCGACGGGCTCCCGGCCGGCCTGCTCGAACGCCTCGCGCTGCTGGCCGAGTTCCTGATCATCGCCAGCACGGCGACCGCGCTGCGGCGGGCCGTCCGATGACCGCCCTCGCCATCGCCTGCGCCCTGCTCGCCGCCGTCCTCTTCGCCGTGGCGGCCACCCGCCAGCACGACGAGGTCGCCGGCCTGGCCATCGAAGGCAGGCCTCGGCTGCGCACCTTCACCCGGCTGCTGCGGTCACGCGGGTGGTGGGCGGGGACATCGCTGGCGACCGGCGGCAGCCTGCTGCACGTCGTCGCCCTGTCGCTCGCGCCGCTTCCCGTCGTCCAGCCGCTGGGCGTCTTCAGCTTGGTCCTCACGGTCGTCTTCGCCCGCCGCGCCCGCAACCGCCGGGTCGTCGGCGCCGTGGTCCTGGTCCTGCTCGGCGTCGCGGGTTTCGTGGCGCTGGCGGCGTCCGCCACCACGGACACGCCGATCGGCTGGGGAACGGCCGAGTCGGTCGCGGTGGCCGGGTTCGCGCTGGCCGGCCTCGTCTGGTTCGCCCGGGCGAGCTGTGCCGTGCTGGCCGGGGCCGCGGCCGTCCTCTTCGGACTCGGCTCGGCGGTCGTGCACGCCGCGGTCACCCAGCCGCTCGCGGCCGCCGTCCTGCTGGGGGCGCAAGCCCTGCTCCTGCTGGGTGCCGGCGGGGTGGTCCTGCACCGCGCCTACGCCGCCGGGCCCACCGCGGTCGTCGTCGGCACCACTACCGTGCTCGACCCACTGACCGCCGTCGCCGTGGCCGCCCTGGCCTACGGCGAAGCGCCGCACCTCACCGCGACCACCGCGGTCCTCGCGGCCGCGGCCGCTTTCGTCGCTCTCGCCGGTGTGCGCGTGCTCGCCGGTGCCCTCTCGCACCACCCGTCCCGAGCCAAGGAGAAACCCGTGCCCGCTTCCGGCCTTCGCATCCTGATCGGCGCCGACACCTTCCCGCCCAACGTCAACGGCGCGTCGTTCTTCGCCGAACGGCTGGCCCGGGGCCTCGCGCGGCGCGGGCACGACGTCCACGTCGCCTGCCCGTCCGCCGACGGTCCATCGCGCACCGAGGAGCGCGACGGCTACACCGTCCACCGGATCCGGTCCCGGGCCATCCCCTTCCACGGCAACTACCGGTTCTGCACCCCGGGCGGCGCCCGCACGGAGGCCGGGCCGCTCCTGGACCGGCTGCGCCCCGACGTCGTCCACGTCCAAGCCCACTTCGGCGTCGGCCGCGCCCTGCTCGAAGCGGCGGCCGAGCGCGGGCTGCCCGGCATGGCCACGAACCACTTCATGCCGGACAACCTCCTCGGCTACACACCCTTCCCGAAGCGGGTCAAGAACGCGATCGCCCGCTGGGCCTGGCGTGACCTGCTGCGCGTCTACCGCGACGCGCGCATCGTGACCACGCCGACTCCGCGGGCCGCCGAAGTGCTCGCCGGAATCGGGCTCGACCGGCCCGTCCAGGTCGTCTCCTGCGGCATCGACCTCGCGCACTACGCCGCACCCGCCATCCGCCCCGACGACCGGCCGATGTCGGTGCTGTTCGTCGGCCGCCTGGACGCGGAGAAGAACATCGACCAGCTGCTGCGCGCCCTCGTTCCGCTGCCGCACGTGCGCGCGGACCTCGTCGGCGACGGCACCCGGCGCCACGAGCTCGAAACGCTCGCCACCGAACTGGACATCACCGATCGCGTGACCTTCCACGGCTTCGTTCCCGACGCCGAGCTCGTCCACCGGTACGCCGAGGCCGACGTGTTCTGCATGCCCGGCACCGCCGAGCTGCAGAGCCTCGCCACGATGGAGGCCATGGCCGCCGGGCTGCCGGTGATCGCCGCCGACGCGCTCGCGCTCCCGCACCTGGTGCACCACGCCACCAACGGCTACCTGTTCGAACCGGGTGCGATCACCACCATTTCCCGGTGGATCGCCGACCTGGCCGCGGATCCCGAAGCACGCGCCAAGATGGGCGCGGCGTCCAAGGCCATCGTCGCCCGCCACGACATCGACGAAGCGCTGGCCACGTTCGAGGCGCAGTACCGGATCCTGCTCGGCCTGCCCGCGCCGGCCATGATCACCCAGACCGCGTAGGCCGCCAGAGACGCGTAGGCGCCCGGTCGACGTCGGCCGGCGGGCGCTTGCCGTGCCGGGCGCGTGCTGCTCGTCGGCGACGCCGCGCACCAGCACTCCCCCGCCGGCGGTCAGGGCACGAACACCGGCCTCCGGGACGCCGCGAACCTGAGCTGGAAACCGGCCGCCGCCGTTCAGCGGCGGGGACCGGAGGCGCTGCTCGACAGCTACCACGACGAGCGCCGCCCCCATCGGCAAGGCCGTGCTGCGCAGCAGCGGGCCGAACCTGCGGCCGGCGATCCGGTGTGACCAGCCGGAGCCCAACGCGCGGGTGCACGCGTGCGCCCCTGGGCCTCCAGCTCACTGACCTGGGCAATGCGTGACCGGCGGGGTGGCGGGTAACCTGCCCGCATGCTCGGCTTGGACAAGTTCGACCTCGACGCGATCGCGGTGGCGTTGCAGGACCAGACCGGCTACGAGTACTTCCACTTGATCAACCCGCTGACCGGCGAGATCGCGTTCTGGTCCCGGGACGGCGGCATCGACGGCAACCACCCCGTCGACCTCGACGACCTGGACCTGATCGTGATCCACCCCCTGCCGTCCTCCGTCTGGTACCAGGACATGGCGGACTTCGCGGACGGCATCAGCGATGAACAGGCCGGCCGCCGGCTGGCGAGAGCCATCCGGGGCAGAGGTGCCTTCCGCCACTTCAAGGACGAATTGCACCAGGAGTACCCGGAACTCCTCGCGGCTTGGCACGAGTTCAGTGACCTCCGGGCGCGGCGTCGCGCCGTGGAATGGCTCGCCGACAACGCGCTCGTCGAGCGAGTCACCTCCGATCGATTCGCTGCCGAGCACCCCGATCCCGGCCTGCCCTGAATATCAGCGCGACGCCTGCCCGATGGTCGTCCGCCACGGTGATCAGAGGCCGGCTCGGCCGAGGCGTTCGACGAGGCTGGGTTTGCGGGCATGTGCTTTCCGCAGACCGTCGACCCGGGAGACGAACACATCGTCACGATCCTCGCGCTCAGCGAGCGCTTGGAGATCGGTGAGCAGAGTGACGGCGGCATCGTAGTCAGCCGGTTTGCGGGTCGCGATCAGTGCGTCGACGCGTGACCACGCGGTGTCCCCCTCCTCGGCAAGTCTGTCGAGCCGCCGCTCGCGAGCCAGGGCGCGAGCTTGTTCCCGGTGTGCCTCGTCTTCAGCACGCGCGCGGGCCAGGCGACGCTCGCGTTCGGCCCGCCGGCGCGCCGCGGCGTCGAGCAGGTCGGCCACGGTGCGACGGGCTGGGCGGGGGTTGGCCGGAGCGGTGTCACCGCGGTAGCGGTGCAGCAGCTCCATCCGCACCCGCGCACCCTCCCCCACCAGGACACGTACGAGGAGCCGGTCTTTTTCGGCGGCCGGCAGGCGGGTCACCCAACTGGCGAGGTCACCGGCATCGTCAGCAGTGTCCTCGAGCGGCGGGGAAGCCTCGGCCGCGGTGGTGAGGAGGTCGTCGTCGAGGCGGAGGAAGTCGGCCAGCGCTCGCTGCGCCGCCGTGAGCGCACCCAACCCGGGTGGGACCGGTGGTTCGACCTCGGCGTCGGCTTCGCGGTCGAAAACGTCCTCGTCGCGTTCCCAGGCGCCGTAAGCCGCCAGCCAGGCGAGGTAAAGCGGCCGGAAATCACCGGCGGCGAGTTCGGCGCGAACTCCGATGATCGCCGACAGCAAGCTCTGGGGGTCGTAGTCGAAGTCGAACTCGCCGGCGTTGTCTTCACTCGTGAAGTCAAGCACGAGGAAATCGCCCGTGACCCAGGCGCTCGCCCCGGCGCCGGCGCAGTAGTCCTCGACGACATCCGGATCGAGCAAATCACACGGCAGGCGGACCATCACTCGGTGGCTGCCCCAGTTGGCGACGTACAGATGCGCGTCGTAGTAACGCTCCATCAGACGGTGCGGGTCGCCCTTGAAGTCGCCCCAGTGGTATTCGTTCACGAAGCTGGTGGCGCTGATCCTCGCCCGGGTGGACAGGGATCTGATCTCGGCTTGCTCGCCGTCGTCCAGTGGCCGGTCGATCGCCAGGAACTCGTAATACTGGTATTCGCTCACGGCTCGTCCAGGTCGTCAGCGGCGGTGAACCTTTTTGCCCGGAAACTCGATTCGTCACCCAAGTGGAAGTACAGCTGTCCCTTGATCGTGTCGTCGTCGGCCAGCACCGCCCAGCCGCGTCCGCTGACTTGATCGCCTTCGTCGACGCCTTCCCAGGAAAACTCGACGCCGGGCAGGCCGTCGCGTTCGATCGCGCGGCAGTCCAGCCAACCGGTGACGGCGATGAAGCCGAGCCGACCTGTCCCGTCACGGGCGAATTCGATGAAACCCGGCTCGACCAGGTCGATCGCGTCACGATCCCAGCCGCTCATGCCGACGATGCGCCACCGGCCGAGCAGCGGGGCCGGGGGTTTCCGGATATCGCGTACCACGAGGCGACAGGGTAGCGACCGCGGCCGGCATCGCCGACGAGCCCCCGCGACCCCGGGAGCCGCTGCGCTCCGACAACGCCCCGCTCGTGCTCGGGTTCCTCCGGAAGATCTTCGTCGACGACAACCTCCGGTGCCGGTGGCCGGCCAATCCCGATTCCACGCTCGGTCCGGGGCGCCGCGCATCCAGTCAGGACGGTGAAACGTGCCGTAACACCTCGCCCGGTGCACCAGGTGAGCCGCGCGATCCACACCGGCACCATCCGCTCGGTGCAGCGACGATCCGCGCGCGCTCACGCCGGTGTCAGCTGCCATTGCTGGTTGGGTCCGTTGTTGGCCGTCCATTGGACGACCTGCGCGCCGCCGGTGGCCGCTCGGCCGTACACGTCCGCGACCAGGACCGGTGCTCGAGCCACCCAGCGTGAAGTACTCCCCTGCGTCGCCGAACACGGCCGTGCCGGCCTCGGTGGTCGACAGGACGAGGTACACCCGCGAGCCTGCGGGCGGGGCGGTGAACGACACGGGCTGCACCACCCGCGAACCCAGCGGAACCGAAAGGGTCGCGCCGCCGGACGCGATCACCGCGCCGGTCGGGTTGTCGAGCCGGGCGCTCCAGGCGAAGTCCACGGCGGTACCGGTGAGGTCGTCGTTGGAGACGGTGACCGAGCGGGTCACCGTGGCGTCGGCGGGGTAGCTCGGCACGGCCTGCGGCAGGGGGAAGGTGCCATTGGCGTCCGACACGCCGGACGCCGACCAGTACGGCAGGTCGAGCGCGGCGACCGGGTCGAACGCGGCCTGGATCCGCTGGAACTGCGGGTTGCTCCACGGGTCGGTCAGGTTGTCCGCGCCGTAGATCGGATGGCCGCCCTCCCGGGCGCGCCTAGGACGGTGAGGCGTCGATGCACCAGGCCGGTGTGCTGGAGCGGGGTCGACGAGCTGGTGACGCGCCCCGGCGTGCGGCGAAGGGGGTCGGCGAGGGTGCGTTGGGCGAGGGTGCCGTTGCCGGCGAGCACGTAGTGGATATCGCCGCGCGCAGCAGGGACACGTCTTCGCCCCGAGCGCAAGCGGAAACTTCTCGACAACGGTGACGCCTCGCGCCGCGGCTTCTACGCTGGGCGCATGGCGCCGTCGCAGGAGAGACCGCCCCGCCCCGCCGTCACCAACACACTGGTGGGGACCAACGCCGGGTACTCGGTGCAGGCCGGGAACATCGATCAGGTCAACTTCTACGGGCCGCCGGCCCGGCCGCCGGCGCGGCGCGCGTTCCTGCCCGAGTACGGCCTGCCGCCGAGGTTCGGCCCCAGTTTCCTGCTGCGCAGCGAATACCAGGTCATCCCGTTCCACGGCCGGCACGGCGAACTCGCCGCCCTGACCGCGTGGTGCGCCGCCGACGAGGAGACCGGCGTCCGGCTGATCACCGGACCGGGTGGCCAGGGCAAGACCCGGCTCGCGTTGGAGCTGATCACCGGGGCTGCCGAACAGGGCTGGTTGGCCGGGCGGCTGCGCCCCGGCTGCGACGAGCAGACCCTGTGGGACCTGTGCGGCGCCGGCGACGGCACCCTGGTGGTGATCGACTACGCGGAAACCCAGCCGGCGCTGCTGACCACGTTGTTCCGGGCCGCGGCCGAACGCCAGGAGGGCAGCGGCCCACTACGGCTGCTGCTGCTCGCCCGCAGCTCGGAGGCCTGGTGGCCGCAGCTGCGGATCAACGCCCCGGATCACCTCGCCGCACTGTGGGACGACGACGACACCGAACGCGCCCTGCCCGTGCTGTTCGACCGCGCCGCCGACCGGCCCCGCCGGTTCGCCGAGGCGGTCGCGACGTTCGCCGCGAAACTCGGCCTGCCCGCCGACGGGGTGGCCGAACCCACCGACCTCGCCCAGGACCGCTTCGGCCCGGCCCTGGCCCTGCACATGACCGCGCTGGCCGCGCTGCTGGACCACCAGGGTTCGGAAACGCCGCCATCAGCCGCCTTCCGCGACCCGGCCGGCCGCGTACTGGACCACGAACAGCGCTACTGGGCGGACGCCGCGCGGGCCGCCGAACTGCCGTACCACCGGCCCCGGCTGCTGCGCGCGGTGATGACGGCGGCGACCGGATGCGGCGCGGACCGCCGGGAGCAGGCCGTCGAGCTGCTGGGCCACCTGCCGGATCTGGCCGGTGAGCACGAGCGCGTCCTCGGCCGGTACGCCGACTGGGTCCACGAGCTGCACCCGGGCCCGTGCTGGCTGAACCCGCTGCAACCCGACCTGCTCGGCGAGCGGTTGCTGGCCGACGCGCTGGCCGAACAGTCGGAGCTGGCCGGCGCGCTCGGCCGTGGGGCCACCGGACCGGACCAGCAGGGGACGCTGTGGACCGTCCTGGGCCGCGCGGTGGACCGGCATGCGGCGGCACGGTCCGCGCTGCCCGCCATCCTCGCCGCCGGCCCGGACACCCTGTGGCTGGCCGGCACCCTGCTGGTGTCCTACCTGCCCCGCCCCGACCTGCTGCTCCCCGCGTTGATCGACGCCATCGACGACGTCACAGATCCGCGGATCCTGGTGGGCGGGGTGGACCACCTGCCGCACGCCCATCGCAATTCGGCGCTCAAGATCGCGGCCGCCGAGCGCGCCCTGCACCGGTTCGGCGAACTCCCCGAACGCGATGTCGCGGTGGAGGCGAGCCTGTGCTCCGATCTGGCCGACGGCCTTGTCTCCGCCGGCCGTTTCGAGGAGTCGTTGGACGCGCTGCAGACGGCGATCGACCTGTACGGCGAGTTGGTCCGCAGCCGGCCCGAGCAGTACGCGTCCAGGTATCTCAGGGCGAAGGCGAACTACGCCGCCCAGCTGGACAATTGCGATCGTCACGACGAGGCGCGCGAGGTGAACGAGCAGGTAACGAAGGATGCGGAGCGCTACGGCCTGGCCGACGACGGCTACCTGATCGCCCAGGTCCTGTGGGGCCGCTCGGCGATCTTCAAGCACCTGGAGCGGCCGTTGAAGGCCGAGAAGATGATGGCCAGGGCGGTGGGCACGTGCCGGGAGGCCGCCAATGGCGGAGACAAGTACGCCGCCGCCCAGCTGCCGATCATGATCATGAACCTGGCCAACCGGCAAAGCGACCTCGGCTGGCACGAGGAAGCGCTGGCCACCATCGAGGAATCCGTACGGCTGATGCGCCGGCTGGACCACGCGTACCCCGACCCGCTGAACCCGACCCCTCCGCAGATTCTCTACAACTACGCGCAATGCCTTCTCGACCGCGATCGGCCCGAAGAGGCCAGGGCGGTGATCGTCGAAGCGGTGCACCGGCTGCGGCGGGTGACCGAGTTCAACACCGGAAGCCTGTGGCTGCTGTGGTCGGCGTTGCGCCTGTGGGGCGTGCGGCTGTGGAAGAGCGACTTCAGCGACGACACCGTCCGCGCCGAGTACGCGGAACTGGCCGCCCTGCAGGACCGCGACGACTGGCCGATCGACGGCCTACGGGGCGAAAGTGCGTTCAGCGCGTGGATGGGCTACGGACTGAAGCTCTTCGAAGCCGGCGACAAGGATGAGGGCACACGCTGGATGAACCGCGCCCGTGACCTGCCGTACGGACGCATGAACCGACCGCTCTTCAGCGACCTCATCTGACAGCCGGCGCCCGTGAGCTTTGCCGGCCGGCCCGCGTGATTTCACGATGTTCCTCCGGATTGCCGATAATTGCCCGGCGATGCTGTCAGCCGCCGTCGACAATCCGTCGACAGTGCTGGTACGTGCGGTCCGTCCTGGCCGCCGCGGCTCTCAGACGACGGGCAGGATCCCGCCGTCCACCCGGTACTGCGCCCCGGTCAGCCAACGGGCGCGGTCGGAGGCGAGGAACACGACGAGTTCGGCCGCGTCTTCGGGTGAGCCGGGCCGGGCCATCGGGACGTTGAGGCTGGTGGCCAGGTCCCGCTGGGCCTGCTCGAGGCTGACGCCGCGGCTCTCGGCGATCTTGCGGTGGTGGGCGATCGCCCCCGGCGTGGGGATGAAGCCGGGCAGCACGTTCACCACCCGCACGCCGCTCGGGCCCAGCTCGGCGGCCAAGGCCCGGCTGTAGGTGTTGAGCGCGGCTTTCGCCGCCGCGTAGGCGACCTGGCCCGGCTGCGGCAACCGGCTGGCGATCGACGAAACGTGGACGACCACGCCGCGCCCGCGTTCGACCATCCCGGGCACGAGGTGCCGATCGAGCCGGACCGCGCCCAGCAGGTTGAGCGCCAAGTCGCTCTCCCAGCTCTCGTCACTGCGGACCAGGGTGTCCGCCGGCGGCGAGGCGCTGCCGGCGTTGTCGACCAGGACGTCGACGCCGCCCGCGGTGTCGAGCACCCGGCGGGCCAGGTCCGCGGCCCCGTCGGCGGTGGCGAGGTCGGCCGCGAAGAACGTCGCGGGCAGTTCACCTGGCTCCGGCGGTGTGCGGGCGGAGGCCAGGACGGTGGCCCCGGCGGCCGCGAAGCGCCGGACGATCGCCGCTCCCAGTCCCCTGCTGCCGCCGGTCACGAGCACCCGGCGGCCGGACAGTCCTTCGTGGACGACGTCTTGATCGGATTCCATGCCGCCGAAGATACCTGACTTACGCGTAAGTCAGTTTGCCGGGTGGGATGCTGGGGGTATGAGCGAACGCGCCGACGGCCGGCGTACCGACACCCGCGAGCGCATCCGCGCCACCGCCCTGGAGATGTTCACGACGCAGGGGTACGAGCGGACCACGCTGGCCGAGGTCGCGGACCGGCTCGCCATCACCCGCCCGGCGGTCTACCACCACTTCCGCAGCAAGGAGGACGTGCTGACGAGCTCGTACGGCCGGGTCCTGCCCGAGCTCGCCGAGCTCACGGAGTCCCTGCAGCCGACGCCGGCGCCCTGGCAGCGGCGCAGCGACGCGTTGGACCGGTTCGCCGAGCTCATCCGGAGCGAGCACGGCGCGTTGCTCGTGTGCGCCCGGGTGAACGAGCACGCGCTCGCCGGCCTCCCGGCGGCGGCCGAGCTGCTCCACCACCTCGACGCTCTCACGCGCTCACTCGGCCCGGCCACCGACATCGAGGGCCGCATGCGCGCCCGGCTCGCCCTGAGCACCCTGGTGATGGCCGAGTCACGCGGCGCGCAGCTCGGCGGAACCGCGGCGGAACGGGCTACCGCGGCGCTCGCGCTGGCCCGTGAACTGCTGAACCCGAAGTAGCGTCCTGGACCGAGATGGGGTCTTCGCGGGAGTTCGTTCCGATGTGCGGGTCGGGTCAAGTGGCTGCGCTCGAGGCGCTCCTGGAACGGACCCACCGGACGTGATCGCTCAGCGCGCACCCCCGGCCGCCGCGGCCGAGGAAGTCCCGTTCGGCGTCAGTGGGCGCCAAGCCGGCTGCTGGCCGGTAAGCGGCCTGCGCTTCGTCGCCGCGGCCCAGCCGGCGCAGCAGATCGGCTCGGGTGGCGTGGAAGGCGTAGTAGTTTGCGAGGTCCAGCTCGTCGACCAGCGTGAGGGCAGCGTCCGGGCCGTGGACTTCGGCGACGGCGACAGCGCGGTTGAGCTCCACGACCGGCGTGGGCGCGAAGGCAAGAAGTTGGCCGTAGAGAGCCAGGATCTGCCGCCAGTCGGTCTGTGCGGCGGTCGCGGCGCCGGCGTGCACGGCGTTGATGGCCCGCCTGGATCTGGTAGGGGCCGGGCTGGTTGCGACGGAGGCACCGTCGGACGATCGCCTGACCTTCCTCGATCAGGGCGAGCAGCCCGGACACCTCGGGTTCGCCGGGCATGAGTTCGGCCAGGATCCGCGTCAGCCGGATCGCCTCCGCGCAGAGGCCGGGTCTGGTGAGTCCCGTGGCGTAGACGACGGCCAGCACCGACCGCAGCCGTCCCGGCAGTTCCTCCGCCGCCGGGATCCGGTACGGGATGCGGGCGGCCTTGATCTTGCGTTTGGCGCGGACGAGACGTTGCGCCATGGCCGGTTCGGTCACCAGGAACGCCCGGGCCACCTCCGCGGTGGACAGCCCGCCCAGCAGCCGCAGGGTGAGCGCCACCCGGACCTCGGCGGCCAAAGCCGGGTGGCAGCAGGTGAAGATCAGGCGCAGCCGGTCGTCCGGCACGACGTCCCCCTCTCCCGGATCGTCCTAGGCGGCGAGCACGGCAACCTTGCCGAGCAGCTCGCGGCCCCGCGCGTCGCGGCGCAGCCGGTCGATGAGGCGCTTGCGTGCGGTGGTGGTGATCCAGCCACCGGGATTGGGCGGCAGCCCGTCCTGGCGCCACTTGACCATGGCGACGGCGAACGCCTCCTGCAGCGCGTCCTCGGCGAGGTCGATGTCACCGCAGAAACCGACGAGGGCGGCCAGCGATCGGCCTGACTCCGTGCAGAAGATGCGGCCGACCACGGCCTCGTCGACCACCTCGGTCAAGCCATCGGCTCGTCGGCGAAGCCGGCGAACGGGCGAACGGGCGAACCTCGATCGGCACCTTGATGCACCCGGTGACCTTGGCCGCCCAGCCGAGTGCGGCGTCGAGATCGGCGGCCTCGATGACGTAGAAGCCACCGAGATGATCCTTCGACTCCGCGAACGGGCCGTCGGTCGTCAGCAGCTCTCCGTCCGACTCGCGCACGACGGTGGCCGTGTCCGGCTCGTGCAAGCGGCCGGAGAACACCCAGGCACCCGCGGTCGCCATCTCCCGCTCGATCTCGCCGAGCCGCGCATGCGATTGCCGCATCTGCTCCTCGGTCAATCGCCTCGGCTCGCCCTCATCCGGGCGTCACTGCGCGACAGTCGTGAGTTCCACCCCTCACCACCGGTCACGGCCACAGCCGTTGCTTGACACGATCATTGAAACTCCTCCGGATCGGCGGGCCTGTCCCGCATCATCACCCCACTACGAACGGGCCGTACCCGGATCGACACCGCAACGCCGGGAAATTCCGCGCTAGCGGGTCAGCGCAGTCAGGGTGGCGAGCAGTCCGGGGAACTGCTGCTCGAATTCCGCCCGGCGCAGGCGGACGAAGGTGCCGTTGCCGGCGTCACGCTGCACGATCAGCCCGGCCTCGCGCAGCGCCCGCCAATGGTGAGTCTTCGTCGACTTCGCCACCGGCATGGGGAACGAGGAGCACGCGCGCTCACCATCGGACGCGTCAGCGGCGAGTTCGACGACGACCGCGCGACGCAACGGGTCCGCCAGTGCGCGGAAAACTTGCCCGAGGTCGACTTCGCCGATCGGCGGCACCACCATGTCCACACGAACCCCCTCGACGTAGGTACGACGGTTATCGTACCCTCCATAGGTACGACATTCATCGTACCTATGGAGGTGTGCATGCTCTGCGTGTTCGACGTCAACGAGACCCTGCTCGACCTGGCCGCGCTCGACGACTTCTTCGCCGGCCTCACCGGCGACCCCAGCGCCCGCCGGGACTGGTTCGACCTGATGATCCACAATGCTCTGGCACTGACGGCGGCCCGAAGCTACCAGCCGTTCGGCAAGATCGCCGCAGCGTGCCTGCCGGCCATCGCGGCCACCCGCGGCCGCACCGCAACCCCCGAGCACCAACGCGAACTCGGGGAGCGCCTGCGCCGGCTTCCGGCCCATCCCGACGTGCACGAAGCGATCACCCGCCTCCGCGCCGCCGGGTTCGGCGTGGTCACCCTGACCAACTCCGTCGCCACCGTCGCCGAGGACCAGTTGCGCAACGCCGGTCTCCGCCCGCTGGTCGACGCCGTCTACTCCGCCGACCAGGTCGGTCACCTCAAGCCGGCCCCGGAGCCCTACCAACTCGTGCTGGCAACCGAGCAGGTCGCCCCCTCCGACGCGGTCCTGATCGCCGCCCACGGCTGGGACATCACCGGCGCGGCGGCGGCCGGCCTCGCCACGGCGTTCGTGAGCCGAGGCCGGCACCGGCCACTCCCCGCCTCCGGCACGCCCACCTTCACCGCGACCGACGTCGACGACGTCGCCACCCAACTCATCGCCCGGCACGCCGGCCGATGAATCCGGACGCGGACAAAGGCACTGCACGCTGCTCGCCAGGCCGCCGCAACAGTGCCGGGACCGGACGCCCGAACCACTCACCGCCGAGCACCTGGACCACCTGTCCGTGACTCGCCTTGGCATGCTCGACGTACCACCGGAACCGACCGGTACCGTCGCACAGCTCCGTCCCGGCGCGACACTACTGAAGTTGGCCGCGACCGCGGTCTGGGTGCGTCACCCGGAGGAGCTCCTGCGCCGGTTGCCGGAGCGACCACGGCCGAAGGATGTCGAACGGGCCGCGCAGTACGCGGCGGTTCGCGAAACGCTGCGCGCCGAACGGGTTCCGCTCGGCTTGGTGCGATTCACGGCCGAGGCTGAGTGCGGCGGAAAGTGCAACGCCGCGACGATGGCGCGTTCCTCGAAGCTGAAATGCGATTCGACGATCGCGGCCAGACCGTGCAGCTCGCCGAGCACACGTGCGGCCACGGCCGCATCCGGTTCGGCCGTGATCCCGCCCAGTACCTGATCGAGCTGCCGCTCCGGCGCGCAACCAACGACGGGGCCCAAGTCATCCAGTGGACCGCCGACGGCGGGCACCCAGTCGCGGCCTGAAAGTTTCCCGGAATTGCGTTGGTCTTTGAAAGTTTCGCGGGATCGCGCTCTTCTTCGTCGCAAGCCACAGACTTGTTTGACACCACGAGTCGACCCCGCTTATCGTTCTGGTCGAACCGGTTCGAACACGATTGCCTACCGACCGATGTCCTGCTCCGCGGGCCTGGAGGCGGTAGACGAGTCCATAGTGGACCTCTCCATTCCGGCGGCCCCGGCGGGTAGTGACGATGGGTCCGATGATCGGTGTATCCCCGTAGACGCGACACCCGCGAAAGGGATTTCTTGATGCGTCAGAACAGCCCTCGCACGCTATACCGGCGTTTCGCCCGCGCAGCGCTGGCCGGCGCCACACTCCTCGCGATCATCGACGCGGGACAACCCGCCGCAGCACAGCCGGCCGTCGCAACACAGCCGGCCCTCGCAACACAGCCGGCCGCCGCGGCCGCAGCTGCCGGCGCCGCCGCGATCGCCTCGGTCGACCTGGCCGGGACGTGGAGTTTCACGCCGGCGGGCCGGGGGGCGACCTCGATCACCGTGCCCGGCGGCGGCTGGTACAAGCAGGGCTTCACCGACGTGAACGAGGCGGTGTACTCGCGCACCATCACCGTGCCCGACTCGGGTCAGCCGCAGTCGACGTGGATCGAGTTCGGGGCGGTCAACCACCAGGCGACGCTGTCGGTCGACGGCCGGGTGGTGGCGACGCAGACCACGGCGTTCACGCCGTCGAACTTCGACATCACCGCCTACGCGGCCCCCGGCAGCACCCACACGATCAGCGTCGACGTGAAGGGCCGCGGCGCGTTGAAGGCGTCCAACGGCCGGTACCTGGTGCCCGACGCCGCCGAGTGGTCCGAGGCGGTCCCCCAGGGGATCTACCGTTCGGCGTTCCTGCGGACGTACCCGGCGGTGTCCGTCAGCGACACATTCGTGCGTCCGTCGGTGGCGAACAAGACGCTGAGCTACGACGTGTCGGTGCGCAACACGTCGGGCAGTTCCCGGTCGGTGACGTTGACCGGGTCGCTGTCGTCCGACAACGGAACGGCTTTCAGCTACCCGGAACTGCCCGGCCGTACGGTCACCGTGGCCGCCCACTCGACCGCGACCGTGACCGTCGGGCCGGTCGCGTGGAACCTCGACAGCACCTCGTACTGGTGGCCCAACGTGCCGTACCGGCCGGGGTACCGGGCGCAGCTGCACCGGTTGGCGGTGCGTGCCGTCACCGATGACGGGCACACCAGCGACACCACGTACCGGTTCGGGTTCCGGGAGGCCACCCAGAACGGTGACTACTACTACCTCAACGGCGTGCGCGTGAACTTCCGCGGCGACAACCTGCAGGGTGCCGACTACGACCGGATCAACAACGGCGGCAAGGGCGACGCCTACGACACCCTGCCCGGCTTCCTGCCCGCTTCGCCGAACAACGGCGGCTGGCCGCAGACGGTGGACAACTACCAGCGGCTCAACTTCAACGTGCTGCGCGTCCACCAGGAGCCGGCCAGCCCGTACATGCTCGACGTGGCCGACGAGATGGGCCTGATGCTCATCGACGAGACCGCGATCCGCGGCTCCCAATCCGGGCAGGACTGGATCGCCGGGCACGACAACATGGTCAACCACGCCCGTGCGCTGGTCCTGCGCGACCGCAACCACCCCGCGGTCATCCGCTGGAGCCAGGCCAACGAGCCGAACCAGAGCGGCCAGGATTCCGAACAGTTCGAGAAGGACCTGTACGCGGCGATCAACGGCGCCGACGGCACCCGGCCGGTCATTGCCGAGCTGGGCGTCGGCGCGAATATCAACAGTTACCCCGGGATGACGTACCCCAACTTCGCGGTGATCTCGCACTACATCGACGGCTTCGGCAGGTACGGGGAGGGCGTGGTCACCGCGAACGGTCGGCCCGACGGCGAGGGCGAGTACATCTGGCCGGCGTGCAACACCAAGCAGGGCTTCGAGTGGTTCGCCACGGCAACCCTGGCCAAGCGCGGCAAGAACGCCACCGACCTGCGTCCGTACACGCTGCTGTCCGCCTGGGCCGGCGTCGTGCCCGGAGTGCGGACCACCGACTTCACCCCGGAGGAGGGCGGTCACCCCATCTACGGCGCGGACAACCTCCCGGACCCCTGGAACAACCCGCAGATCCAGCGCGTGCAGGCGGCGTACAACCCGGTGGCCGCGGTCGACCTCCCGTTCTGGTCCGCCTCCGGCGCCTCGGACGCAGGCGGCACCTTCCCGCTGCCGCAGGCCGTGCCCGGCTACGCCCGGAACGCCACGGTCACCCGCAACATCACCGTCTTCAACGACGACCTCGCCGACACTTCGGTGGGCTTCACCTGGACGGCGCGGCTCGACGCGCCGGACGGCGCGGTCGTCGCGTCCGGAAGCACGACCCTGACCGTCCCGCTCGGCTCGCGGGTCACCCAGCCGGTGTCCTTCACCACCCCGGCCACCGGCAACCGCGTGTACCTGCAGCTGTCGACCACGAAGTCCGGTAGCCCCGTCTTCACCGACGCGGTGGAGTACTTCAACCTCGCCGGAGGCGGCGGAGACGGACCCGCACCGGGCACCTACCACATCGTCAACCGCAACAGCGGCAAGCCGCTCGCCGTCACGGGCAACTCCACCGCGGACGGTGCCAAGGTGGTCCAGCAGAGCGGCACCGCCACCTGGACCATCGCCACGACCTCCGACGGCTCCTACACCCTCCAGTACGTCCCGAGCGGAAAGGTGCTCGACGTCAACGCCGGCAGCAGCACGGCCGGGCTGCAACTGCAGCAGTGGACGGCCAACGGCGGCACCAACCAGATGTGGTACCTGCGGTCCACCGGCAACGGCTACTACACCATCGTCAGCCACGACAGCGGACTGGCGGCGGACGTCTCCGGTGCGGCGACGAGCGACGGGGCGCAGGTCGTGCAGTGGGCTGCCAACGGCGGGGCCAACCAGCAGTGGCAGCTGAACCGGGCCTGACCGGACGACCCGGTTCTCGCCTGCTGCCGGCTCCGAACGTCGGCAAGCGACCACCGCCGAGCACCTTGTCTCCGCTCCCATCGTCCTGCAACCATGCCGCGACCGCGGCCGGCCGGCTGCGGTCGGGGATCACGCCGGACGATCTGCTCGCCTTGGTCAACGGCATCGCCCCGCCGCGCCCGGCGGAGTGCGCCGAGCGCGTCGCCCTGTCGTCCAGCCCGGTACAACGCCAAGGCCAGCAGCCGCCAGCCGTCCTCCCGCAACGGGTGGGCCTTCACCTGGGCTTCCAGGTCGGGCACCACTTCGCCCGCGCGACCGGCCGCCGGCATCGCCTCGGCCGGCCGCTCCACGGCCGGCAGCCGG
This sequence comes from Amycolatopsis mediterranei, assembly GCF_026017845.1. Taxonomy (NCBI): domain Bacteria; kingdom Bacillati; phylum Actinomycetota; class Actinomycetes; order Pseudonocardiales; family Pseudonocardiaceae; genus Amycolatopsis; species Amycolatopsis mediterranei. The sequence goes on from NZ_CP100416.1 coordinate 6,511,116, forward strand.
AGATCGTCGAGCCGGTCGATCTCACCGCGAGCCTGAGCCTCGTCGGCGAACGGCGGCCGCGCCACCGCGCGAGTGCCTCGTCCACTTGCGACGACGTCGCGCCGGGCGTGGTCGCCGCCACCTCGAAACGCCCCGCGTCAACGGCGTCCGGTGCCCCCGGAGCGTGTACCCCCGGCCGGGACGTCACCAGCAGGCGCGCCGACCGCGCCCGCCTGCGGCACGGGCCAGGTCAGAGTCGCAGAGCTGTTCGGACGAGGTCCGCGACCGGGCGGGAACGGCTGTGCGGTGGCCAGGCGATCACCGTGGTGATCGTTGGTGCGTCGGCCACCGGTACGGCGACCACGTCGTCGCTCAGCTGGGAGCGGCAGGAGTCGGGCGCCACCATCAAGCTCCGGCCGAGAGAGATCAGCTGCAGGAGCTGGGTGTGGTTCTGGACCTCGGGGCCGGGACCGGCCGGGTAGCTGCCGTCGGGCCGTGGCCAGCGAGGCAGGGGCAGGTCCGGTACGTCGGCCAGGTCGTTGAGCGCCAGGTGCTCGCGGGTGGTCAGGATGTGCCCGGCCGGGAGGATCGCGACCTGTCCTTCGGTGCGGAGCTCCTCGATGTCGAAGTGTGCCGTGTCGTCGTGCGGCTGGTGCAGTATCGCCACATCCGCGCGGCCGGTGCGCAGCAGCCGGGTCTGCTCTCCCGGGCCGCAGAGCGTCACGTCGACGCGGATCGACCCGGGTTCGGCGGCATAGGCGTCGAGCAGTTTCGCCAGCAGCTCACTGGAGGCGCCGGCTTTGGTGGCCAGGACGATGCCGGGATGGTCGGCGGCGGCGTGGGCCGCGCGCCGAGTGCGATGCTCGGTGGCCTCGACTGCGTCCAAGGCCACCCGTGCTTCGCGGAGCATGACCTTGCCGGCCTCGGTCAACGTCACCGAGCGGCTGGTGCGCTGCAACAGCGCTGCGCCCAGGCGGCGTTCGAGTTGACTGATCGCGCGTGACAGCGGTGGCTGCGCCATGCCCAGGCGCTGTGCTGCCCGCCCGAAATGCAATTCCTCGGCGACGGCGACGAAGTACCGCAGCTCTCGGGTTTCCACGTAGCCAAGGGTACTCACCGACGATTCATACCGCTGAGGTATCGCCGCTGACCCGGACGGTCTTGGACCTGCCGACTCGCCGGTCGCATGATCGATGGCATGAGTGAAGCGAAGATCGCCCTGGTCACCGGGGCGAACAAGGGCATCGGGTACGAGATCGCGGCCGGTCTGGGAGCGCTGGGCTACCGCGTGGGTGTCGGTGCCCGCGACGAGAAGCGGCGGGACGATGCGGTGGCTCGGCTGCGTGCCGGCGGCGTCGACGCCTTCGGCGTCCCACTGGACGTCACCGACGACGACAGCGTCTCCGCGGCCGCGGAGCTGATCACCCACCACGGCGGACGGCTGGACGCGCTGGTCAACAACGCGGGCATCACCGGCGGCCACCCACAGCAGCCGAGCAACGTCGATCCGGCCGTGATCCGCACGGTCGTGGAGACCAACGTCATCGGCGTCGTCCGGGTCACCAACGCGATGCTGCCGCTGCTGCGCCGCTCGCCGTCGCCGCGGATCGTGAACATGTCCAGCAGCGTCGGGTCCCTGACCCGCCAGTCCGGCCCCGGCAGCGAGACCACCACCGGCCCGGTCGCGGTCGCCTACGCACCGTCGAAGACGTTCCTGAACGCGGTCACCCTGCAGTACGTGAAGGAACTGGCCGGCACGAACATCCTGATCAACTGCGCGTGCCCGGGCTTCGTCGCCACCGACCTCAACGGATTCCGCGGCATCCGCACCCCGCAGCAGGGCGCGGCGACCGCGATCCGCCTGGCCACCCTGCCCGACGGCGGCCCCACGGGCGGGTTCTTCGAGGACGCAGGCGTCGTCTCCTGGTAGGCCACGCGCCCCCTGATCCCCGCACCCCGGAAAGAAAGAAAATCATGAAAATCGCGATCCTCGGCACCGGCAAGGTCGGCTCGGCTCTCGGGTCACGGCTGGCGGCTACCGGTCACCACGTGACCTACGGGTCGCGCACCCGCGCGGGTGAGCCAGGAATAGCCGGTCAGCGCGAGGCCGTCGCCTCCGCCGACGTGGTCATCACCGCCATTCCCGGCACCGCCGTGCTCAGCACTCTGGAAGAGATCGGCGAAGAGGTCCTGGGCGACAAGATCGTGCTCGACCCCTCGGCCGCCTTCACACCGCAGATGACGATGGCCTACCCGGGCGACAGCGTCGCCCGGCAGCTCCAGGCGCGATTCCCGCGAGCACGGGTCGTGAAGGCGCTCAACACCATGAACGTCACCATCATGGTCGACCCGCTCGCCTCGCTACCGCACGCGACTGTCTTCGTCAGTGGTGACGACCGCGCGGCCAAGACCGAGGTCACGGGCCTGCTCAACGATCTTGGCTGGTCCGCCGGCGACATCTTCGACCTGGGCGGCGTCGACACCGCGCTGGCCACCGAGCACGTCGCCCCGCTGTTCTTCGCGACCGTCAGGGTCCTGGGGAGCCCCAAGTTCAACATCTCCCTCTCCCGATGATCGACCCGCAGCCGGCTCAGCGGCTGCGGGAGCCGGGCGAGCGCCTCCTCAACACGCCACATCCAGGAGAACTACCGTGAACACCCTCTTCACCGAAGCCGCCGGCCTGCCCGTCAACGCCGCCCAGCCGGTCGTCACCTTCGCCCCCGTGACATTGACCGTCCCCGACCGGCCCGCGCCGTTGGAGATCAAGGTCTCCGCACCGGTCAGCGGGAAAGGCCTGCCCGTCATCCTGCTGTCCCACGGCCACGGCGCGTCCAACTTCCTCGCCTCGTTCCACGGGTACGGACCCCTCGCGAACTTCTGGGCTGCGCACGGGTTCGTCGTCCTGCAACCCACCCACCTGGACTTCCCCGGCCTGGGCCTGCGCGACGACGTCACCGCAGGTGGGCCGCTGTTCTGGCGTTCCCGGGTGGAAGACATGCGCTTCGTCCTCGACCACCTCGACGACATCGAGACGATCGTGCCCGGACTGGCCGGACGGGTGGACCGGACCCGGATCGCAGCGGTGGGCCATTCGCTGGGCGGTCACACCGTCGGCATGCTGTGCGGCATGGCGGTCACCGACCCCCTCGACGGGACCGTCCTCGATCTGCGCGACGACCGTATCGCCGCCGGCGTCATCATGGCCGGCCCCGGCGCCGGCGACGGTCTCGCGAGGACGGCCGCCGAACGGTTCCCCGACCTCACGACCACCAGCTTCACCACGATGACCACCCAGGCCCTCGTCGTCGTCGGCGACGAGGACCACAACCCGATGTTCAGCGACCGGCAGGACTGGCGTGCGGACGCCTACCACCGCAGCCCGGGACGCAACAAGACGCTGCTCACCCTGCAGGGCGCCGGGCACATGCTCGGCGGGATCTCCGGGTACGACGCCGGCGAAACCACCGACGAGAACCCCGAACGCGTCGCCGCCGTCCGCGCCCTCATCTGGGCCTATCTCCGCAGCACCCTGAACCCCGGCGACCCGGCCTGGGCCGATGCCGCAGCCGCCCTGGCCGCACAGCCCACGCCGCCGGGCCACATCCAGACCAAGGACAACGTCGTCGACGAGCCAAGCGATCAGCTCACCGGCTGTCGCTAGTCCGAGGGTGTCGCGGCCGCCTGCACCGAGGCGAGCGGCGCCGCCGGTAGCCAGAAAGGTGCGCCTTCGGTCCTCGGCAGCCGATGGACGTCCCACGACATAGGAGTTTCCTGTCACCAGGTGAGGTGCAGCGCCTTCAGGCCGAACACGACGCTGAAGGCGCGGAACTCGTTGCGGTCGTCCGGTTCGGCCAGTGCGAGCGGGGGGAAGCGGTTCAGCAGGACCGGAAAGGCGATGATCTCGACCAGCACGTCACCCCGAGCCGGCGGTCATGCACCCGGCAGCGAAGGCCGTGTAGCCAGACCGAAGGCCACCGTTGGTCCCGGTGACGACGGTCAGGCCGGGAATGTTGGCCGCGGTCCACTTGCTTCCCCCGGCTATATTTCTCAGGCTGTCATCATTGACACATTGCGTCAACAGGGTCTCAATGCGACTAAACCTACGCAAGGTAGCATCGGAGTCGTGGTGGAGATGAGCGTGGCCTCGACGGCCGGCATCGCGGAGCGCAAGCGTCAGCTGGTACGCAACGAGCTGGCCGAGGCTGCGGTGGCGTTGCTGGCAGATCAGGGGTTCGAGGAGACGACGGTCGACCAGATCGTGGCCGCCGTGGGGATGTCACGGCGCACGTTCTCCCGCTACTTCGAGTCCAAGGAAGACGTGGTCGTGCACCTGCTCGCGGGAGCCGGTGCGCAGATGTGCGCCGAACTGCGCGCCCGCCCCGGGGATGAGCCACCCGCACTCGCGCTGCGTCACGCAGTGTCCGTGTTCACCTCCATCTGCCGCGTCGATCGGGAGCGGACGCTGCGGGTGAGCAGGCTGATCCTGGACACGCCGGCCCTGCTGGCCCGGTTCTTGGAGCGGCAGTCGCAGTGGCAGGCCGAGATGGCCGGAATCCTCGCCCGGCGCACCGGGCTGGTTCCCGACACCGACCTGCGCCCCGCTCTCGCCGCCGGCGTCGCCCTCACCGCATTCCAGACCGGGCTGCGCCACTGGGTGGACAACGACGGCACAACAGCCATCGACGAGCTGGTCGACCAGGCTTTCGTGATGATCACCCCGGCTCTCGACCTCAGTACCGACCAGAGCTGAACCTGCCTGCGGCCCTGCAGCCGTCGATCCCGCCTCTCCTCGTCGACTCGCCGTGCCCCGAAAGGCCGCAGTGCCGGCATCCGTTTCGGATCGCGGGTCGTCGCGATCACCCCTGCTCGGCGTCCGCTCGGATCCACCACGACCAGGTGTCGCCTCGCGTTCGATTCGTCGCATTGAGCGCAAATTGACACAGTGAGCCATCTACGTCATAGTGGGCCACAGGCCTCGGCGTAAGTGGACGGCCGCCGGATCCCGGACCTGGCCGGAAGGACCTTTGTCGTCATCGGGGCCAACAGCGGTCTGCGCAGCCTGCTCGCCCACCCCGGGTTCACGGCCACGAACCTGACCTCCACCGGCCCGACCGGTCTGCTCAAAGTGACCGGCGTACTCGCCGGAAACCTGCTCTTCCAAAACGTCGACCGGGGCGTGCTCCCCCAACTTCGCCCTCACCTCGGCCTGACCAGGGCTGCCGACCTCAGCCCTCCCCGGTTTCACCATCTGACGCTTTCCCGGAAAGGACATTTTCATGCCTACCATCGCCATTGTCGGAGCCGGCTCCGGCCTGGGCCTGTCGATCGCCAAGGTGTTCGGCCGCAACGGTTTCTCCGTCGCACTCGTCGCGCGGACCCAAGAGAAACTGGACGGGCTCGCCGCGGAACTGCGTGAAGCGGGAACCGAGGCGGCCGGGTTCACCGCCGACGTCACCGACCGGCCGTCCCTGGTCGCCGCGTTCACGCGCATCAAGGAACGATTCGGCCAAGTCGACGTCCTGGAGTACTCGCCCGCGCCGAAGACGTCCACCGGGGCCATGATCGCTCCGCTGGACGCGACGGTGGAAAACCTCCAGCCGGAGCTGGAGTACTACCTGTACGGCGGTCTCACCGCGGCCCAGCAGGTGCTCCCCGAGATGATCGAACGCGACGCCGGAACCCTCCTGTTCACCACCGGCGGGTCCTCTCTGGACGTGTTCGCCGGGCCGCCGGAGTTCGGCAACATTGCCGTCGCCACGTCCGCCCTGCGGGCCTACGCGCTCAAGCTCAACCAGGTGCTCACCGGCACGGGCGTGTACGTGGCGCACGTGCCGATCTTCGCCTGGATCGGCTCCGGTGGCCCGGAAACCCAGGCCGACACCATCGCCGAGCTCTACTGGGACGTCTACACCAAGCGCGAGGGCGCCGAGCACCCCTACGACATCCGGTAACAGAACTCAGTGCCGGAGTCGACGCCGACGGAGAACACAGGCTGTCGGCCGTGGCTCCCAAACAGCTGTCCGACGAGCCGGCGCCGTGATTCCAGGTGGGGGCAGGTCGTGACGTGATACGGGAACCAGACCTGGGTCGGGTGGCGCAGGGCCCGCCGCCTGACTACCACGTCCGTCGCACCGTCAAGGACCACGGCAATAGTCAGAATCCAGCCGGCTACGGTCCCTCGCCGCGGCGATATCGGAGGGAGTTCGACCTGGCCGCCGCCGAGCCGTCCGGCAGTACTCGCTCCGTACGCCTGGTTCAGCGCGGCCGGCAGCTGAGAGGCTCGACGGTGAGCCCGGTTCCCCCGTCGAGGGTGACCATCCCGAAGCTGGTCGAACCATCGACGTTCAGCGTCGCGTTCCAAGAGGCGTTCACGACCGTCACCGAGCCCCCCGAACGCTCGATCTCCCCATCCCAGACGTCGTCGACTTCGTGACCGGCAGCAGGCGTCCACATCACGGCCCAGCTGTCGATCTTCGCAGGTCCGATATTCCGGACCGTGACGAGTGTCTTGTGTCCACCTGGCCAGGACTGCGTCACCTGTGCCGTCGCGGCACAGCCCGCCGGGCCGGGCGTGCCTGGCATCATCGGCGGGGCGACGGCTCCGGATATCACCGGCATCGTCCCTTCCCGTGCGTATGCCGTCGCCAACCCCGTCACGGCACCTCCTGCGATCACTCCGGCTGTTGCGGCCAGCAGAATTTTCCGGCGGACTCGTCTCGGTCGCCGCGTGACCGGTGACGGCTCGATCGCCTTTGCGGGCCCCGCGGACACCTTGGCGAGCAACTCGGCCGCTTTGCCCATCGCCGGCCGTTCCACGGGGTCTCGGCGGAGCAGGAGCAGCAGGACATCCGCGAGCGGGCCGGTTCGGACCGGCGTTGTGATCTCCTCGTCGATGATCCGGTTGAGCAATGTTTCCGTGTCGTCGTCGACGGTGCCGACCGGCGGGTGCCCCTCGAGCGCCGTGTACAGCGTCGCACCGAGCGAGTAGACATCCGACCGGGTGGTCACATCGGCTCCCCCGGCGACCTCCGGTGCCAGGTAGGCCGGTGTCCCGGGAACGAAGGGCCGATCGGTGATGGTCGGCTCGCTCAGTACCCTGGCGATGCCGAAATCGGCGATCTTGGCCGTACCACCCCGGGTCAGCAGGACGTTGCCCGGACTGACGTCGCGATGCACGATCCCGTCCGCGTGGGCGACGGCCAGCGCCGCCGCGATCTCGGTTCCGATCTTGGCGATCATGCCCTGCGGCAGCTGCCGGCGCTCGGCCAGCACATCGGCGAGTGAGCTCGGCAGGAACTCCATCACCAGGCAGAACCCGCCCTGATGTTCGACGACGTCGTACACGGTGACCGCGTGCGGATGCGACAGCTTCGCGGCCACCCGCGCTTCGCGCATCGCACGCAGCATCGCTTTGCCGCCGGTTCGATGGGAAACCAGCTGTTTCACCGCGACGTCACGATCGAGCTGTTCGTCTCGCGCGCGCCACACCTCACCGAGTCCGTACAGCGCGGCCTTCATCTGAAGCCGGTAGCGTCCGGCGACCAGGTCTCCGTCGTCCGCCATGAATCCTCCGGCACTCGTCACCATGGCCAGCGCAGCCACACCACACACGGCTGGCGTGCCCGCGCGGTTCACCCACGCTGTGCGGCAAAGAACGACAGTTTTTCCGGGTTCGCGACGATCAGCAGACTGGCGATCCGGCCGTTGTCGATCTCCATCGCCACCACGGCCAGCAACACCTCTTCGGCTCTCGCAACTATCGCAGTGCTCGCGTTGATCTCGGCTACGCCGAATTTGACGGGCGACGCGATCTTCCGGAATCCGCCGATGAGATCGCGGACGACCTGTCCTCTGCCGACGACCGGGTCGCGCGAGATGGTGGCACCGCTGGCGCCGTCCGCACACACCGTCACCTCCTCGGCCAAGATCTCCTCGAGACCGCGCGAGTCTCCGCGACAGGTGGCGGCAAGGAACTGCTCAGCGAGCCAGACTCGCTGGTCACGGCACGGCTGGACAACAGGTCTCCGGCCGGTGAGCTGCCGCGCCGCGCGATGGTACAACTGACGGCAATTCCCCGAGGAAAGCTCCATGACCTCCGCGATCTCGCGGTACCGGTATCCGAAGGCTTCGCGCAGTACGACCACCGCGCGCTCCCGCGGCGTTCGACGCTCGAGCAAGGCCAGCAGGGCCAGAGACGCCGAGATCCGCTGTTCGGCTGTGTCCAGCCGGCCCAGAGCATCGGTCGGAACAGGCTCCGGCAGCCAAGGGCCGCGATGACGGTCACGGATGGAGCGCGCGGCACCGAGCCGGGAGACGCAAAGGCCCGCGACGATCTTCATCTGCCAGACATCCGGGTGCGCGATCTCCGCACGATCTGCCTGCTTCCACCGCAAGAACGCTTCCTGAACGATTTCCTCTGCCTCACCCGCGGCTCCCAGCAGCCTGTAGGCCAGTCCGAAAAGCTGCTGTCGTTGCGTCTCGAACTCCACGATTACGGCCACACTGCGATTATGTCGTGCCGGCGGCACGTACCGGAAGCCGCCGATCGACACTCGTGATCGTTTCGCAGTCCCGGTCAGTACGAGGGCAGCACCGCCGTTTGTTCGTCCAATCGAGAATGCGACGTGCCGCGACGCGTAGTTCGCCGATCCCCTCCACGGTGACCGCACCCACGACCGGGGCCATTGTCCTCGTTCGTCACCGCATCGGCGGCACGCCCCAAGCCGCGTTCCCGGGTCAGCACCGCGGGCGGCGAGCCTTCGGCGACGATCCGGCCGTCCTGGAGCAAGAGGCAGTGGTGGGTGCCCGCGCGGAGCAGGTAGGCCCGTGCAGCTTGGGCCTCGTCGGCGGCGACGTACTGCCGCCAGACGTCCGCGAGGTCGTCAGGAATCCCGGCAGCACAACATCCTTCGCGAAGGTGACGCAACCCCAACCACACCAACAGTTACGGGACCCGCCGTCAGCCGGTGGCCACGGTGGCGGCGCAGAGCAGCGTGGCGTTGGCGGAGGTCGGGTCCACGACGTCGGGAAGCGGCCGGCCGTACCGGATGCCGAGTTCGGGCATCCTGGCGATACCGGCCCGCCACCCGTGGCCGGCCGGCCATTCCACCGGATTGTCGAGGGTCGACTTGAACGCCGCGCCCAACCCCTTGATCGTGTCCGCGGTCTCGCGCATGACCGCCCGGTCGATCGCCGAGCGATCCATGTGGTCGAACGCGAACCGGCTGCCGGGCGCCGACAACCGGCCGATGGTCACCAGCAGCCGATCGGTCTCCGGCATGGTCAGGTACGGCAACAGGCCTTCGGCCCAGCCACGCCGTCGGTTGCGCCGCGTCGAATCCCACGGCGGTCAGCGGGCCCGCCCAGGCGTCGCGCAGATCGAACCCGACCACGATCCGTTCGGCGGCCGCCGTGGCACCCTGCTCGGCCAGCACCGCCTCCTTGAACTCGAACACCTCCGGCAGGTCCACTTCGAACACCCGCGCCGCCGCCGGCCGGCCCAGCCGGAATGCCCGGGTATCCAAACCCGCCCCCAGCAGCACTATCTGCCGCACACCCGCCGCACCGCCGCGCGCACCTGGTCGTCGTAGAACCGAGTGCGGATCGCCAGGAACTCGTGCGACCCAGCCGGCCCTGAGCCGATGTCCGGCAGGCCGGCCGCGCTGACGAACGCCGCGGCGGCCCGCAGGCTCGCCACCCACACCGCGGTCCTGCCCACGCCATGCAGCCGCTCGCTCATCGCCGCCCCTCACCAGGTGACCGGCAAGGCCCGCACTGATCGCGTCGACAAGCCCGGCTTCCAATCCAGCTCGTCGAGGTCGACCGCGGGCCACACCGCCGGGAACCGGGACAGCAACCCGCCGATCGCGACGTGGAGCTCGAGCTTCGCCAGCTGGGCGCCGAGGCAATAGTGCGGTCCGTGCCCGAGACCGACGTGGGGTGCCGGGCCGGTTCTGCTGATGTCAAAGCGGTGCGGCTCGGGAAACGCCGCGGGATCCCGGTTGGCCACCGCGATCACCGGGATCACCGCCTCACCGGCGCGGACGAGCGTGTCACCCACCATGACGTCCCGCACGGCGACCCGGGGCAAGGTCGAGGTGGTCAGCTTCGAATGCCGCAACAGCTCCTCCACCGCACCGGGAAGGAGCTCGGGCCGCTCGCGCAGCAGCTTCAGCTGATCGGGGTGGCCGAACAAGGTGACGAGCGAGTTGCCGATCTGGCTGACCGTGGTCTCGTGCCCCGCGATCAGCAACAGCTGCACGTTGGACACCAGCTCCGACGGCGACAGGTGCCCGGCCTCGTCGTTGACCGCGATCAACGCCGAGATCAGCGCAGCGTCCGGGTTCTCCCGCCGTTGCGCGATCAACTCGCCGAGGTAACCGTCAACCTGCCCGATCGCCGCGGCGATCTCCTCGCCCGTATGCGCGGTCTCGGCGATCAGCACGCCCGCCCACTCCCGGATCCGGGCGCGGTCGGCGTCCGGGACACCGAGCAACTCGCAGATCACCAAGATCGGCAGCGGCTCGGCCAAAAGCCGCACCAGGTCCGCCGGCCTGGGCTGTACGGCCAGCTCATCGAGCAACCCGTCCACCATCTCCCCGACCCGCGGCCCGAGCCGCTCCACCGTGCGCGGGCTGAACGCCTTCGCAACCAGCGCCCGGACCCTGGTGTGCCGCGGCGGATCCATGCTCACCAGCAGTTCGGGATTGGCCCCCGCCGGATTGGTCACCGGGCCACCCGGCCGGGTCGCGGCCTCCCGGCCGAACCCCGGATCCGACAGCACCTGGCGCACCACCTGATACCCCAGCGCAAGCCACACATCCTGCCCGCCGTCCAGCCGCGCACGAGCCAGCGGAGCCTTCTCCAGCAGACGCAGTCCCTCCAGGTCGACGTCGGCACCGGCACGGGTGTCGAACGGATAATCCACCGACACCATGAGCCCTCCTCGACTGCCGTTCGGCCCAAACCTCAACGTATCGGCCGAAACGACCGGGATCGATAACGATTCACCCCTCACCGCACGCGGGCCGTAGCCCTTCCAGGCCCCCCGGGTGAGCTGTCGGTCAGGGTGCTACGTCGGCGTAGCTGGAGCCGACCTTGAGCGCGCCGACGTAGTTGGTCACCGAACTGCCGCTCGCGCCGTACACACCCCACTTGGGTTCGTTGCTGCTGTCCCAGGTCCGGCACGCCCACCGCTGAGTGCCGTCGGTGAAAGCCTGTTGCTGACCATCGAACCAGAACTCGACCCAGCCGCCGGTGGTGGCGCTGGACAGGTGCAGGCCGAGCACATAGCTGTGCCAGGAGTTCGCCGTGATCGCCCGGGACCAGATGATGTGCTCCACACCGCCTGGCTGGCGCTGCAGGATGGACATCTTCCCGCCGATCATCTTCAACACCACCGGGAAGTTCTGGATGTGGTTGCCGTAGGACTTCCACTGGAAGTTGGCGTTGTTGTCCACCGTGCTGGACAGCTTGCTCTGCCAGCCGAAATAATAGGTCGAGCCGTTCTGGAACTGGTACCGTTTGCCGCCGACGGCGATGCCGTGGTTCTCACACCGCTTGCTGCCACTGGGTTTGCTGTACCGCCAGACCTTGCCATGAGTGGCGTCGTCGACCGCGGTGACGCTGCCCGGCGAATCACAGTTCAAGCTGCCGAACACACCCAGCCCGCTCCCCGCGTCACCGTTCCAGATCGTCGCGGCCTGAGCGGACGCCGGAAACAGCATCACCAGCACAACAGCCAACAGCCCAACGAGAAAGCGACGCACCAGGCCCACCCGTCATCATTCCCTTCACGGTTTCATGACGGCGGACGACACGATTATGACAGCCACCCGGCACGCCTGACAACCAGCGAGATCCCCGGCGACCGCATGCCCAGCGTGACCGGTCACCACCCGATCGGCAGCACGCGCGCACCCCGGACCGGCATCTCGACCTTCCACACGACCTTCCCCGCGACGCGCAGACCGGGCAGCTTGCCGATCAGCGCACGCAGGCCCTCCTGCAACTCGACCCGGGCCAGCTGCGCACCCAGGCAGTGGTGCACGCCGTGCCCGAAGCCCAGATGCGGGTTGTCTCGCCGGTCGAAACGCAGCACGTCGGGATCCGCGAACCGCCGAGGATCCCGGTTGGCCGAAGCGAAATCGACCACAACGGGCTCCCCCGCACGCACCAGCACCCCACCCACCTCGACGTCCTGCGTGGCGTAGCGGGGGAAACCAGGCCCGTAGCTCAACGGCACGAGCCGCATCAGCTCCTCGACAGCCACGGGCACCAGCTCGAGGTCGGCGCGCAACTCGGCCAACCGTTCGGGATGCGCCAGCAGGACGTGGACGAAGTTGGGGATCTGCGACGCGGTGGTCTCGTGCCCGGCGACCAGCAGCCCGTTGCACATGTCGATCAGCTCCAGCTCGGAAAGCCGGTCGTGCTCGTCACGAGCCTCGATCAACGCGGTCATCAGATCCTCGGCGGGCACCGCCCGCCGCGCGGCGATGAGCCCGCTCATGTACTCCCGGAACCCGGCCCGGTTGGTCTCGAACTGCCGGGCGGTAGTGGAGTTCGTGGACAGAAAGGCGTCACTCCACGACCGGAACTGCGGCCGGTCGGCCGGCGGCACGCCGATCAGCTCGCAGATCACCGCGACCGGCAGTGACAACGCGAAATGCTCCACCAGGTCCACCGGCATGCCGCGGGCCACCATCGCGTCCACGAGCTGCTCGGCCTGCAACCGGATCCGCACTCGCAACTGCTCCACCCGGCGGTGGGTGAACGCCTTGGCCACCAGTTTGCGCAGCCGGGTGTGCTCCGGCGGATCCCGCACGATGATCCCGCTGTCCAGCTTGCCCGGCGTCATCCTCGGCACATCGGCCGCCACGGCCATGGCCCGGCTGAACCGCCTGTCCCCCAGCACCATCCGCACATCGTCGTAGCGGAGAGCAAGCCACGCCGGTTCACCGTAAGGCAGCTGAATCCGAACCATACCCGGCGCTTCACGCGCCTTCGCGTAAGCCGGATCGAGCTCAAGTCCCACTGCCGAGCCGAACGGATAGGTGACGGGCTCAAGGGGCGTCATACCGCTCACCCCTCGTGTGTACACAGACAATCGCGACGAGAACACCGCTGACCGGCGGAGGCCCCCGCTGCAGCCCACCGGCCATGGCCTGGCCCACCAGCTGGACACGCAGCACCGACACATCCACGGCAAAGTCCCCCGGCCGCGATCCGATCGCCAGGTCCAGCACGATCTGGCCCGGATTGTGTGTCGCGAGGGGTTTGCGCCATGGCGCCAACGCTTCCGGCAACGTCTTGACCAACCCTCCGGGTCCGGTGCGGCTCGGGGTCGGGTGCCCCGGGCCTCGTGTCGGTCCGGTGCTGCTCAGGTACGGCCGAGCACGGCGGTGCCGGCCGCGCCCAGCCATCGGCCGAGGGTGGTGGTCAAGGTGTCGTGGGCCACGGGTGCGCCGGCGGGGTTGACCCATGCGACATAGCCGTCAGGCCTGACGAACACCGCGTTGCAGGCGGGGACCTCGCCGAAGACGGGCAGATCCCAACTGCTCGAGAAGGGTTCGAGTCGGGCCTCGACGTAGTCCACGCGGTCCGCCCACGGGGCTGGGATGCCGGTCAACCCGTCGGCGCCGAGGTTGATCAGTACCGGACGTGCCTGGCGCAGCAGGCCGAATACCCCGGTCCTGCCTTGACCGGTGGACAGAGCCAGATCGGGCATGCGACGGCCGAGCAGGGGGTGCGTGTCGCCGAGCGGGTAGCGCAGATTCAGTCCGCTGAGAATCCCGCTGAGCCGCAGGCAAGTCTCGGGCACCGCGAGCATGTCCGCCACGACACCGCGCAGCGCGTCCGTCTGAGCTCCCGGTTTGATCAACGCCGTCTGCGCCTTGGTCAGTTGCAGCACGGTGGCCGCGATCGGGTGACGCTCCTGGTGATAGGTGTCGAGCAGTGAGTCGGGTGCCGCGCCGTTCAGCACGGCGGCCAGCTTCCAGCCCAGGTTCACCGCGTCCTGGATCCCGAGGTTCAAGCCCTGCCCGCCGATCGGCGAATGGATGTGCCCGGCATCGCCGGCCAGGAAGACCCGGCCCTGACGGTAGTCGGTGATCTGGCGGAATCCGTCGGAGAATCGGGACATCCACCGTGCCTCGCCCAGGCCGTAATCGGTGCCCAGGCCGTCGCGCATGACCTCGCGCAGTTCGTCCAGGGTGACCGGCGCGGTGCGATCGGCCGGCGGGGTGGTCCGCATCAGGCTCAGGCGGAACCACCCCGGCTCGGCCCGCGATATCTGGTAGGTGCCGATCCGCTCGTTGCGGCCGAAGACTCCGTTGCCGTCGGGCGGGGAATCCAGCCGCACATCGCCGACCACCCAGAATGACTCGGGCTCGTCCCCCGGGAACGGAACTTCGCAGATCCGCCGCACCGTGCTGTGGCCGCCGTCGCAGCCGACGAGATAGCCGGCACGGATCCCGGCCGGGCCCGAGGGCCCCTCGACAAACACCTCCACCCCGTCGTCGTCCTGGTTCAGGTCCACCACGGCGGTGGACCACAGGAACCGGACACCGAGTTCGACAGCCCGGGCCGCCAGGATCCGCTCGGTCTCGTGCTGCGGCAGGATCAGCGCGGACGGCCAGCCGGGATCGAGAGCGTGGGGGGCCATCGGGATTCCGGAGAACAGCACTCCCGGCAGGACCTTGCCGCGATTGAGGAACTCCTCGCCCAGACCGCGCTGGGTGAACACCTCCATGCTGCGGGCGTTGATGCCGGGTGCGCGTGACTCGCCGACGGTGCCGGCCGCGCGCCGCTCCACCACGACGACGTCGACGCCTCCGAGCCGCAACTCGGCGGCCAGCATGAGGCCGGTCGGACCGGCGCCGGAAATGACGACTTGGGCTTCCGCTACCGCGGAGTTAGAGTTCATAGGCTCCTATGTAACACTTCATAGGATCCTATGTAAAGGATGATATGGACGCGATCACCGCACCCAGTCTGGCCCAGTTGATCAACCGCGCGTCCCGCGCACTCGCACGCGTCGGAGACATCGCACTCAAACCTCTCGGCCTGCGCTACGCCCAGGTGCCCGTGCTCGCGCTGCTGCGAGAGGGTGCGGAGCCGACCCAGAAGGACCTGGCCGAAGCCACCGGCATCGAGCAGCCCTCCATGGCCCAGTTGCTCAGCCGGATGGACCGCGACGGGCTCATCCACCGTGCACCCCACCCCCGCGATGCGCGCAGCCAGACGATCACCCTGGCGCCCGGAACCGACGCGCGGGTGGCCAACGCGCACGACCGGCTCGCCGCCCTCGACAAGCGGGCCGTCGCGGGATTCACCCCCGCCGAGGTCGCAACCCTGAAGGACCTGCTGACTCGGCTCGGCAACAATCTCGACCGGGCGAAAGGCGCGATCACCGACGAAGCGGTCGCTCCGCGTTCCGGTGACTGATCATTTCCCGCGCCGAACAGATCCACCAGCCCGCCGCTTTCGTGCAAGCCCACCTACCGGGTAGGAGCAGGAGGGTCGTCACCAGCTGGACCACCTTGTCGAGCAGCCGGGCAAGGCTGCCGCGCAGGCCAGCCGCCTGCGGTCAGTACCGAGGGAGTGCGGACGGTGACTTCGAGGTTGTCACCGACACCGGGCCCAGCGACGCGGTCCGGGAACTGGCGGACGAACTCCGGCAGGTGAGCGGCGACTTCGCCAGGGCGACAGCGACCGTGTCCGGGGAGTTGCTCATCGGGCTACGGTGCCTGCCCGAAGCGCTCGGTCGCCGTTCGTTCAGCCGGTTCGACGGGCCGGCCACACGCTCACGATCGACGTCACAGTCAGCAAGGAACGCTTCGTCGGACGCCTCGTCGATGATGTGGCTACTGTCGATCTCGGTGGCCACGCCCGTGTCAGGGCGCTGCGTTTCGGTCCGGCTCCGCGGCCAGCCACCCGAAGTGGCGAGCGGTGTTCGCCAGGATGTCCATCAGCTGTGGTGCGATGCCGAACCGTTCGCGGTTGATCGTCAGGCTGTCCGCGAGGTCACCACGCAAAGTGGTGCGTTCGGTGGCCGCCTTCCAGTCCGCCAGCATCTCGAGCAGGTCGACCAGGGTCATGCCGTTGATCCCGTCGGCAAAGTGCTCCGGGTGATGACGGTTGTGCGCGTAATGGTGTCGCAGCCCCTCCCCCATCGCCTCGACCACGGCCCGGTACTCCGCGCTGCCGTAGGTCGCCGCCCGCAGTCGCGGCACGACCTCGTCGTAGACGGCCCGCTCCGGCTCGCGGGTCTTGCTCAGGTCGTGCCGGACCGACCGGTCAAGCAGCTCCTTGATCAGCTCGCCCATCAGCTCGGCGACTCGCAGGCTATGCCGAAGAGTGTCTGGCGTGGAGTCGTACGACATGGTCATGTACCCCCTGATGTGGGCCTCTCAGGCCATCAGCCAGGACGCGCGTGATGCCATTCCCGACGCGCCGGATCAAGTGTGATCCGCAATGCCCACGTCGGTAATCCCACCACGGCCCAGCACGTCTCCAGTGTGCCCGCCACGCCCAGCCGGGACCGCTACCCGCGGCAGAAGCGCACGTTCGTTGTAGCTGCGGTTCGACCGGGGGTTGCCATGCGTTCTGCCGGAGGGGCATCGTGGTCGATCGGCATCGACCAGTGGGATCAACAGTTGGAGTGGGGCACTATGGATCCGCGCTGCGGAGCGGATCGAGGTGCCTGCGGACGAGCTCGTGACCGGCCCGGCGGACGTGGTCCCGTTGCCCGAGCGGTCCCTGGCCTCGGGCGGCGTGTTGGCCGCAGGATGGCTGTGGTGGTGGCGGACATTGCCGGCCCGGCCTTCGCTCACCGCGCCCTCCGAACCGCCGGGCATGACTGAGCTGAGCAGATTCAGCCCACCGGACTTCGAGGGTCTTGTCGGCTATCCGTGCTGCGGCAGGTGGTGAGCACACGGTGGGCCGAGGCGAATGCATGGCATTCGGCCCGCAAGCGGGCCGGGATCGAGACCTTCCGAGCAGCGGTACGCGGGCGGGAAGGCGCGGTCGTGCGGGCAGTGGAAGCCGAGATCGGCGGCAGGGTGTCCCGCCCCGGGTTTGATGGAGACATCGAACACCCGGAGGATTCGTAGTCATGGCGGCACCACGGAAGTACCGGAGGAGTTGCGGGAGCAGGCGACGCGGCTGGCGGTTGAGGCCAGGCCCGCGACAGCCGGGCGGCGTCCAGGGTGAACGTGCTGATGGCGGCTGCTTTGTCCGGGTGTTCGGTCACCAGCGCCGCGGCCCGGGCTTCCGCGGCACGCACGTCGCGAAGCAAGTCTATGGCCTGCTTGCGAAGGTACTCCAGGCTGGGCTGGTCGGGCCTGCGGTCCGCCGCTCAGGCCCGAAAGGGAAGTGGCCGATCCAATCATGGATGTGCGATCAGGGGGGCGCAGCCCTTCCCGCGGACCCGGAGGCGTCCAGCACGCCTGTTCCTCGGTCGTACCCGTGGCGCCGCTCGCCCGCCGACGGCCACGCCCTTTCGGTCGCCGCGTGCGGGAAGTCACCAGCAGACGGCCAATTCTTCCCGGCGGATCCACTGTTCTCACCGGAAGTGCGACCATGTGATCAGCCGGGCCCATTCCCCTTTCCGGGCCGGCGGACATCGGCCGAACGGTCACTCTTTGTCGGCTTCTTGAGGTGCTGCTCGGCGACGCCGTACACCGGCTCACGGCAAGTGCCCGCCGCCTCCTTGTCGGTGCGGTGGCACACGTAGTCCGCGCTGTTGTCAGCTACCAGCCCGTTGGACACATCGAGGCGTTTCAGAGCTCGTCGGCGGAGGTGCAGGTTGATGTCGATGGGCCCCTCCAGATCGAGGCGGTCGCGGTCGGGATGGAAGTTGCGAAGCGTGAGACTCCATAAACCGATCGCGCCGGGGTGGCCGCGAAGTTCTCCGGGGCGGAGTGGTGGATGCGGCCGGCGAGTTCGATGAGGAAGTCGGTGATGTCGGGGCGGGTGTCAGTCGGCCACCTGCGACGGTGGCCGGCTGCGGTCTTCCAGCACGGGGTGGCGATCATCGCGGTCAGCGTGGCGATGTCCGGGTATCGGGGCGCGAGGGTGGCTTACCGGGCTGACCCCCGTGCCGGTCCGGCGCGGCCGCGACACGATCAAGGACTGACGCGCACGCGGCCGCGCCGGGCTGGTTCTCCTCAGCGCAGAGAGCGGAAGGCGGCGCGGAGCTCGGCGCTGAACAGCCCGGGCTCCTCCCAAGCGGCGAAGTGCCCGCCCCGGTCCGGCGGGTGGTAATAGGAGAGCGTCGGGTACGAGGACTGCGCCCAGCTGCGCGGAGCCTGGAAGATCTCGCCCGGGAAGGCGCTGAACGCGACCGGCACGGTCACCGGCGGCGGGATCCGGCCTCCGCCTCCGGCGTGCATGCCTTCCCAATACCCGCGGGCGGCCGAGACACCGGTGCCGGTGAGCCAGTACAACGTGATGTTGTCGAGGATGTGCTCCCGGGTGAGGTTGCCCGACGACGCCTCGCCCAGGAAGACGCGGGCGATCTTGCGATAGCTGTCGGTGTCGTGGTCGAGCATCCACGCCGCCAGGGCGACGGGAGAATCCAGCAGCGCGTAGCCGATCGTTTCGGGCCGGGTGGACTGCTCGACCAGGTAGCCGCCACCGGTGGCGCCGAACACTTCGAGCGCGGCGTCCGCGGCCTTCTCCTCCTCGGTGTTCTTTGGCAGGCCAGCGGTGCTGCGCAACGCTGTGACCAGCAAGTTCAGGTGGATGCCGAGGAGCCCGGCGGGTGCCAGCCGCCCCAGAGCGTCGGTGACGGCGGCACCGACGTCGCCGCCCTGGGCGACGTAACGGGGGTAGCCGAGGCGGCGCATCAGCTCGGCCCAGGCGCGCGCGGTCCGGCTCGTGTCCCAGCCGAGCCCGGTCGGCTGGCCGGAGAAGCCGTAGCCGGGAATCGACGGCAGCACGAGGTCGAACGCGTCGGCAGCGGTGCCGCCGTACGCGGTCGGATTCGTGAGCGGCCCGACGGTCTCGAGCAGCTCCACGACGGAGCCTGGCCAGCCGTGGGTCATGATGAGCGGCAACGCACCGGTGTGCCGTGAGCGCACATGGACGAAGTGGATGTCGACGCCGTCGATCTCGGTCATGAACTGCGGGAGCGCGTTGATCTTCGCCTCGAAGCGCCGCCAGTCGTATCGGGTGGTCCAGAAGTGGGCGAGTGCTTGCGCGGCCGCCAGTTGCACGCCCTGCGTGCGGTCGGCGACGAGTTCTCGTGACGGCCAGCGCGTCGCGGCGACCCGGTCGCGCAGATCGGCCAACTGCCGGCGCGGGACCGCGACCCGGAACGGATGGATCCCGGTTCCCGACGCGTACGCCGGGGGGTCGCCGAGCGCACTCGTCACCGCGACGGTGAGGCCGGCGGCGATTCCGCCCTGCAGCAGTTGCCGTCTTGTGGGTTCGAACATGGATTTCCCCTCCTAGCGCAGTGCTCGGAACGCGGCTCGAACCTCGGCTGCGAACAGCTCCGGCTCTTCCCAGGCGGCGAAGTGACCGCCCCGTGCGGCGACCCCGAAATAGCTGAGCGTGGGGTACGACGCTTCGGCCCAGCTGCGCGGAGTCCGCCAGATCTCGCCGGGGAACGTGCTGAAGCCGACCGGAACCCGCGGCGCCGGAAGTGGTGGGCGGCCCGCGGTGGGAGCATCGGCTCCGTATGCCTCCCAATAGCTTCGGGCGGTGGATGCGCCGGTGCCGGTCAGCCAGTAGGCGGTGACGTTGTCGAGGACGTGGTCGCGGGTGAGGTTGCCGGACGGCTTGCCGTCGACGAACGCGCCGGCGATCTTGTAGTAGGCGTCGGTGTCGTGGTCGATCATCCAGGCGGCGAGCGCGGACGGTGAGTCAAGCAGCGCGTACCCGATGGTCTGCGGCCGGGTGGCCATCTCCACGAAGTAGCCGTTGCCGGTGGTCTGGAATTCCTTGATCGCGGCGAGCGCTGCGCGTTCCTCCTCGGTGCCGTTCGGCAGCGACGAAGGGTCGTTGAGCGCGGGCACGAGCAGGTTGGTGTGGATGCCGGCCAGCCCCTGCGGGCCCAGTCGTCCGATCGCATCGGTGATGCCGGCCCCGACGTCGCCGCCCTGGGCGACGTAGCGGTCGTAGCCGAGCCGGCGCATCAGCTCGGCCCACGCTCGAGCGGTGCGTACGAGGTCCCAGCCGACCTCGGCCGGCTCCGCCGAGAAGCCGTACCCGGGCAGGGACGGCAGCACGAGGTGGAACGCATCCGTTGCGGCGCCGCCGTGCGCGGTCGGGTCGGTCAGCGGGCCGACGGAGTCGAGCATCTCGATGACCGACCCCGGCCAGCCATGGGTCATGATCAGCGGCAGCGCGTCCCGGTGCTGGGACTTGACGTGCACGAAGTGGATCTTCACGCCGTCGATCTCGGTCGTGAACTGTGGCAGCGCGTTGAGCCGGGATTCGACTCGCCGCAGGTCGTACTCGTCCTCCCAGTAACGGTGCAGAGCTCGCATCGTGGCCAGCTGCACCCCTTGCGAGCGGTCGCCGACCAGTTCCCGGGTCGGCCAGCGCGTCGCTTCCAGGCGACGGCGCAGCTGGTCGAGCGCCTCCCGGCGGAAGCGTACGGCGAACGGTCGGATCGCATGGTCGGCTTGCTGCTCGAGCGCGGTCATGTCGCACCCTGCCTTTCACGAGGGAATCCGGTACGCCCGTCAGCGTGGCGATGTCCACACGCGGATCGCGCCCGTGAGACCCCCTGGTCGATACATCACCAGGGACCGGCCAGGGTGTTCACAGGCTCGAACGAGCGGGCGGCGACGTCAAGCCGGCACTCATGCCGTCGAGGAACAGGGCGAATCCGGCGCAGCCTGCTGACGCTACGGCGTCACGGCAGGTCGGACTTCGTCAACGAGCTCGAGCCGCCGGCCCCGCGCGGCACTCAAGAGCAGGCCCGGGGAGCACGCCAGGGAGCACCCAGGGACTTCCCCTGGGGCGAACAGGTGTCCTTCGGAGCGACGGTGAAGGGGCACTACAGAAACCCCCTCGAAGGAGGACACCGTGTCCACCATCCACTTCACCGTCACCACCACCGCGACCCCCGAGCAGTTCCTCGCCGCGCTGACCGACTTCGGCCCGGGCCGGGCGGAGCTCTTCGGCAACAGCGCCGACGAGTACCTGCAGGTCCACCACCGCGGCGACACCTACGCCGACGTCACCGAGGGCTCGGGCGGGGTCTGGGAACGCCTCCACTACGACTGGTCCGATCCCCGTCGGGTCGAGATGAAGACCACCGACTCGAACCTCTGGGGCGGCGCCTCCGGCCACACCTACACCATCACGCAGCGCCCCGACGGCACCACCGAGATCGACGCCGTCGTCGTCCGCGACGGCAAGAATTTCAAGGGGTACGTGCTCGGCGCACTGCTCGCGGTCGCCGGCAGGCGCGTCCTGGGCGGTGCGCTGAGCAAGACCGTGAAGGCCGTCGAAGCCCGCAGTCACCCGAAGCACGTGCACTGACCTATGTGGGAGACGTCCGATGCGCACCCACGACCTCGCCACCCGGCTCGCCACTGTGCCGGGCCTGGTCCGCCCCGGGATCTCGTCCTGGGACATGACCACCCGGCTGCCCCTGCACCCGCTGTCGGTGGAGAACGCCTACGCGGATCCCCGGCTGCTCCACTCCCTCGCCAAACCGGGCGCGAGGTTCGCCCACCGGCTGGGCGCGGATGTCATCGTCGGCGCCGAGACCGGCGGCATCCCGCTGGCCAGTGCGGTCTCACTGGCCGGTGGACTGCCGTTCGCGTTCGTGCGCAAGCCCGGTTACGTGGGACATGAAGACCACGAACCGCGCGTCCGCGGCGCGGCGGTGAAAGGCCGGAGGGTGCTGCTCGTCGACGACGCCGTGTCGCAGGGCACCGCGATCGAGGCTTTCGCCACCGAGTTGCGCGGCGAGGGGGCGATCGTCGCCGGTGTCTTCGTCCTGGTCGACATGCGGGACGTCGCCGCCTCGGTGACGCCCACGGCCGCGGCGCTCCCGATCGCGTCGATCACCACCTACCTACAGCTGCTCGAGACGGCGACCGAACACGGCGTGCTCGACCCCGTCGTGCACCAGCTTGCCGTCGACGCCCTGGTCAACCACTGGAGCGACGACGACCCGCGCTGGTCTCTCGTCCGCACCGCGACCCAACACGCCTTGACCGCTTGAACCCCAAGGAGATGCCTGAAATGTCCATTTCACGTCGCGCGCTCGTCGCCGCCGCCAGCCTGGCCTTGGCGCTCGGTGGCGTCCCTGCCGCCACCGCGTCGAATACCACCGCGAACGGCGATGACAAAGCAAGACCGACTGTCGTGCTGGTGCACGGCGCTTTCGCCGACTCGTCCAGCTGGAACGGCGTGGTCGCCAAGCTCCAGCACGACGGCTACCCGGTGACTTCCGCAGCCAACCCGTTGCGGGACTTGAACACCGACGCCGCCTATGTCAGCGCAGTGCTGAAGTCCGTCCCCGGGCCGATCGTGCTGGTCGGCCACTCCTACGGCGGCTCGGTCATCACCAACGCCGTGCAGGGCAACCCGAACGTCAAGGCGCTGGTCTACGTCGCCGCCTTTGCTCCCGACCAGGGCGAATCCGCCAACGACATCCAGGCGAAGTTCCCCGGCAGCACCCTGGGCGCGGCGCTGGAACAGATTCCCCTCGCCGACGGCACCGTGGACCTGAGCGTGCGCCAGGACCTGTTCCCCCGGCAGTTCGCGGCCGACGCACCGCTGCGTGACGCGCAGCTCGCCGCCGTCGCCCAGCGCCCGGTCAACGCGGTGGTGTTCGGTGAACCGTCCGGTGCACCGGCCTGGCGCTCGATCCGGTCGTACTTCCTGATCCCGACCGCGGACGTCAACATCCCGCCCGCGGCGCAGGAATTCATGGCCGGGCGCGCGCACGGGACCGTGGTGATCGCCCGGGGCGCCTCCCACGCGGTGCTCCTGTCCCAGCCCGTCATCACCACCCGACTGATCGAACAGGCGGCGAAGGAAATGCGCTGATTCGGTTACTGGGCCCGGAAAATCCGGGCCCAGCCCGTTCGGCGGTGCAGCCGGCCTGCTGACGGAGCGCTTGATCACCGACGCCGCGCCACAGCATCAACGCGGTCTCCCCCAACGCGCGAGCTCGAGACGGTACAACCGAGGCAGCGCGCGGCTAGAGGGCATCTCGGAGTTCTCGCCGGGTCCGGATGCCCAGCTTCGAATACACGTGACGCAGGTGCCATTCGATCGTCCGTGGGCTGAGGAACAGCCGGGCACCGATCTGGGGATTGGAAAGGCCGTCGCGGGCGAGTTCGGCGATCTGGCGTTCCTGCGCGGTCAGGTCGTCGGGCCGGTCGGACTCACTCCGGCGGTTCCGGCCGGTCGCCGCGAGCTCGCCGGTGGCGCGCCGCGCGAACGCCTCCATGCCCATTCCCACGAACATCTCGTGCGCGAGGTCCAGCTCGACGCGCGCTTCGAGGCGGCGGCCGTCGCGTCTCAGCCATTCGCCGTACAGCAGCCGGGTCCGGGCCAGCTCGGCCCGGACCCGCGTCCGGCGCAGGTGCTCGATCGCTGTGCGGAACCAGCTCTCGGCGTCGTCGCCCACGGTGAGCAGCGCTCGGGAGCGCGCCTCGATGCCGCGTGCCCAGTCGGTTCCGGTCGCCGCCGCCTTGCCGGCCAGCCGGTTCAGCGCATTCGTGGCCAGTCCGGCCTCCCCGCAGCGCACCGCGGCCTCGACCAGCTCGCTCAGCCCCCAGTTCTCGGCCACCACCTCTTGGTGTTCGACGGTGGCCACGGCGGCGGCCAGCGCGTCTTCGTACCGGGCGAGACCGTTGCACAGCACCGCCCGCGCGTATGCGCTGATCGCCAGTCCGATGCCTTCTCCACGGGCGCCCGCTTCGCGGTCCGTCCGCTCGACGAGATCCGTGGTTTCCTGGTGCCGGCCCCGCCACGCCGCGAGGATCAATGCTCCGTAGGGCGCGGCGCGGATCCCGGTCGCCTGCTCGACCGACGCCGTTTCCGAGACGGTCGCCGCGGCGCCACCGAGGTCGCCGCAGAACACGAGCACCGGCGTGCGCGCGCTCAGCGCCAGCGCGAGCTCGCCGAGCGTTCCCGTCGCGCGGGCGGTCTCGACGCTGGAGCGGGACAGGGAGGACGCGTGTTCGTCGTCCCAGATCTCGAAGGCGATGACGCTGCCCTGCCACAGCCAGCGCATGCGTTCCTTCGCCGATGCTTCGTCGCTCGCCAGCCGCCCCACCGCTTTCCGGCAGAGCGGGACGGCCGCGGCGTAGTCGCCGGCGAGTGCCGTCAGCGCGTCGAGCAGCACGTCCGCCGTCGTGGGAGCGTCTCCTGACTGCTGTGCCGCCCGCGCGGCCCGGGCTACCTCGCGCAGCCTGTCCGAGCCGGCGAGCCGGGCGCCGAACAGCGCCGCGGAAAACGCGTCGATGTAGGTCTCGAGCGCGAGCCGGAGGTCCAGCCGTTCGAGGCGGCCTGCCGCCTTCAGCAAGAGCGGGATCGCGTCGGTCCCGCGGCTGGAGAGGAAGGCCAGCTGCGCACGGAGCAGGTCGGCCCGCGCCAGCTGCAGCTCGTCGAGCGGTCCGGCCTCGGCGGTGGCGAGCAGCCCGCGGGCCGCGCCGAACGCGCCGGCTTCGATGTTCGCGTGCGCCGCCGCGAGTGCGCGCTCACCTCGTCGTGCGGGGTCCGGGGTCAGGGTGACAGCGCGCTGGAGGAACGCAGCGGCGGCGGCGATCCCGCCACGGGCCTGCGCGCGCCCGGCCGACTGCTCGAGCTCGGCGGCGACGTCTTCGTCCTGCCCGGCGGCCGCCAGCGCGCGGTGCCAGGCGCGCCGGTCGGCGTCGGCGGCCGATCGGCTCACTTCGGCGAGCACTTCGTGCACCCGCTGCCGGCTGGCCTCCGGCGCGGCCCGGTACACCGCCGAGCGGACGAGTGGATGGCGGAACCGGACACGCTTGCCGATCGCGAGCAGCTCCGCGGACTCGGCGGGTTCGACGGCGGCGGCGTCGATCGCGAGGCTCCGGGCGGCCTGGAGCACCACCTGTGGGTCGCCGAGCGGTTCGGCCGCTGCCACCAGCATCAGCTGCTGCGTCGCCGCGGGCAGCTCGCGGATCCGACGGACGTAGTGGTCTTCGAGGTGTGCCGGGAGCTCGACGGCACCGGGCAGCTCGAAACCGGCCAGTTCGGCGGCGCTCATCCGCGCCGGGAGCTCGAGCAGCGCAAGCGGGTTGCCGCGGGTCTCGGCCACGATCCGGTCGGCGACGCGGTCGTCGAGCCGGCCGGTCACGGCGGACGCCAGCAGCCGGCCGGCGTCTTGTTCGGGCAGGCCGTCCAAGAACAGTTCCGGCAGTCCTCCGAAGTCCAGCCCGCGAGCCGGCTCGCGCAGGGCCACCACGATCGCCACCGACTCGGCGTGCACGCGGCGCGCGACGAGGCCGAGGACCTGGGCCGAGGCGGCATCGAGCCATTGCGCGTCCTCGACGAGGCACAGCAGCGGACGTTCTTCCGCGACCGCGGACAACAGGCTGAGCACGGCCAGCCCGACCAGGAAGCGTTCCGGCGGATGCCCGTCGGCGAGCCCGAGCGCGGTGGTCAGGGCCTCCCGCTGCGGTTCGGGGAGCGTGTCGATCCGGTCCGGGAGCGCCGTGCAGAGCTGGTGCACACCCGCGTAGGGCAGTTCCATTTCGGCCTCGAAGCCGGTGAGCTGCACCACCCGGAACCCGGCCGCCTGACGCGCGGTGTGGCGCAGGAGCGCGGTCTTGCCGATGCCCGCCTCGCCGCGGACGACCAGCGCCGCGCTCTCCCCCGCGCGAACCCTCGCCAGCAGCCCGTCGAGCGACTCGCGCTCGCCACTGCGGCCCACGAGCCCCGGCCCGCGCGTGGCCACCATGGGGAAACCCTAACCGGGCGTGGCTCCTCGCGAAAAGTCTCCGACCGGCCGCACGCGGATCTTCCGTTCTTCCGTCAGCAAGGCGACATCGAGGCCGTCGCGCGAGACGATCCCGAGCTTCCCGTAGACCCGGTTCAGGTGCCACTCGACCGTGCGGGGGCTCAGGAAGAAATCGGCGCCGATCTGGGCGTTGGTGAGCCCGTCGCGGGCCAGCCGCGCGATCTGCTCCTCCTGCGACGTCAGCTCCGCGCGGGGCTCGGCCCGGTGCAGTCGTGGCCGGGCCCCCGCGGCGGCCAGCTCGGCACGAGTGCGTTCGGCGAACGCCTCCATGCCGATCCCGGCGAACATCTCTTCGGCCGCCCGCAACCGTTCGCGTGCCGCCGGGAGCCGGTCCCGGCCACGCAACCATGCTCCGTAGAGCAGGTGTGCCCGGGCCAGCTCGGTGTGGTTGCCGCTGTGCGCGAGCTGGTCGATCGCCATGGTGTAGGACGCTTCGGCGTCATCGCCTTCGAGAAGTGCCCGGCACCGTGCCTCGATGCCGAGCGCCAAGTGCGTCCCGGCCGGGCTCGTGGTCGCGACGAGGCCGTCCAGCGCGTCCCGCGCGAGGTCGAAGTCGCCCATGCCGGCGGCCGCCTCGACC
Source organism: Amycolatopsis mediterranei (assembly GCF_026017845.1). NCBI lineage: Bacteria > Bacillati > Actinomycetota > Actinomycetes > Pseudonocardiales > Pseudonocardiaceae > Amycolatopsis > Amycolatopsis mediterranei. The sequence goes on from NZ_CP100416.1 coordinate 6,537,638, forward strand.
AGCTCGCACCGCGCCCACATCGACAGCCAGGGCAGGATGCCGTGGCGGACGATCTCGCCGGCGGCCGCCGCGGCCTGCGCGTAGCGCCCGAGACCGTTGTTCAGCACCGCGGCCGCCCACTGGGCCGTCATCACGGCGATGCCCTGCCCCTGCCGGGTCCCGTCCCGGACGACTGTGTCGATCAACGGGCCGGCCTCGGCTTCCCGGCCCTGGAGCGCCCGGATGCGGAGCAGGGCGAACGGCGGCACCTCGTTGCCGGTCGACCTCGAGATGCTCTCCGCCTCGGCGACGAGCCGCTCGGCACCCGGCAGATCTCCCCGCCACGCGCGTTCCAGCGCCAGCGCCTGGAGGTGAATCGGCAGCTCCGCGAGTGCGCCCGCTTCGCGCACGAGCCGGGCCTGCCGTTCGTAGACCGCGATCGCGTCGTCATGCCACATGGCGGTCCGCACTCCGCCGACCTGCCAGCCCCACCGCACGACGTCTTCGGTCGCCAGGTGCATGACTTCCTCGGCCGCACGCCGCAGGACGGGCATCGCGTCCGCGTGTCCGTCGGTGATCAGCACGGCGTAGGCGTCGAGCACGAGATCGAGGGGATGCGGGTCCGGCGGCAGCGGCGGGAGGGCCCGGATCGCCTGGGAAAGCTCGACCAGAACGCCCGCCCCGCCGAGGTGGTGCGCGGTGACGGCGGCGCTCCACGCGGTCAGGTACGCCCGGCGCGCGAGGCCGAGATCGAACGGCTCCAACCGGCGTGCGGCCTCCAGCAGCAATGTCGCCCCTTCTCTGCCGTAGCGGGACACCGCGGCCGCGTGGCCGCGCAGGAGCACGGCCCGGGCCTGCTGGAAGCCGTCCAGCACTCCGCTTTGTGCCGTGGCCAGGAGCCGCTGCATCGCCTCGAACTCCCCGGCCTGGAAGCTCGCTTCGGCGGCGGCCAGCGCCCGTCCGGCCTGCCGGGCGGGGTCGGGGGTCAGGGCCGCCGCTCGCTCGAGGAAGGCCGCGGCGGCCGCGAGCCCGCCACGGTCCCGCGCGCGTCCGGCGCAGCGGGTCAGGTCGGCCGCCACGGACTCGGCCGGTTCGGCGGCCGCGAGCGCGCGGTGCCACGCGCGGCTGTCGGCGGCCAGCTCGGGGTCGCTGGCCTCCGCCAGCGCGTCGTGGACGTGCCGGCGTTCGGCCGGGGACGCGGCCCCGTACACCGCCGAGCGCACGAGCGGGTGGCGGAAACGGACGTGGTCGTCGATCTCCAGCAGCCCGGCTTCGGTCGCGGGTGCCAGCGCACCCGGCTCGATCGACAGCCGGTCGGCCGCCCGCCACAGCAACGCGGCGTCCCCGAGGGGCTCCGCCGCGGCCACCAGGACCAGGTGCCGGGTCGGCTTGGGCAACCGGTTCACCCGTTTCAGGTACCGCGCTTCCACCCGACCGGTGAGGTGGCCCGTACCGGGCGGCGGGAACCCACCGGCCCGTTCCGACCGGCTCATCCCCCGGGAAAGCTCCAGCAGGCCCAGCGGATTCCCGCGGGTCTCGCCGACGATCCGGTCCCGGACCCGGTCGTCGAGCCGACCGGGCACCACCCGCGCGAGCAAGGCGCGCGCATCGGGCTCCTCCAGACCTTCGAGCGGCAGCTGCGGGAGGTCGTCGAGCACGTGGGTTGCCGACGGCTCGCGCAAGGCGAAGATCATCGCCGCGGCGTCCGCCCCGAGGCGGCGCGCGACGAAGCCCAGCGCCCCCAGGGACGGCGGGTCGAGCCACTGGACGTCGTCCACCAGGCACAGCACCGGACGGCTCGCGGCCGTCACGGCGAGCAGGGTGAGGACCGCGACGGCGACCAGGAACCGGTCGGGTGCGTCACCCGCGGCGAGCCCGGAGGCGACCCGCAGCGCGTTCCGCTGCGGCGCCGGGATCTCGCCGAGCGCGCCGAGCAACGGCGCGACCAGGCGCTGGATCCCCGAATCCGGGAGCTCCATCTCCGCTTGGACGCCCGCGACGTCGACCACCCGCAGGCCCGCGGCCTGCCGGGCGGCGTACCGCAGCAGCGAGGTCTTCCCGATGCCCGCTTCCCCGCGGATCACCAGGACCGCGCTCCGGCCGTCACGAGCCTGAGCGAGCATCTCGTCGAGACGCCGGCACTCGCTCGTCCGGCCGAGAAACCCCACTCCGGGGGTAGGAGGCATCCTTTCACTCTAGGAACACCCCCCGGGGCTTCAACCGCCGTTCGGCTGTGCCCATCCATCGAGACGATCCAGCGCGCCGCGCGGCGCAGTCCGTTCCACCGTGATGCCGCGCTCTCGCAACTGCGCCGCGACGGCCGGCGTGATCGGCCCGGACGCCGCGGTGACGAGGATCGTGCTGCGAGGGCGAAGGTGCCGCACCGCGTGCCGGAGGAGCAGGGCGCCGCTGTCCGGTGTGGTGTGGACAACGACGTCGACCCCGCCGAACTCCGCCACCGACTCGGTGAACAACCGCTGCACGTCGAGGTCGTCGGCCAGGTCGGCACGCACGCCGATCGCGGTCCCGCCCTCGGCGATGATCTCCGCGAGCGTCGCCTCCACCCGCGTCTGGTGGTCGAGGTAGACGAGGACGACCGGCCACGCCCGGCGGGCCAGCCCGCGGGCGACGTCCCGGCCGGCCGGCAAGGAGCCGCCGGTGACGATGGCCACGACCCGGTCGGCGTGCGGGGAGAAACCCATGGCGGTGCCTTTCTGCTTCCGCTGCTCGCCGCTCCACCGTCGCGCACACCGGCCGTGGACTGCGCCCGCGCCGACCCCAGTGCGACACGAGTGGATTTCCCCGGTCGCCAGGGACCACCCCGGTGTGCTCACGGGCGCAACGCGGCAGTGGGGTGCGCGAGCCTTGCCCCGTTGCGCATCCACGGGCAGGACAGCGATGAACGTCAACGACAAGGTCGCCGTGGTGACCGGCGGCGCGAGCGGCATCGGGCTCGCGCTGTGCACCCGGTTCGCGAAGGAAGGTGCCCGCGTCGATGCGCGCCGGCCGCGCCGCGGAGTTCGCCGCCGGCAAGCACGAGTGAAAGGACGGCCATGAGCGGTGTCGAGGAGAAGATCGAACTGCTGCGCAAGCTGTTCGCCGACGCGCCCGAGGTGGGCCGGACGGCACTGGAGAACGTTCTCGCCAGGCTGACCTCGGATGCGTCTCGTGAGCCGCCGCCACCGGTGCGGAGCGCGGGCCGGGCCGGGAGCCGGCTCGGCAAGGTGTCCGAGCTGACGATCATCGTCCCCTTCGCGCCCGGCGGAGCGGAGCGGCTGCGCGCGTTCCTGCGGCTGTTCGGCGGGAACCTGGCCGGCGCGGACGGCGTCGGCACGGTCCACGACATGCGTTTCGTGTTCCTGGACGACGACACCAGGATGCTGTTCGCCACCGCCTACGACGGCGACTGGGACGCCTACATCGACGACTTCGCCACGAAGATCCCCGACTTCCTCGACATCATCGACTCCGCGTGGGAGGGCTGGCCCGGGATCCGCAGTCCGCAGGCGAAGGACTACCTCGCCCGGCACCAGGTCACGGCGGAGGGCTGGTACGTCGCCAACGACCTGACCGTGGCGGAGACGCGGCGGCTGAGGCGGCTCGGCGCGGCCGTCGACGAATTCCTCGACAAGATCGGCGAGTAACCGGAAGGGGCACGAGAAATGGCAACCCACGTGAAGGCACGCGCCGGCCAGGAGCCGAGCGTCGAGGAGCAACTCCGGCATCTGCGCGACCTGTTCGCCGAGGCGCCGGAGGTGGGCAAAAAGGCCTTCGAGAACGTCGTCAAGGAGATCGCCGACCAGGCGACGCACGAGCGGCCGCAGCCGGTGGTGAGCGCCGGCCGCGTCGGGATCCGGCTGGGCACGGTCTCCGAGTTGACGATGCTCGTCCCGCTCGCCCCGGGCGGAGCCGAACGGCTGCGGGCGTTCCTGAAGCTGCTGAACGGCAACCTCGACGGCGCGACCAAGGTCGGCACGGTGCACGACATGCGGTTCGTGTTCGTGGAGAACGACACGAAGCTGATCTTCGCCACCGCGTTCGACGGCGACTGGGACGCCTACATCGACGACTTCATCGCGAAGATCCCCGACTACCTGGACATCCTCTCCTCGTCCTTCGAGGGGTGGCCGGGAATCCACAGCCCGGACGCGAAGGACTACTTCCTGCGCTACCAGATCGCCGCGGAAGGCTGGTACGTCGCCCACCCGGACCTGACGGTGGCGGACACGACCCGGCTGAAGCGAGTCGGCGCGGCCGTCGACGAGTTCCTCGACCAGGTCGGCGGCTAGGTACCGCGATGACCGCAACCGATCGCGTTCCCCGCGGACGTGTCACCGTCGAACTCGACGACATCCAGGCGACGGTGCTGCGCTATCGGCCGGAGCCCTACTACGGAACGCACGTCATGCTCCACGTCGAGAACGCGCGGACCGGCCGGGAGTTCCTGCGCGATCTGGCTCCGCACGTCGACTCCGCCGCCGACTGGTGGCAGGCCCGCGAACCCTGGATGGCGGTCGCCCTCACCTACACCGGGCTCGCCGCACTCGGCGTGCCGGAGGAGTCGTTGCGGAGCTTCCCGGACGCGTTCCGGGCGGGGATGGCCGCGCGCGCCCCCGAGCTCCGCGACTCCGGCGTCAACGACCCCGATCACTGGGAACCGGAGTTCGGGAGCGGGGCCATCCACCTCGCCGTCAGCGTCTTCAGCGATGCGGAGGAGAAGTGGCGCCGGACGATGGACACGGCGCGGCGGCACTACGAGGGGCGCCCGGGCCTGAAGGTGGTGGTGACCCAGGACTTCGGCGCCCAGCCGGGCGACCTGAACCCGCTCGGCTACCGGGACTCCATCGGTCAGCCCGCCATCGAGGGCAGCGGTGTCGAGCCACTGCCCGGCCAGGCGCCGGCGATCAAGTCCGGCGAGTTCATCCTGGGCTACCCCGGGGAAGCGGGCGTGCCGCTGCCCGCTCCCGTCCCCGACGTCCTCGGCCGCAACGGTACCTACGTCGGCCTGCGCAAGTACCAGTCCCGCGTCGGGGCGTTCAACCGCTTCCTGCGCGCGCATGCCGAGACCGAGGACGAGCGGGAGCTGCTCGCGGCGAAGCTGGTCGGTCGGTGGCGCAGCGGTGCGCCGTTGACGCTGGCGCCGGACAAGGACGACCCGGAGCTCGGCGCGGACCCGGTGCGGAACAACGACTTCACCTACGCCACCGACCCGGAAGGCCGGCAAGTGCCGCTCGGTTCGCACATGCGGCGGATGAATCCGCGTGACACCGAGATGGCCGTGCTGGCCGACGTGAACATCCACCGCATCATCCGCCGCAGCACCGCCTTCGGCGCGCCGTACGACCCGGACGCGCTCTCGCCGGCCGACGACGAGACGCCCCGCGGCCTTTACTTCATCTTCTTGAGCGCGAAGGCGATGGCGACGATGGAGTTCCTGCAGCAGGAGTGGATCAACAACGGCAACTTCATGAGCCTCGGCGAGGAACGCGACCCGAACGTCGGGCTGCAGAAGGCCGCGGCGACCTTCACCATCCCGCGGGCGCCGGTGCGGCGCCGGATCCACGAAATCGAGACCTTCAACGTCCTGCGCGGTGGCGAGTACTTCTTCCTGCCGTCCCTTTCGGCGCTGAGGTGGCTCGGAGAGGAGCACTGATGTCCGGCTTCGTCCGCTACTCGCCGGAGACCGAGACGTTCGACCCGGAGCTCCCCGACCACCTGAAGCGGATCATCGCGTTCTGGGAGAACAAGGTCCGTGAGTCGCCGCAGCAGGAAGGCACCGGCCGGGCGGTACGCGGCGCCCACGCGAAGACGATCGGCATCGTGCGGGCGGAGGTCGAGATCTCCGGCAACGCGCCGCAGCCCTACGCCCAAGGCATCTACACGCAGGCCGGCCGCCACGACGCGCTGATCCGGTTCTCCAGCGCCTCCAACCACCTGGGGCCGGACGCGCTCCTCGGCCCGGTGCTGGGTTTCGCGATCAAGCTGTTCGACGTCCCCGGCACCAAGCTCGTCGACGAGGAACCGGACTCGACGACGTTCGACCTGGTGCTGAAGAACAATCCGGCGTTCATCGCGAACACGGCGGCGCACTACCTGTTCATCCAGGACATCGGCGACCGGGTCGGCGACTACCTGGCGCACGGCAAGGAGGGCTTCCGCGAACTGCTGACGGACTTCCTCACCGGCAACGGCACGCTCGAACAGAAGGACTGGGCGTGGGAGGAGCTGTTCGCGTTCGTCAAGGCGGCGACGCAGACCCCGGTGCGCAACCCCCTGCTCAGCACCTATTGGACGATGGCGGCGGTCCGCCACGGCGACTACGTCGCGAAGGTCCGCGTCGCGGCGGCCGCCGAGAACGCGGGTCACGCGCGCCACCGCGAACTGGACCTGACCAGCGGTCCGGACGTGTTCGGCCCGGTGCTGGCGGAAGAACTGCGGGAACACGCGTTCGCCTTCGACCTCCAGGTCCAGCTGTGCACGGACCTCGCGGCGATGCCGGTGAACGACGTGACGGTGGAGTGGCCGGAGAAGCTGTCCCCGTTCGTCACGGTCGGCCGGGTGCGTCTTCCCCGCCAGGACATCGCGGGAAACGCGGAGCAGGGCGACGCGCTGGCGTTCAACCAGTGGCGCGTCACGGCCGCCCACCGGCCGCTGGGCGAGATCATGGACGTCCGGCGGGTCTACACCGCATCGGCGAACGTCCGCCGGGCGCTCAACCACCAGCCGCAGCGCGAACCGACCAGCGTGGACGAGGTGCTGTCCGGGCCCTCATCACGCCCCTGAAGAGGGTCCGAACCACAGCACCGAACGACCGGCCACGCTTGCCTGCTCTCAGAAAACGAACTGCTGCCCGCCGTCGATGTCGTACGTCCCGCCGGTCAGCGCCGTGTTGGTCATCAAGTGGACGGCCAGCGCGGCGACATCGGCCGGACCGACCACCCGGCCGATCGGCAGCTTGGCCCGCAGTTCGGCCCGGCGGTCCTCGAGCTTGTCGCCCAGCAACGTCGCCGACAGCGGCGTGTCGACGAACCCGGCGGCGATCAGGTTGACCCGCACCGGCGCGAGCTCGAGGGCCAGGGCCGCGGTGAACGGCGGCAGCGCGGCGGTCGCGGCCGAGACGATGCCCAAGCCGTGCCCGACGCGCCGGCCGCCCGTGCCGCCCATGAGCAGGATCGTCCCGCCCGGCCGCATCTTCGGGGCGGCGTGGCGGGCGACCTCGAGCGAGACCACGATGTGGTCGCTGACCGCCGTCCGCACGTCCTCGGCGCTCATCTCCAGCAGCGGCCCGTAGTGCGGGCCGCCCGCGGTGATCAACACGTGGTCGATCGCGCCGGGCAGGGTGCCGAAGAAGCCCGCCACCGCGGCCGCGTCCGAGGCGTCGAACGCGGCCGTGCTGCGGGCGCCGAGCGTTTCCGCGGCGCGGTCGAGCTTGGCGGGGTCGCGGCCGGTGAGGACGACCTCGGCCCCCTCGGCCCGCGCCAGCCGCGCGGTCTCGAACCCGATGCCGGCGCTGCCACCGATCAGCACCACCGTCTGCCCGTCCAGATCCTTCATTTCGGCCTCTCCGTTCCCGCGCGCCCGGCGAACCGAGCACGGCGGGCCGTGCCGGGCCACCTCGAGCTTGACGCCGGGTGTCTTCGGCCCCACCCGGATCGCCCATCACGGCCACCCTGTCCGCCGCGAGACCACCGTAGCGCTCGGCGGTGGCCGGTGGCGTCGCCCGATCGCCGGGTCTTCACACCTCGGCCACACCGGCGGTCACCACCTTCCCACGACCCAGCACCGGATCACGGTGTGCTGCGACCGGCGCCGGCAGGTCGTCCGGCCGCCATGGCCGCAGCCGCAAGGCGGCTGCGGCCTCGGTCGGCGCGACGGTGCGGCCAGGCCCGGATGGCCCAGCCCCACTGCGTGGCCCGGCTGGTCACCGCGATAGCACCGGGCACGGCCGATTACCGTCGTGCCAACGCCTCGGCCGGTCGCGTGCCGTCCGCGTGGATGGTCTGCCGGAGCTCCTGGTGTCTGAGGAACGAGAGGGCAAGCACCCCGAGTGCGGCGGCGATGAGGAAGATCGGCCCGACGCTGTCGCCGTAGGCCACGCTCACCGCGGCGCCGTCGTGGATCCGCTGTGCGGTCAGTGAATTCAGGATCGAGCCGAACACCGCGAGTGTCACGGCCCCGGCCAGTGCGCGGAAGAACTGGACGGTCGAGGTGGCGGCGCCGACGTCCCGCACGTCCACGGTGTTCGCGACGACGAGGGGGATGTTCTGGGTGAGCATGCCGGTGCCGATGCCGACCATCGCGGCCATCGCCCCGAAGAACCACAGGCTGCTGGTGTGGTCGACGAACCCGGCCGCCGCGAGACCCGCTGTGAGCGCTATGGCGCCGGCGACGAGATAGCGCTTCCACCGGCCGTCCCGGCTGATCAGCCGTCCGGAGACCAACGACGAGACGAACGATCCGACGACCAGGGGCAGCAGGAGCAGTCCGGCGGCCGTCGCCGGGATGTTCCTGGCGACCTGGAGGTACTGGGACAGCAGCGGGATCGCGCCGAACAGCGAGAAGCCGACCGCCACGGACCCGAGCACGGCCAGCACGGTCGTCCGTTGCCGCAGGATCGCCAACGGGATGATCGGCTGTTCCGCACGGTTCTCCACCACCACGAACGCGGTCAGGCACAGCAGCCCGATACCCACCAGCAGCGCGGTGACCGGCGAGACCCACCCGTAGAACCCGGCCTTGCCCGCGAAGGACACCCAGATCAGCAGCACGCTCATCCCGGACGTGAGCAGCCCGATGCCCACCCAGTCGATGGTCACGTGGCGCTGCTCCGTCCGCAGCGGCGGCGCGGAGCGCAGCAGCACGAGGGCCAGCGCCGCCAGCGGCAGGCACGCCCAGAAACACCAGCGCCAGCCGAGCGGGCTGTCCACGATGAATCCGCCGGCGAGGGGCCCGATCGACGTGGCCAGCGCCATGACCCCGCCCACGTAGCCGGCGTAGCGCCCGCGCTGGCGGGCGGGAATGATCGACGCGAGGATGCTCTGGACCAGCGCGAACACCCCGCCGATCGCCAGGCCCTGCACCGCGCGGCCCGCGATCAGCACGCCCATCGCGGGGGCCAGCGCCCCGGCGACGGTCCCGATGACGAACAGCAGGATGGTGACCTGGACGAGGAGCTTCTTGCTGTAGAGGTCGGACAGTTTGCCCCAGATGGGTGTGGAGACCGCGTTGGTGAGCAGGGCCGCGACCACCACCCAGGTGTACTCGGTCGGTGTTCCCCGCAAGCTCGTCGAGATCGCCGGCAGCGCGTTGGCGACGATGTTCGCACTGATCAGCACGGTGAACATCGCTGACATCAAGCCGATCAGGACGCGTCTGAGATCCATGATTTCCTCCACCAGGTAGAGCGATCGCTGTACTTAGTACGATGCGCGTCGAAGTACAGTGGTCGCTATACTTGGTGACATGGTTAACACAGGCCGTGGAGCCCGCGAGCGCATCCTGCGCGCCGCGGCGCACCTGTTCTACGTGCGCGGTATCAACGCCACCGGCGTCGAGGAGCTCCGCCGGGAAGCCGACGTCTCGGTCCGCACCCTCTACAACCACTTCGCCGGCAAGGACGACGTGGTCGTCGCCTATCTGGAGCAGATGGCGGACGCAGCAGGCTCCTCGCTCGGCCGCGCGGACCTCCCGCCTCGCGAGCGATTGCTCGGCATCTTCACCCCACCCGCCCCGAAGGCCGGAGATCCCGTTCGCGGCTGCCCGCTGATCAACGCCGGCGTGGAGCTCGCCGACCCGGACCATCCCGCGCACCGCTACGCCGCAGAACGGAAGGCACGCTTCGCCGAACGGCTGACGGAGATCGCCCGTGAGGCAGGCGCGGCCGATCCGGAATCCCTGGGGCAGCGGCTAGCGCTGCTCTACGACGGAGCCTCGGCTCGCTCCACGGTCCTCAACAGCGACCACCCCCACGAAGTGGCTCTGGCGCTGGCCACCGAACTGGTCGACGCGGCACTTCCCGTTCGGCCGGGACCCGCTCCGGATCGCCCTTGACGCGACCTTCGGTCCGTGTCAGCCGGTCGTGGAACGCCGAGCGGGCGCCACGAGGGCACCGCCGGAGCCCGTCACCTGCCGCAGGTACAACTTGGTCGAGCCCACCGGTCTGGGTGTCCTACTCCGTCGAGGAGATCAGATGGCGCCGCACCGTTCGGCCGTGCGGTGCAAGCCGAGGTGGTCCGCACGGTCTTCCACAACTTCGTCCTCGGCGATGCGGCCGCCGCATCCCGCCCGGTCCGGGACCTGACCACGCCGAGGCCGCGCCAGGTCACCGTAGGGCTTCACGTGGCGAGCGATGTCACCCGGTCGCCGGGTCTTTCCGACGCGAATGGCTCATCGCTCGGCCGGGTCGAGCGGCGCCGCTGCCCGTCGAAAACAGCGTCGCGCAGGTGACGCCGCGAACTGATCGCGAGCTTGCCGAACGCCTTGCGCAGGTGCCATTCCACGGTGCCCGGGCTGAGGAAGAGCCGCGTGCCGAGCTCGGGGTTGGACAGTCCTTCGCGCGCGAGCCGGCCGCCCTGTGCTGCATTGCGTCCGGTCGTTCGTGTCGCCCCACTCGCACGAAGCAGCAGGTGAAGCCCCATCAGCTTCGTCGTCGGCGAGCGGGCTTGGTCGGCCGGCGGGGCTTCGGGACGTACGGGATGTCCGCGAACCGCAGCGTGGCCTGCAGCGCGCGCACCGCCCGGTCCAGGCGCAGCAGCGAAACCTGGGTCAGGGTGAACAGCTCGTCGATGTTCCAGGAGCGGCCGGCCGCCGCGAGCACGACCGTGCGCGGGATCCGGTCGATGACCCGGCCGGGCGCGGCTTTCGCGGCGAGCTGCGCCAGCGCCTCCGGCTCGTGCGCGAGCGCCTCGGCCGAGACGAGCGCCTGCGTGCACAGGTGGCTGGCGGCCGTGGCGCGGCCCAGCCACTTGACGTGGACCAGCTCGTCGCCGGGGCCGAGCAGGTCGCACAGCTCGAACCGGGGATGCAGCGGCGTGCTCGCGAAATCCCGGTCCAGGCACAGAAAACCGGACTCCTCGGCGACCTGCCGGCAGTACGCGTGCTCGTCGTCGGGGGTGCCCGTCGGGACCCACGGAATCGGCGGCCAGGCGAACCGGCGGGCGAGCATCGCCGCGACCTGCTCGCGCAGCTGCCGGACGTAGGTTTCCCCGATCCGGTACCAGCGTCCCTGGTGGAAGACGTAGCGGACGTGGTCGATCGTCGCCTCGAACACCAGCCAGCGCGCCACCGGGATCGAGGCGCCCGCGTCCTCCTCGCCCGCGTCGTCCGCGCAGGGCACGATCCGCCCAGCACGCACGGCCTTCAGCCGGTCACCGACGTCGATCCGGGCCAGCCGGTCGGTCAGGTGCCCCAGTTCCAGCCGTCCGGGGACGGTGAACGGGCCGCCGGGGCCCAAGCCGGTGATCCGGAACGAGGCTGCCTGCTCGGCGTCGCGCATCGCGGTCGCCGGCCAGGCGAGTCCCAGCGCACCGTCCTCGGCACCTCCGAGGCTTCCCGCCAGCCGTCCTTCCAGCACCGGCACGAGCCGGTCGTGGCGGTCCATCGGCCGGGTCTGGGCGACGAACCGCAGTGCCGAGTGCGCGTCGGGCTCGTCGACCACCGCGCCGACGGCGTCGAGGTCGGCCAGGAACGCGGCGGGGTCTTTGGCCAGCGGCAGCCACACGGCGTTGCCGGCACGGATGCGGTGGCGGCGGCCGGTGACCCGCCCGTAGGTGAGGTCCGCCAGGTCCGCCGTGCCGGCCAGCCGGTTGACCAGCTCACCGTAGGGCTCCAGCCGGAACGCCGACAGGTCCCCGCCGCCGGGGATGGACGTCTGCGTGGCGCGGGCCGAGGTGTCCAGTGCGGCGCTGGCGACCAGGCCGAGGTCGAACGGGTCGAGTCGCCGGATCCCGAACAGCAGGCCGAAGCCCTGTTCGACGTGTTCGTCGTTCAAGGTGAGATGCCCGGCACCCCAGGTGACCGCGTAGGTCCACGGTGGACGGGGGACGAGCAGGACCGCGAACGGCAGCTCCGACGACAGCGCCAGCTCGGCGCCGGTGAGCGACGCCGCGTGGGGCAACCATTGCGGCGCCTCGGTGCGGAACCGGCCCGCGATCAGCCGCGCGCGCGTGCCGGACAGGTCGACGTCGGTGTCGGTGACGATCTGGTCGTCTTTCAGCGGCACGAGCAGCTCGCGCTCGGGCGCGGTGCCGTCGAGCCGGAACAGCGACACCGGTTGGCTCGGGGTGGACGTCGGAACCATGCGGTCACCGGCCCTTCGGTGAAACAGTCTCCGTTCAGGATAATGTGCACCGGTGCCGCGCCGGTTAAATCAGCCTGAACAGCAATCACGGAGCCGACCGGGTACACTGGCTTGTGCTTTTATCGTGACATCGACGCTGGTCAGAAGTCCAGGAGGTGATCGACGAGTGTCCCAGAGAAGGCCACAGAATTGCGTCGGCAAGAATTGTTTGAATACACTCGAACGGCTGCACCAAGGAGTCATTCTGCTCTGTTCGAGCAGCGCCGGAACAATAGCCGCACACATCGTGACGATCATCACCGCGGCGCCCCGGCGAGGACTGGTCCGGTCGGGCCGGATCGGTCACCGGGCGGCGGTTCGCGCTGCGCGGGGTACCCCACTACCCTGAGTTGGTCGATTCCCGTCCGGCCCGACGCTGGGGGCAGCATGGAGACAGTCCCGATGTTCGCACACGGAGACCGTCTCACCCGTCGGGACCTGGAGCTGATCACCGATGAACGCCGCCGTTACGAACTGGTGGACGGGACCCTCCTAGTGAGCCCGTCCCCGCGTCCACTGCACCAGAGGGTGGTCGCGCGCCTGCTCACCGCGCTCACCCCGCTCTGCCCCGCGGACTGCGAAGTCCTGCCCGCTCCCTTGGACGTCGTGCTCGACGACCACACGGTGCTCATCCCGGACGTCGTGGTCGGACGCCGCGACACCTTCACCGAGCGGGCGCTCGTCGGGGTGCCGGTGCTGGCCGTCGAGGTCGTCTCGCCGTCCAGCCGGCACATCGACCTCTATCTCAAGCCCGCCCGGCTCGCCGCGGCCGGCTGCCCGTTCTACTGGGTGGTCGACCCCCGCGTGCCGAGCTTGAGCTGCTTCCGCCTCGAGGGCGACACCTACGTGCTGGCCGCCGAAGGCCGCGACGACGAGCCCGTCACCCTCACCGAGCCCTACGCGCTGACCCTGCGCGCGGCGGACCTGATCTCGCCCCACTGAATCTCGGGGCGACGGGCTCAGCCGAACCGGCCGTGGACGTAGTCCGCCGTCCTTGAATCCTCCGGCTGGTCGAACACCACCCGGGTCGGCCCTGCTTCGACGATCACACCCGGGGCCCCTTCCTCGGCGAGGAAGAATGCGCATCGGGCCGAAACCCGCGCCGCCTGTTGCATGTTGTGCGTGACGATGACGATCGTGACCTCGCCACTCAGCTCCTCGATCGTCTCCTCGATCCGGCGGGTGGACGTCGGGTCGAGGGCGGAACACGGCTCGTCCATCAGCAGCACCTGGGGACGGACGGCGAGCGCGCGCGCAATGCACAGCCGTTGCTGCTGCCCACCGGACAGGGCGCCGCCGGGCTGCCGGAGCCGGTCGCGGACCTCCTTCCACAAGCCCGCTTTGGTCAGGCAGCCGGCGACGAGGTCGTCGCGGTCGGCCGCTTTCACCTTGGTGCCGGTGAGCTTCAGCCCGGCCGTCACGTTGTCGTAAATGGACATGGCGGGGAACGGGTTCGGCTTCTGGAACACCATGCCGATGCGGCGGCGGGCGTCGGTCAGCTTCCACGACGGGGCGTAGATGTCGTCGCCGGCGAGCAGTACCTCGCCGGCCAGGGTCGCGCCGGGCACGAGCTCGTGCATCCGGTTCAGGATGCGCAGGAACGTCGACTTGCCGCAGCCGGACGGGCCGATCAGCGCGGTGACCGACGACGGCGGCATGTGCAGGGAGACGCGGTCGAGGACCTTCCGCTCGCCGAACCACGCGGACACCTCCCGCGCCTCGATCGCGGTGGCCTCGTCGACCGAAGGCAGCAGCATCGTCACGGCAGTCTCCTCACAGCAGGTTCGGCAGCAGGGACGCCGTCTGGTCGGCCACGGTCACCCCGAGGGCGCCGAGCACGGGCACCCCGATCACCCACGCGTGCCACCGGCCCACCCGCTGGTGCACGAACACGATGGCGGCCGCGGCGAACGCGAGCAGCAGCCCCCAGACCACGAGCGGAACGAGCGCCGACGCGTCACCTTCCAGCGCCTGCTCCCGGCCGGGCAGGGCGAACCCGGGGACCGTGCCCGCGGCCGGCACGGCCGGGGTGAGCAGCCGGGCGTCCACGCGCAGGACGTCGCTGGGCAGGTAGGGCGGGCCGTCCGCGGTGATCAGCGTCAGCCTGCCCTGGCCCTTCGCGGGCGGGACGGGTTGCGGGTCGTTCGCGCGGCGGACGCCCATCACCTCGAACTGGTGCTTGCCCTGCCCGGTGGTCACGGTGATCAGGTCGCCGTGGGCGAGCGAGCCGATGCCGGAGAACGGGCCTCCGTAGGCGGCCCGGCGGCCCATGACCACGCTCACCCCCGGCTGCCCGGGCAGGACGGTGTCGCGCCGGTGACCCGGCCCGGACTTCAGCACCGTGGCCGACGTGCCTTCGCCGACGACCTCGCGCAGGCCGATCCGCGGGATCGCCACCACGGCCACCGGCGTTCCGGGCTCGAGCGGATGCCCGTCGCGGTCAAGGCCACCCGCCGGCGCCGTGGCGTTGGCGAGCTGGTCGCGAAAGGTGTCGTAGGCGCGGTCCTGGTCGCGGTTGTGGGCCAGAGCGCCGATCAGCCCGAACTGGGCCACCAGGCACAGCATCAACGCCGCTGCGATCGACAGCGACTGTCCGGCGAGCCGCGCCGCCGCGGGCGGTGCGGTCGCGGGCGGTGCGGCCGCCGGGGTCACTTCGACGGCCACCGGGCCGCCCTGCGTCGCCGGGTGATGATCAGCGCCACGCCGCCCGTGCCGAGCAGGACGACGGCGAGGAGCAGCAGGTAGCCCGCGTTGACGCCGGTGTTGGCCAGCGTGCGCTGCGGGACGCTGGTCCCGACCGACTGCGCCGCGCCCGCGCCGGTTCCCCCGGAGCCGTCGCCGGCCGGGACGGTCTCCGCCGTGCTGTCGCTGGTGGACATCGTGGTGCTTGTCAGCGAGCTGGCGCTGGTGGCCGTGTCGCTCGTGCTGGTGGTCGTGGCCGGAAAGCTGGTGCCGGTCGTCGTCGGCGGCTGGGATGTGCTGACCGACGTCTTGGTGGTGGACGTCGTGGTCGGCGGTACGCCCGAGGGGTCGTTCGCCTGGTAGTGGCCCGGGTCGGTGAAGTACATGTTCGTCGTGAACGTGCCGGTGGTCGTCTGCGAGAAGGAGTCCACACAAGACACCCGAACCACGTACGTGCCGGCGGCGACGGTCGTGTTGTTGTCGGTCGCGATGTCGGTCATGCTCTTGGTGAACTGCACCGGAAAGGCCTGTGTGGTCGAGAAGTTGACGTCCTGCAGCCCGAACGTCGCGACGAGGCCGTCCGCGAACCCGCCGGGGCCGAAGACATGCGCGATGTAGGAGTCGGAGTCCGGCGTGCAGCCCTGTGAGGTCCGCACGACCGGCGCGGTCGCCGCGGTGCCGGTCGCCGGTTCGATCGTCAGCGTGCCGAGGCTGCCCGGTGGCGGCAGCGCGGCCGAGGCCGACGACGAGGTCACCAGGGCGACCACGACACTCGCCGCCGCGGCCACCGAGCCCACGGCCGCGGCCAGTTGGCGCTTACGCATGGAAAGCCTTCCTTCCGTTACTGGACACGACGCCTGCGCACCACCCAGGCCGCGAGCGCCACCACGGCGATGACCAGGCCCACGGCGGCGACCAGGCCGAACACCGCGGCAGGCGACCCGGCCCCGGCCGGTGCCGGGTCGCCTGCCGCCACGTCGGTCCGGCCGGGTTCCGGTGCCGGGGTGGTCGCGGCCGGCGGCTCCGGCGCGGCCACCCCTGGCACCGGCGCGGCGCCCGCACCCGGCGGCTGCGGGGTGGCGGACGTTTCGGGCACTCGTGACGGGCCCTTCGCGGCGCCGAGGGCCGCGTACCGCACCGGCGTGTCGAACCTCAGCGCCGCGGTGAACTCGCCCTTGCTCTCCTGGCTGAACGAGTCGATGCACCGCACGGCGATGTCGTACTGCCCGGACAGCGCGGTCTTGTTGTCCGCGGCGAAGTCCCGCAGCGTCTGGGCGAGGAACACGTCGAATCCGCTCGTGTGCGACAGCCCGACGTCGGTGGTGGCGACAACGATCTGGCCGTCGGCCGGCATGCCCTTGCCGCGCAGGGTGGCGAAGTACGCGTCGGCGTCGGCGGGGCAGCCGCCGCTGGTGTGCATCCGGATCGTCGCGGCGTCCGGCCCCTCGCCCGGGGTGACGACCAGGCCGCCGAGCGGCGCGGCTTCCGCGGGCGTCGCGACCAGGCCGAGCGCGCAGACCGCGAGCAGGACCTCAACCCACCGTCGCATGCTCGGCCACCTCCTCCAGCGGCTCGGCGGCGCGGCGGCGACGGCTCCGCGCGAACAGCAGCGCGAAGACCCCCAGCAGCAGCACGGCGAGCACGCCGAGGGCCGCCCACGGGACCGCGCTCAGCGTCACGGACTCTTCGGCGGGCTGGACGATGTCGGTGAACCCGGGCGCGGGCACGGGATCGACGTGCACCGCGGCGTCCAGCCAGCCCGCGGGCAGCAGGCCGCGCACGGTCGTGGTCACCTTGATCAGCCCGCCCGGCAGCAGTTCGGGGATCGGCGGCAGCGCCTCGCCGTCCACGGTGGACCCCCACGGCGTACTCACGCGCACGCGTTGGTTGCCGGAAAGCCGGGTGTTGCCGGTGTTGCGGACGGTGTAGCTGACCGTGGCGTCACCGCGGCCGAACGGCGTCGCGGCATACGATCCGGTGAGCCCGGTGATCGCCAGCCGTGGCGCCAGGTCGCCGGTGACGCGCAGGTAGACGCGGGCGCCGACGCGCTGTTCGACCGCGACCTTCTGCCCGTTCGCGCCCGTCTGTTCGGTCGTCAGCGCGGCGACGATGCCCGCCGCGTGGTCACCCGGGGTCGCGTTCGCGGGGATGGTCAGCGTGAACGGCACGATCGAAACCGACCGCGGAGCCAGGGAAACACTCGCCTTGTCCGGCTTGGTCCAGGCGCCGGCGTCGACCGACGGCTTGCCCGCGGCGAGCAGGTCGAAGCCGCCCTCGGGGGTGTTGAAGGCGTCGCTGGCGTAGATCTTCAACGTCACCGGGTTGGTTCCGACGTTGGACACCGCGACGAAATCCTTCACCACGGCGCCCGGAGTAGCGCTGTACCCGAGGCTCGCGCGGTTGTCCGGGGCGGTCGCGGTGGCCGGGCGGACCCCGAAGGTCACCCGCTGGTCGCCCGCCGCCGGCGGCGGAGCGGGGGTCTGGGCGGCGGCCGACGGCGCGAACGCGAACAGGAACGCGGCGGCCAGGACGGCTAGGCGCATCGGGATCCTTTCGGGAAGGTGGAACCGGGTCTCCGGCGGAAGGGAACCCCGCCGGAGACCCGGGTGATCAGATGGCGGTGAGGGTCAGGACCGAGGTGTAGGTGCCGGCGACGGTCGACGTCGGCACGTTGAGCGAAAGCCCGGCGGTCAGGTGCGCCGTGCCGTTGCCGCCGTTCGCGGCGGCGGTGGCCAGGGTGCGGGACCCGGCGAGGCCCGCGCCCGCCGGAGCGGCCGTGCCGGGGGCGATCGCCGCGGCCGGGTTGACGGCCGGACCCGCGGTGACGTTCTGCGCCGCGACCTTGTCCACGATCGACGGAGTCCAGCCGAGGTTGCCGGCGTTGATCGCGTGCGAAGCGCCGTCACCGAAGTCGGTCGCCTGGCCGGAGACGTTCCAGCCCGGGTTGCCCGCCCGGGTGTCGGTGACGGTGACCGGGTTCAGGTTGCCCGAAGTCTGCAGCATCGAGGCGTCGGGCAGCATGACCGGCGACGGCAGCGTGACGTTCTGGTTGGCCACGCTGATCAGCAGCTCACCGGCGGTGACGGTGGTGGTGATGTTCTCCGAAGTGGCCACTCCGGCGAACGCCGTCACGGACAGCGGCACACCAGCGGACTCCGACGCCACGTACGCCGCCGCGTTGGCGGGCACGAACTTCGCGGTGAACGTGTGCGCCCCCACCGCCAGCGTCGACGACGACAGCGAAGCCGTCCCGCCGGCCAGCGCGACCGGGCTGCCCAGGTTCGCACCGCCGTCGGTGAACTGGATCGACCCGGCCGCACCCGCGGGCGTGACCGACGCGTTCAGCATCACCGAGCTGTACTGCGCGGCCGTGCCGCTCGGGGTGACCGAGAGCGCGGTCGTGGTCGGCGTCGCGACCGGCGCGTTGACCTGGAACGTCACCGCCTGCGACGTCGAACCGGCGACATTCGCCGCACCGCCGGTGAAGACCGCGGTCAGCGAGTGGCTGCCGGTGCCCAGCGCCGAGGTGGTGAGCGCCGCGGTGCCGCCGGAGACGGCGACCGGGCTGCCGAGGTTCGCCGCGCCGTCCTTGAACTGCACGGTGCCGCCCGCCGAGGCCGGCGTGACCGTCGCGGTGAGCGTGACCGGGCTGCCCTGGGTGGCCGGGGACGCCGGGGAGACCGCGAGCGACGTCGTCGTGGTGACCGGCGCGTTCGGGTCGGTGCTCTGGAAGTGCGTGGCGTCGGTGAACCAGATGTCCTTGGTGAACGTGCCCATGACCTGCTGCGAGAACGAGTCGACGCAGCTGGCCACCAGGGTGTACTGCCCCGGCTGGACGGTGGTGCTGTTGTCCAGCGCGATGTCCTTGAACGACAGGCCCTGCTGGATCGGGAAGCCCGCCGTGGTGGAGAAGTTGACGCTGCTGGTGGTCGTCGCGATGAGACCGTTCGTGAAGCCACCGGGGCCGTAGACGTACATGTAGTACGCGTCCGAGGTGTCCGGGCAGCCTGCCGACGTCGTGGCGACGCCCGCCGTCGTGTCGAGGCCCGTGGCCGGGCTCAGGGTGAGGGTGCCGAGGGTGCCCGGCGGTACGGCGGCCGAGGCCGGAGCGATCGAGCCGAACATCGCCGCGAGGGCGGTGCCGAGCACGGCCGCGCCGACGGCGAACCGGCGCATGACGGATCTGGAACTCATGGGTGCGTTGCCTTTCCGGGCGTTCACGGCGTGACGATGGCGGTGTCGCCGCAGTTGGCGGCCTGGCCGAAGCCGTACTTCTTGATCAGGTCGGCGTTCTGGCAGATCGCCGAGCTGCTGCCGACGAACACGGTGCTGTACGGCGCGTTCCCCTTCTGGGCGCTCGGGATGACGTTGTAGACGTCCCGCTTGAAGGAGGAGCTGGTGTTCAGCGCGGTCGGCGAGATGCCGTTGAGCGTGGCCAGCACGGCCTTGCCCTGCACTGCCGGGATCACGCCGTTGACCTGCGCCTGGTAGGAGGCGATGGAGTACGGCGCGACGTTGGCCGGCTCGATGAGGAACGTGCCGGTGTTCTCTTCGATCGGGGTGTTCGCCGCGTCGGCGTCCTTCACGCACGAGAAGGTCGTCGTGAAGTTCAACGCGTCGGTCAGGCCCAGCTGGGACAGGAAGAACGACCGGGTGCCCGAGCCGAAGTGCGGCAGCAGCGGCTTGTACGTCGTGCCGACGCCGGGCGCGGTGCAGTTGAAGATGCTCTTCAGCTGCGCGGTCGTGAGCTTCTTGGAGATCGAGCTGTCGGCGCGGACCGCGTAGGTGACCGCGTCCACCGCGAACGGGATGTAGGTGAGGTTCTTGCCCGCGTAGCTCGCCGAGTTGTTCGACGACGACCGCGCGAACTGCACGCAGCCGGTGTTGCCGTCGAGCGAGGCGACGAGGGCGTTCACGCCGTTGCCCGAGCCGGCCGGCCGCGGGATGGTGCAGTTGGCGTTGACGGCGGGGTCCTTGGTGGTGATGGTCGCGGACCCGGTCGCGTCGTAGGAACCGAGGACCTTGACGCCACCGACGGTGATCGCGTCGGCGAGGCCGTTCACCACGCCCTGGGTGGTGTCCGAGCCGACGCCGGCGAGGTCGCGGAAGGTGGGGGCGCCGGCCGGGTCGGCCTGGGCGGCGCCACCCAGCACGAGCAGCATGGCCGCCGAAGCGACCGTGACGAGAGCGTGTCTCTTACGCACTTCAGGTATCCTTTTCGCAGCAGGAATGCCCGGGCTCGTGCCCGGACGTGCCGGTGTCGCCGTCTTCGCGGCTACGACACCGGGCTTGCTGGGTTCACCCGGCTCGTCGGGCGGTGGAGTGACAGCTCCCCGCGCGGCGGGCCGTGGCCCTCACCTCCTCACCCGGCTGCCCCAGCGCGTCAGCGCCGGACCGGACGCGGCGGCCACGGCGCCCGCCACGAGCAGGATGAGCAGCACGTACCGCACGAACCCCACCGGCGTGGCCGGCGTCCGGCGCGTCTGCGCCACGGGCTGCTGGACGGCCGACGCGGGCGGCGGCGTGGCCACCGCCTTCGCCGGCAAGGGCGCGGAGGCCGGCGCCGACGTCGCGGGCGGCTGTTGCCCGCCCGAAAGCGGCCGGTCGGCCGCCAGGGCGCCGGCGGGCACCCCGCCGGGCTCGTCCGGAGCCGGCGCCGACGGCGGGGTGAGCGCCTTGCCGGCGTCCGCGGCGATCCTGTCCGCGGCCGTGCCGGCCTGGGCCCGCAGCGCCGGCGGGAGCGGGACGTACCCCGCGGGCAGCTGCCCGAAGGCGATTCCGGGCTGCTGGCCGTCGCCCACCGCGTACTTGAGGAACGTGGCGTAGTCGGCGCCCGCCCTGGTGTCCAAAGCGGACGGTGCGGTGGCCGCGTAGGCCAGATTCGTCAGCGGGTAGGCGTCCTTCGCCGTCGTCAGCGGGTCGAGCTGCAGGACGTCGCCGACGGCGCCGGGCTTGGCGGCCGCGACGGCGGCGAGCATCGAAGCGTCCGTCGGGGCGACGAACGCGCCCGAGGCGTTGCGCAGCTTCGCGGTCGGCAGGCCGTAGCGCGCCGCGGTCGGGGTGTCGACGATCGCCAGCAGGCTCCGCTGGCCCTGCGGCTCCCGGTCGACCGCCTTGAGCTGCGGCTTTCCGTCCGGCGTCGCGAAGCCGGTCGGCGCCTTGCCCAGCGTGTCGCCGCGGCTGATCGCGCGGCCGGCCTCGTGCATGTCCCCGGCCAGCGGCCGCAGGTCGAGCGCGCAGCTGGTGAGCAGGCCGGTGCCGGTGCAGGTCAGGTCGGCCTTCGGAAAGTTCGACACCGGCAGCTTCAAGCCTTTGAAGTTCGGGTTGACCTTCATGCCGTTCGCGTCCGGGACACCGTTGAGGAAGTCCGTGGCGTCCTTGTCCGCGGCGATCCAGCGCCACAGCGCCGTGGTCGCGTCCATGTCCACCGTGGGCACTAGTGCGTCCACAATGGACATCAGGCGGCCGGAGTCCGTGAATTCCGGGTTGAGCGCCACGAACTCGGGGTCCGCGGTCAGCGAGTCCGGGTTGCCCTTGAGGTAGTCCTGCCGCACCGGCAGCGACAGCACGTAGGACTGGGTGAGCAGCTTCGCGAGCAGCCGGGGGGTGAGGTTCAGGTCGGCGATCTGCTCGCCGTCGCGCTGCCAGATCGCCGGCGGCACCACCCCCTCGCCGGCCGACTGCCGCTCGGTGATGAACGCGACGCTCAGTCCCGACAGCGCGACCGGCGCGTACACCAGCGGCCGGGTGACCTGGTCCGCCGGCACCGGATCCCGCAGGAACGCGAGCCCGGGGTTGTCCGAGACGACCGTCTGGCGGGCGACGCCGTCGGGCACCTGGGTGAAGCCGAAGACGGTCCCGCCGCCGGAGCAGAGCTTCGGCTGCCAGCGCAGGACGGCGTCGGACAGGAACTCGTCACCCGACGTCGGCCGCTCCGCCGCACCGATCGGGCAGGCCGCGCCGACCGGCTGGAACTTCAGCGGGATCGAGATGTGGCTGGCCCAGTTGGACGCGCTCAGCGGGGAGGAGTCCAGCTGCGGGCGGTTGTCGCCCCCGACGGTCGAGCCGTCGACCTCCGTGGTCCCGCGCGGGACGACGACCAGCCAGCACGAGCGCGGGCTGCCGTTCACCACCGTGCCGCACCCGAGCCCGTAGGACTCGAGCGCGGTCTGCACCTCGAAGTCGACTTCGCCGCCGCCGTCGAGCCGGGTCTTCGCCAGCGGGAGCTCGTTGGTGGTGCCGGCGGTGAAGAAGTCGCCGGTCGACGTGGTCGTCACGCCGGTGACCGAGCGGAACGGCACCACCGCCTGCTGGCCCGCTTCGGGCTTCAGCGTCTCCAGCGGATCGACCAGGGTGGACCCGTAGCTGACCTGCCGCCGCCGCGCCCAGGCGCCCGCGACCGGCGAACCCTGCGCCGCGAGGCCGCCGTACTGGCACTGCTCCCGCGCCGGGCCGGCCGGGTCGTCGCCCCAGCACTGCATCAGCTGCAGGTAGTTGGTGGCGAAGTTGCCCGAGGGGCCCGTCGGCGCGCCGCCGGTCCAGCTGAGGTGGACGGTCTGGTTGATCAGGTCGGTGGTCTGGCCGACCGTGACCTTCAGCCCGGAGAACGAGCCGGTCCCGGACACCGTGACGGCCGAACCGGTGGCGTCTTCGGCGTGGCCGGTGCCGGCGAGCGCGGCCGTCGCCAGCAGCGCGGCGAGCAGCAGGCGGGCG
Organism: Amycolatopsis mediterranei; assembly: GCF_026017845.1. NCBI lineage: Bacteria > Bacillati > Actinomycetota > Actinomycetes > Pseudonocardiales > Pseudonocardiaceae > Amycolatopsis > Amycolatopsis mediterranei. The sequence goes on from NZ_CP100416.1 coordinate 6,560,349, forward strand.
AGTTTCATCGCTCTTCCTCCTTGCCCAGGCGCCGGGCCAGGATCGGCGGGCCGATGACCAGCCCGAGCAGGAGGGCGACGGCGAGGGCGGTGAGCAGTGCGGCGGTCGCGTTGTCGCGTTGGTCGAGCGACACCGGCACCGACGAGCCGCCCGCGGCGACGTTCTGGCCGTTGACCGCCAGCCCGGTGTCCGGGTCGATCGCGCCGGTCGCCGGGCCGGTGGTGCCGTCCGCCCCCGGGGTCACGCTCGTGCCGCCGGGGCCCACGGTGCCGTTCGGGCCGGCCGCGGACTGCGCGCCGGGTCCCGGGCCGGCGCCGCCGGTGACCGGGGTCGGCGCGCGGGCGCCCCCGGTGCCCTCCCCGCACTGCGACACGCCGATCTTGTCGCACGGCGACGGCTGCGGCGCGTTCTTGGCGAGCAGGTTGGTGCCGTCCGGGGAGAACGTCGGGTTGTTGCACTTCGAGATGTCGGTGGGTTTTTTCGTCGAGCCCGGGATTCGCGCGACCTGGTCGAGCCCGGCCTGCACGAGGTTCTTCGGCAGCGGCGAATAGCCGAGCTGGTCGGCCTGCTGCTGGCCTTCGCACAGGAAGTAGTAGGCGAAGTCCGACAGCGTCTTGCCCTTGTCGGTGTTGAACGGCGACGTCGGGGTCGTCGGCAGGATCATGTAGCTGTAGCTCGAGAGCGGATAGGTGCGCGCGTCCAGGTTGGCGTAGACGCCGCCGAGGTCCTGGGTGAGGTCCGGTTTGATCGCCGCGGCGAGCAGCGCCACGGCCACGCTGGTGGCCTTCGGCTCGATGTAGTACCCGGCCTTGTTGAGCACCTTGGCGATCGGGAAGCCCGCGTTGCGCGCGTAGGAGTACTCGACGTAGGTGATCGCGCCTTCGCTCTGGTCCTGGCGCACGTAGTTGGTCACGCCGAGGGAACCGGACTGCCCGACCACCGGCGGCACCAGCGGATAGTTGGAGGTGAACCCGCACGGCGTCGCCCGGCCGGCCTTGCGGCAGAACGCGTCCCACGCCCCGCCGAACTGGCTCGCCATGTAGGTGGTGAACTGCGCGCTGGTGCCCGAGCCGTCCGACCGCACGACCGGGATGATCTTGCGGGCGGGCAGGGTCAGGCCCGGGTTGTCGGTCTTGATGGCCGGATCGGCCCAGTTCGTGATGGTCCCGGTGAAGATGCCGGTGAGCGTCTGCCCGGACAGCCGCAGGTTCGTCACGCGCGTGGCGCCGATGTGCAGGTTGTACATGAACGACGTCCCGCCGGCGACGATCGGCATGTACGCGTAGCCGCGGTCGGCCGGCGGGTTGTCGGTGACGCCGGCGTCGGTCAGCCCGTACGGGATCTCCGATACGGCGAAGTCGACCTGGCCGGCCTTGAACTGGTTGCGGCCATCGGTGGACCCCGTCGCGGCGAAACTGATCCGCATCCCGTACTGGCCGACGTTCTTGCGCCACTGGTCCAGCGCGTTGGAGCTCCACGTCGAGCCGGCGCCGCTGATCGGCACGTAGCTCTGCGCGAAGGCCGTCGACTGGCCGAGCAGGACCAGCACCAGCACCGCGGCGACCGCCCGGAGTTTCCTCATGACCCACTCCCCATCCGGCCGTCGAACCGCTCGCGGTCGGCGGCCGAAGCCCGCGCGCGGCGGCGGAGCGCGCCTCGCGAGAGCTCGCCGGCCGGACGGCCGCCCGCGATCCGGGCGATCACGAACACCACCAGCACGAGCAGCATGAGCACCGCTGCGGCCCCGAACCCGCGGGCCTTCATCGCCTCCTCCGGCGAGGTGACGAGCGAAAAGGTCGCCAGCGGCAGCGAGATCTGCGGCCCGGTCAGCGGGTCCGCGTTGAGGTAGGCGGTGAACCCGGCGGTGATCAGCACCGGCGACGTCTCGCCGATGCCGCGCGCGGTGCCGAGCAGGATCGCCGTGGTGAGACCAGACCGCGCGGTTGGCAGGACAACATGCCAGGCCGTCCGCAGCCGGCCCGCCCCCAGCGCCAGCGACGCCTCCCGCAGGTTGCCCGGCACCAGCCGGATCACGACGTCGGCCGCGCGGATGACGATCGGCAGCATCATCACGCTGATCGCGCAGCCCGCCGCAAGGCCGGACTTCTCCAGCCCCAGCGCGACGATCAGCGCGGCGTAGACGAACAGCCCGGCCACGATGGACGGCAACGCCGTCATCGCGTCGACGATCGTCCGGACCAGCCGCGCAAACGTGCCCCGGACCTCGTTGAGGTACACCGCGCAGGTCAGTCCCAAGGGGACGGTGACCGCCAGCGCGATGGCGATCTGCTCCAGCGTTCCCACGACGGCGTGGAGGACGCCGCCCTGGGACAGCGGGTCGAGCGGCCCCGCGGTGGCCATGTCCTGGGTGAAGAAGTTGAGGTGGCTCAACGCGTCGACGCCGCGGATCACCGGGTAGGCGACGATCGTCACCAGGGCCAGCAAGGCGAAGGCCGCGAGGCTGTACACCACGGCGGAGACGAGCCGATCTCGCACGGTGAGTGCGTTCTCGGTCAGCGACACGAGCAGTGCGTACAGGCCGAGGAACACGATCCAGGCGAGGACGGCGAACCCGATCACCCCGCCGAACGGCGCCAGCTGATCGAAGACCAGCGCGGTGAACGCGACGGCCGCGACGAGCGCGCCCAGCACGGTGACCCGGTCGAGGAGCCGGCCGGGCCTCGTGACCCGCCGGCGTTCCTGAGCGTCGGTCATGCTTCGCTGCCCTGGCCGGACCGGCTGCGCGCGATGATCGCGGACGCGCCGAAGTTGACCAGCAGGGTCAGCGCGAAGAGCGCGAGCCCGGCGGCCATCAGCGCGGAGAGGCCGAACGGGCTGGCCGCGGCCCACTGCTGCGCGATCAGCGCGGACACCGAGTTGGCGCCGCTCTGCAGGACGTGTGGCTGGATGGTGAAGACCGGCGCGATGATCATGTAGACGGCGATCGTCTCGCCGAGAGCCCGGCCGAGGCCGAGCATGGTGCCGCCGATCATCCCGCCCCGGCCGTAGGGCAGCACGACGCTGCGGATCATCCCCCACCGCGTCGCGCCGAGCGCGTAGGCGCCTTCGCGTTCTCCGGGCGGCGCCTGGGAAAACGACTCGCGCATCACCGAGCAGGTGATCGGCATGACCATCATCCCGACGATCACCCCGGCGAAGAAGGTCGAGCTGGCGAACACTGTCTGACTGCTCAGCGGGTCGTTGGCGTCGTAACCGTCCACTGTGAACAGCGGGAACCAGCCGAGGTGGACGGCGAGCCAGCGAGGCACGTCGAGGGCGTTCCACTGCAGGAAGACGGCGCCGAACAGGCCGTACACGACACTCGGGACGGCGGCCATCAGGTCGACCAGGCTGACCAGCACCCGTTTCAGCCGGGCCGGGGCGTATTCGGCGATGTACAACGCCACGCCGAAGGCCAGCGGGAAGGCGACGCAGAGGGCAGTGCCGGCGATCAGCAGGGTGCCGACCAGCACGGCGGCGATGCCGAAGTTCCCGGAGTCCGGCTGCCAGGTCTGGGTGGTGAGAAAGGAAAATCCGGCGAGGTCGAGTGCTTGGGCGCCGTTCTTCACCAGGAACCCGCCGACGGTGACCATGATCGCGAGCACGACCACGCCGGCTCCCAGGAGCACGGCGAGGAACGCCCGGTCGGCCCCGCCCGGGGCCCCGGTTCTTCGCCGCACCTCCGTCCGCGGCGGCTCGGTCAGCACACTGGTCATCGCACTCCCCTGTCTCATCCGGACGCGAGCCTTTCCCGGCGATCTGGACTGCTCCGGGCCGGAGCGTGAACTACGGACGAACACGTGCACCGGAAACCGCGGGACTGTGTTCCGCGAGTTCCCGAAAAGAATTACCGGAATTGACCGCGTGCAGCCGCCGCTGGTAACTGCGCGCCGACACACCGGCCGCGACCCCCGCGATCCTCAGCTGCCACAACCACTTCCCGTGGGTGTCCCGCACAGTGATCACCTCGGCCAGCGCGAGCCGGTCGCGAAGCACTCCCACGGCGTCGGCACAGGAGACAGCGTCCGGAAAGGACGTTGCCGACTGCGCCAGGCTGCGGTTGTTGGCGGAAAGAAACCGCCACACGACTTTGCCCGCCAAGCCGGTGTACCCTCGTCCCCGCAGTTGCTCCGGGGAAATGTGGACCAGTTCGAACCGAGGCTCGGCCATCGTCGTCCTTACGCGCGATCCCCCAGCGATGCGCGCTCAGGCTCAGTCATCCCGGTATACAGCAGCGAAACGACGGACGGCGCACCGATGGTGCCGCCGTTCACAAGGGATGAAGCGCACAGGTCCGCAAGTACCGGACCAACCGCACGTTCGAACGGAAACTGTCGGCATCGAGGTCAGCGGTTCTGCCGAAGAACTGGGCTACCACCCGGACAACGCCGCCCGGCTGCTGGCGCGCGGGCGCAGCCGGACGCTGGGCGTGATGGTGACAGTGCACCAGTCCTTCCAGGCCGACCTGGTCGAAGGCAGCTACCCGGAGGCCGAACGGCTCGGCTACGACGTCCTGCTGTCGGCCACGGCACCGACGCGGGACGAGGCCAAGGCCGTCGAGGCCATGCTGAGCCAGCGGTGCGAAGCGCTCATCCTGCTCGGCCCGAACGCCGAGCGCTCAGCACTCGACGAGTTCGGCCGCCGCGCGGTCGTGGCCGTGGTGGGCCGCCGGCTGCCGGGCGTGCGGGTCGACAGCATCCACACCGCCGACACGAAGGGCATCCGGCAGGCCGTCGACCACCTCGTCGACCTCGGTCACCGCCGAGCAAACTCGGCGCGGCCGCCGGAGTCGCCGTCCTCGCCGCCTGGGTCGCGGCCGCCCTCGGCGCTGCCATTCTGGCCATCACCCGCCGCGACGCGTAGACGGTCTGACCGCTCGGTGATGTCGGCATCCGCCTGAGCGGTCCGCCGAGGGTGGACACGCTTCACGTGTGCGGCAGTTCGATCCGCACGCAGGCTCCTCCGCCGCCCGGCGGGTCCTCGAAACGCACGGCTCCCCCGTGCGCGGTGACGGTGTCGGCCACCATGGCGAGGCCGAGCCCCGAGCCGGGCAGGGCGCGGGCGCCGGGGGCACGCCAGAACCGTTGGAACGCCGGCGTCCGATGCTCGTCGGGCAGGCCCGGCCCCTCGTCGACGACGGTGATCCAGCCCGGTTCCGAGCGCACCCGCACCGTCGAACCGGCGGGCGAGAACTTGATGGCGTTGTCGAGCAGGTTGAGCACGGTTCGCTCCAGGGCCGCCGCGTCGCCGACGACCGTCCAGGGCGGGCAGTGGATGTCGAAGTGGTGGTCCGGGGCACGGCTCCTCGCCCGTCGGGCGGCCCGGTCGATCACCGTGTCCACGGCGACCTGTTCTCGCGCCAGTTCGCGTTCGTCACGGGCGAGCACGACCAGTTCGGTGACGAGGTCGGTGAACTCGCCGGCTTGCGCCTGGAGCCGGTCGATGATCTTCGCGCGCTGCTCGGCCGGAATCGGACGCCCGGTCTGCTCGCTGCGGGCCAGCAGATCGATGTTGGTGCGCAGGCTGGTCAGCGGGGTCCGCAGCTCGTGAGCGGCGTCGGTGACCAGTTCGTGCTGCCGGCGCCGGGATTCCTGGAGCGCGGCGATCATCGAGGCGAACGCGCGGCCCAGCCGGCCGACCTCGTCACGGCCGGAAACGGCGTCCGGGAGCTGGAGATCCTCGGTGCGGGCGATCTCCTCGGCGGTCGCGGTCAACCGCGTCATCGGCGCGACCGCGCGACGGGTCGCGAGCAGGCTCGCCGCGGCGGCCAGCGCGCCACCGAGCAGCGACACCACGACCAGAACCTCGCGCAACCCGGCAAGGGTGTTCTCGATCTCGGCCAGGTTCCGGCTCGCCACCAGCACGTTCCCCTCGCCGACCGGCTGGAGCAGGACACGCACGGACTTTCCCGACCGGGTCCGCCCGTCGCGCAACGTCGTGGCGCGCACGGTCCGGTCCTGCGCGGAGGTTTCGACGGGGTCGACACCGGACGGCGCGCACGAGCCGCCGCCGGCCCGCAGCAGCTGGATGCCTTCGAGGAATCGCTGTATCCCTGGGTCCGGCGGCGCCGCCCGGCACAGCCACTCGGCGTTGGGCACCGGCACATCCGGGGGCGGCGAGACGTTGGCGGGCGGTACGAGTTCGAGGAGGGCCTGGTCGAGCTGGGTGTGCAACCTGTCCCGGGTCGTCACCCACGCGATGGTGCTGATCCCGGCGATCGCCACCGCCGCGATGCACGCCGTGCTCAGGGCGACCCTGGCCCGCAGCGACAGCCGGCGCGGCCTGCTCATGGTGTCACGCGGAGGGTGAATCCGACGCCGCGAACCGTGTGCAGCAACCGGGGCCGCCCGCCCGCTTCGGTCTTGCGCCGGAGGTACCCGATGTAGACGTCCAGGTTGTTCGTGCCGGGGTCGTGGCCCCACACCGCCTGCTGCAGGCGCGCTCGGGACAGCACCTGGCCCGGAGCGTCGAGGAAGACGGCCAGCAGGTCGAACTCGGTGGGGGTCAGCGTGATCGGGCGCCCGGCCCTCGTCACCTCGCGGCTCGAGGGATCGAGCCGGAGGTCCTCGAACTCGCGCGGCGCCATACCCGGCCGGTCGTCCGGAGGACGGCGGTTCAGCTTGAGCAGGGCCCGCACCCTGGCCAGCAGCTCCTCCAGCGCGAACGGCTTGACCAGGTAGTCGTCGGCGCCCGCGTCCAGGCCCATCACCTTGTCGCCGAGGCCGTCGCGGGCGGTCAGCATCAGCACCGGCATCCGGTCGCCCGCCTCGCGCAGCCTGCGGCAGGTCTCCATCCCGTCCACGTCGGGCATCATCAGGTCGAGGATCGTGAGGTCGGGCCGTGCCCCGCCGGAGGCGGCCAGCACCAGACGCAGCGCCTGGGCCCCGTCCCCCGCAGTGTCCACTTCGTACCCTTCGAACTCGAGGCTGCGCTGCAGGCTGTCCCGGACATCCGGGTCGTCGTCCACGACGAGCAGGCGCATGGACCATCACCTCCGGGATCTTGTTCGGCACGCCGGCGGCAGGTTACGCCGTGCCCCTGGTGCCCGGCGGTGAAAAACCTCCCTCTCACGATCTTCTCAGGTGAATTCCAGGCGGTTCTCACGAGCCGGAGTCCACCTTATGGGTGACCGGACACAACGTCGTGCTCCCGGCACCGAGCCATCACGAACGGAGAAAGACTTGCCGGGGAGCACGACTCGAGGACCCGCCACCGAACACCCCACCGAACCGCTGCGGACCGCGACCGTGGACATCGTGATCCCGGTGTACAACGAGCAGCGGGCGTTGCCCGGATGTGTCCGCGTACTGCACGAGTTCCTGATCGCACAGTTCCCGTTTTCCTGGAAGATCGTCGTCGTCGACAACGCCAGCACCGACGGCACCCTCGGTGTGGCCCGGGCCCTGGCGGAGGAGTTCGACCGGGTCGAGGTCCGCCACCTCGACCGGAAGGGCCGCGGACGGGCGCTCCGGGAAAGCTGGCGGACCAGCACCGCCGACATCGTCGGATACATGGATGTCGACCTCTCCACCGGCCTGAACGCCCTGCTCCCCCTGGTGGCACCGCTGGTCAACGGGCATTCCGACCTCGCCGTCGGCTCACGGCTCGCGCCGGGAGCCCGGACCGTGCGCGGCGCGAAACGGGAGTTCATCTCGCGTTCCTACAACGGGATCATCCGGCTCACGCACGGCGCCCGCTTCTCCGACGCGCAGTGCGGGTTCAAGGCGGCCCGCACCGACGTGATCCGCCCTCTGCTGGACCGGGTGGCCGACGACTCCTGGTTCTTCGACACCGAACTGCTGCTGGTCGCCGAGCACAACGGGCTCCGGGTGCACGAGGTCCCGGTCGACTGGGTGGAGGACACCGACACCAGGGTCGACGTGGCGGGCACCGCGCTCGACGACATCCGCGGCCTGATCAGGGTGGCTCGCGCGAAGGCCTCCGGCGCCGCGCGAGTGCCGGACCTGCCGCGCAGGCCCGAGCCGAGGGCCGCACACCCGGACGCGGTGCTGGGCCGGTCCGGCGGAGCCCTGTCGTGGCAAGTGCTGTCATTCGCCGTGATCGGGGTGCTCTCGACCGCGGCGAACCTCGCCCTCTACGGGGTGTTCCGCACGTGGTGGCCGGCCCTGCTGGCCAACCTCGCCGCGCTGGTCCTCACCACCCTGTTCAACACCGAGGCCAACCGCAGGTTCACCTTCACCTCGGCCGCGAAGTCGAGGGGCCGGATCCACCTGCAGGGGCTCGCCGTCTTCGGGCTCTACTACGCGTTCACTTCCGCGGCTTTGCTCGCCCTGGACCGGATCGAGCCGAACCCCGCCCGGTGGCTGGAACTGGTGGTGCTGCTCGTGGCCTCGGTCCTGGGCACGGCCGGGCGCTTCCTGCTGCTGCGCGCCTGGGTTTTCCACACCGACAACGGAAAGGACAAGAGCAAGTGAGCGTCGTCGGGGCACCAGCCACCGCACCACCTGCCGTGCCGGGTTCCCGTGCCGGCACCCGCTGGCGCCTGTGGGCACTCGGGGCGATCTGCGCCGTCGCCGCGCTGCTGTACGCGTGGAAGATCGGCGATGGCCGGCTCGGCAACACCTATTACTCGGCCGCGGTGAAGTCGATGACGCACAGCGTCACGAACTTCCTGTTCGGCTCCTTCGACTCCTATGGCGTGTTCACTGTGGACAAGCCGCCGATGGCGCTGTGGCCACAGGCGATTTCGGTGCTGGTGTTCGGCTATCACGGCTGGGCGCTGCTGCTGCCCCAGGTGCTCGAAGGCGTCGCCGCGGTCTTCCTGCTGCACCGGACCGTCCGGCGCTGGGCCGGGGAGGACGCGGCGCTGCTCGCCGCGCTCATTCTCGCGCTCACCCCGATCACGGTGGCGATCAACCGCGACACCAACCCGGACACCCTGCTCGTTCTGCTGCTCGTCGCCGCGGCCTATGCGGTCACGCGCTCGCTCCAGGCCCAGTCCGGCCGGGGCCGGACCACCTGGCTGGTCTGGTGCGCGTTCTTCGTCGGCTGCGGGTTCCTCACCAAGATGCTGCAGGCGTGGATCGTGGTGCCGGGGATCGCGCTGGCCTGCTTCGCGGGCACCGACGCCCCGGTCAAGCGGAAGATCATGGACCTGCTCGCCGCCGGCGCGGCGTTGATCGTCTCGTCGTTCTGGTGGGTGGCGCTGCACGACTGGTGGCCGGGCGACAAGCCGTACATGGGCGGCAGCACCGACGGGACCGCATGGAACCTGATCTTCGGCTACAACGGCTTCGGCCGGGTTTTCGGCGGCGACAACAACATGTCCTTCGGCGGCGGCTTCCCCGGTGGTCTGCCCGGTGATCTCCCCCCGGGCTTGAGCCTGCCCTCGGGCCTCATGGCCGCCTTCGGCGGCGGCGGGACCGGGTTGGGCCGGATGTTCGGTGACGGTGTCGGCGATCAGATCTCGTGGCTCCTCCCGCTGTCCCTGCTCGTGCTGGTGGTCGTCGCCGTCGCCGGTGTCCGCCGGATGCGGGCCAAGCTCCCGGCAGAGCCGGCGCAGCGTGGGGGCTGGCTCCTGTGGGGCAGCTGGCTGCTCGTCACCGCGGTGGTGTTCAGCTACGCGCAGGGCATCTGGCACCCCTACTACACGACCATGCTCGCGCCCGCGATCGCCGCGATCTCGGCGGCCGGGCTCGTCCGGTTCGGGCGCGCCTACCGCGACTCCGAAGGAATGGGCTGGCTGCTGCTGCCGCTCGCGATCGCGCTGACCGCGGCCTGGGCCTTCGTGCTGGCTTCCCGGGCTCCGTCCTGGCACGGATGGGCACGCTGGGCGCTGCTGGTCGTGGCGGCGGTGGCCGTTGCCGGGCTGGTGATCGGCCGGCTTTCCCCGTCGTGGACCAGTTCCCTTGGCCGACCGGCCTTGGTGGCGGGCCTGGTCGCGCTTCTGCTCGTACCGGGAGTCTGGTCGGCCGGGACCGCGTTCCAGGCGACGTCGAGCGGGGGAATGGGGCTGGCCGCCGCCGGTCCGGCGGCCGCCGGGTTCGGTGGCGGCATGCCCGCCGGAATGCCCGGGATGCCCGGGATGCCTCCGGGTATGCCCGGGACGAGCCCCGCCGCGGCGAACGGACTGGCGGGCATGGGTAATCCGTTCTCCGGCGGCGGGCTCACCGACGAGCAGCGGCGAATCGTGGACTACGCGAAGCGGCACAGCGACGGTGCGGCGATCACACTGGCCGTCAACAGCCCGGCGATGATGTCGGCGAACTACATCATCGGCACCGATGAGACGGTGATCGGCATGGGCGGCTTCATGGGCACCGACCCCTCGCCCTCCCTCGACCAGCTCACCGGCTGGGTTGCCGACGGCCGGCTGAAGTTCGTCCTGAGCAGCGCGAGCGGGGCCTCCGCGGCGCCCCCGGGTCGCGGATTCGGCGGCGGGATGTCCGGCGACATGGGTGCTCTGATGGGGCAGCGGCAGCAGTGGGTCGAACAGCACTGCACGCCGGTCGATCCGGCCGCCTACGGTGGCTCGCCCCGGCCGGCCACGCCCCTTCCGTTCCCCCTGTCGATGGTGGGCGGTGGCCAGACCCTCTACCAGTGCCACGCCTGAAGCACCCGTGTCGGGCGCGGAGACGCTCCGCGCCCGACATCGTGCATGAACTGCACTACATGCGTGTTCCGCAAGTCTTGCAGAGTGTGCAATGATGGTCTCCGTGAACGCACCGAACCGGGAGAGCCTGCGCAGCAGGCGCCGCCGCGAGACCGAGCGCGAGATTCACCTCGCCGCGCTGCACTTGGCGCGCGCGCACGGCTTCGACAAGGTCACCGTGGAAATGATCAGCGCCGAGGCCGGGGTGTCGCCGCGCACCTTCTTCAACTACTTCCCGAACAAGGACGCGGCGATCGTGCAAGGGCCCGCAGAGCTGTCCGAAGAACTCGCCGCGGAGTTCGTGTCGGCCGGGCCGGCGCCGGCCAAGCAGGTTCTCACCGAGCTGACCCGGCTACTGACGCGTGACTTTTCCGAGCACCCGCCGCAGCGAGAGGAAGTACACGCCGCGTTCGAACTGGCCCGCGAGCATCCGCAGGTGCTGGCGGTGCTGCTGGCTCGGTTCGACGCATTCGCGGTGCACATCGCGGACCTCGTGGGCCGGCGCCTGGGCGAGGAGGCCGGTGACGAGGTGCCTGCGCTCATGGCCGCGATCGCACTGGCGGCGGTACGACAGGGCCTCGATCGGTGGGCACGGGCGTCCGACGACGGCTCACCGGTCCCCTACGTCGAGCGCTCGATGGACTTGCTCCGGACCCTGCTGGCCCCCTGAACCCGGGAGTTTTCCCATGACTGACACCATTTCGACCGGCGAGGCTCCGGGCAGTACCCTGCCCCGCCGGTTCGGGCTGATCTTCCTCGGCCTGATGACCGTGATGCTGCTGGCCTCCCTTGACCAGACCATCGTGGCCACGGCGTTGCCCACGATCGTCGGCGAGCTGAACGGCGTGTCCCACCTGGCGTGGGTGACCACTGCCTACATCCTCGCTGCGACCATCACCATGCCCGTCTACGGCCGGGTGGGCGACCTGATCGGCCGGAAAACCCTGTTCCTGACCGCGATCAGCCTGTTCGTCCTGGGCTCGGCGGTGGCGGGCGCGGCCCAGAACATGACGATGCTGATCATCGGCCGCGGGGTCCAAGGGCTCGGCGGCGGTGGCCTGATGATCCTTTCCCAGACCATCATCGCCGACCTCGTCCCGCCGCGGCAGCGGGCGAAGTACATGGCGCCGATGGGCGCGATCTTCGGCCTGTCGTCCGTGGCCGGACCGCTGCTGGGCGGCTGGTTCACCGACTCGGTCGGCTGGCGCTGGGCGTTCTGGATCAACCTGCCGCTGGGCCTGATCGCGCTCGCCGTGTGCAGCTTCGCGCTGCAACTGCCGCGCAAGGCGATCAAGATCCCGCTGGACTACGTCGGAATCACGCTGATGGCGGCGGCCGTTTCGTGCACCGTCCTGGTCGCGACGTGGGGCGGTACCACCTACGAGTGGTCGGACCCGGTCATCCTGGTCTTGGCCGCGGCAGGACTGCTCGCCTGGGTGGTGTTCTTCCTGTCCCAGCGCCGGGCCACCGAGCCGATCATCCCGCTGCGCCTGTTCCGCAGCCGCATCTTCAACTTCGCCACGCTCATCGCCCTGATCGTGGTCGGCATCGGGATGTTCGCGGTCATCGGCTACCTGCCGACCTACCTGCAGATGGTCTACGGCTACACCGCGACCGAGTCGGGCCTGCTGCTCATCCCGATGGTGGTGGGCCTGATGGCCACCGCCGTCTCGTCAGGGCAGGTGATCAGCAAGACCGGCCGGTACAAGATCTTTCCGATCGTGGGCACCGCCATCGTCACCGGCACCGCACTACTTCTGTCCACATTGGATACAAGTACGCCCGTCGTGGTGCTGTGCGGATACATCTTCCTGCTGGGCGCCGGAGTCGGGTTGCTCATGCAGACACTGGTGCTGGCCGTGCAGAACGACTTCCCGGTCTCCGACGTCGGCACCGCGACCTCGGCCAACAACTTCTTCCGCGAAATCGGCGCCACTCTCGGCACCGCAGCGGTCGGCGCGATCTTCAGCAACCGCCTCACCACCCGGCTCACGGAAACGCTGCCGCCCCGGGGATCCGGTGCGGCCGGGAACGTCCAGTCGTTGACCCCCGCACTGGTCCGCTCCCTGCCGCCGGACCTGCAGCACACGGTCGTGGCGGCCTACCAGCACGCGCTCGTTCCGGTGTTCGCTTACCTGGCACCGGTGTTCGCCATCGGCATCATCCTGGCCTTCTTCCTGCCGGAGAAGAAGCTCTCCGACACCAACGAGCCTTCTGCAGTGACGCAGGCCACAGAATGACCACATGACGAATTTAGTCAGTTTTACTAGGGTGGGGGTATGGAAATCCCCCACAGCGAGAAGCATCGAGCATTGGTGGTCGGGCTGGGCATCAGCGGGATCGCGACTGCTCTTCGGCTACGGCAGATCGGCTGGACCCCGATCGTCGTCGAGCGGGCTCCGGCCCGGCGCACCGGCGGGTACTTCATCGCACTGTTCGGCGGGGGCCGTCCCGCCGCACAACGCCTGGGCATCCTCGAGAACCTGCACGACCGCGTCCCCAACGGCAGCAACTACGAGATCGACCGCGCAGGCAACCGGCGGCCCGGCGCCGCCTACGGCGACCTGCCGGGAAGCCCCTGGATGATGCGGCGCGGCGACATCGAACAGGCCGCGTTCGCCGCGCTGCCCGGCGACGTCGAAATCCGCTACTCGACCGTCCCGGCCCGCATCGAACAGGACGCCGACGGCGTGGACGTCACACTGGTCGACACCACGGACGACACCGAGGTCACCGAGCGGTTCGATCTCGTGGTGGGCGCGGACGGGCTACGCTCCACCGTGCGGTCGCTGGTGTTCGGGCCGCACCAAAAGTACCTGCGCCGGCTGAACTACATGGCGGTCGCCTTCCAACTACCCGTGCCGCTCAGTGACCTTCACCCCGCCGACGGCGCCACGCTGATCGAGAACAACCGGTCGATGTGGCTCTTCCCCTTCGACGGCAGCCCGCAGACGGTGCTGCTGAACTACCACACCGACGACGTGGACGCCGAGTTCCGGCAACCGCCTGTCCAGCGAGTGCGAGCCGCGTTCGGCCCCGAACCGACCGGCCGCACGCTCGGCGAAGTCCTCGACGCCTTGGAAACCGCCGAGGACGTGCTGTTCGACTCGGTCGAGCAGGTCCACATGGACAGCCGGCACCGGGGCCGGGTCGTCCTCGTCGGCGACTCGGCGTGGTGCGTGACCCTCTACGCCGGAATGGGCGTCTCGATGGGGATGTCGGGGGCCGACCTGCTCGGCACCATCCTCGAACGCCACCCCGGCGACGTGCCACGCGCCCTGGCCGAATGGGACCGTACCCTGCAGCCCCACATCGAAGCCTTCCAGCGCAACGGGATCCAGCAACGGCAGTTCTTCGTCCCGGGCTCGACGCTCGAGCTCGCGCTCCGCAAGGCCATGACCACGGCGATGCGGCTTCCGGTGGCCTCGTCCCTGCTCCGGCAGCTGCGGACCCGCGACAAGTCGGGACAACTGAAGGACACCGACATCGCCCTAGCCTGAGGGCCTCTCGGACGGCCCAGGTCGGTACAGCAAGGAAAACCTCATGACGGCATCGACCGAACACGACTCCGGAACGGCCGCCCGGATCCTCAGCGCTGGTGCTCAAGCGCGGCGTCAAGGGCCTCACCGTCGCCGAGATCGCGCACCGAGCACACGTCGGCAAGGGCCCGGCCTACCTGTACTGGGACACCAAGGGAGACCTCGTGCTCGAGCTCTTCGCCCGCGACTTCCTGGCCGCCACGGACAACGAGATCGCCGCCCTGACCGCCGACCCGGACCTCAGCCGCCCACACCGGCTCTGCCCTGGTCCGGCTCGCCTCGACCACCCGTTCATGCGCGCCCTGCAGACCGGCGACGCCGACATGTTCGGCCCGGCCGCACTGATGGAACTGCTCGGCCCCGAAAAAGCCGGCACCGCCGAGGTCCGCGCAGCAGCCATGCTGGGCCTGCGCTTGCTGCGAGGCCGAGGCGAAGCCGCGCTCACCCTGATCACCACCAGCCAGGAAACCACGCAAGAAACCAAGAAATAGAACCGGTTCGAGTGAACCAAATGGAGGAACAATGATGGCTGGGACAGCGACTACCACCGAAACGGTGCTCGACCGCTACATCAAGATCTTCGACCGCGCGGTGCACGATGCCGGAGCGGTGGAGGAGTTCCGGTCGGTGTATGCACCGGGAGCGAGTGTGCAGCTTGACGAACGGGCCGGCCGGTGACGGGCCTGGAAGCGGGCTGGCCGAAGCCGGCGTGCCCGTGCCGGACGCGCTCAGCGTAATCGGCTTCGGCGACGTCTACTACGCGGATTTCTGCGTCCCACCGCTCACCACCACCACCGCACCGCTGCAGGCGATGGGCACTGAGGCGTTCCGGCAACTGCACCGGCAACTCCGCGGCGAACCCCGGCCACGCCGGTTCGCCACCTCGCTCTCGGCCCAGCTCGTCGTCCGGCAGTCGACGGCCGCGCCATCCACTCGCCGGCCCTGACCGCCGACTGGACTTTCTGACCAAGTCGACCATATGGTCAGCACGAGGTCCGACTCACCGTCGGGAGAAGCGATGACCTCGGCTGGGCGGCCCAAGTTGCGAGCGGACGCCGAACGCAATCGGGATCAGATCCTCGCTGCTGCCCGTAAGGTGTTTGCCCTCGACGGTCCGGACGCGCCGCTGGAGACGATCGCGCGCACCGCCGGCGTCGGGATCGGCACCCTCTACCGTCGATTTCCGGACCGGGAAACCCTGGTCCGCGCCGTGGCGAGAGAGACTCTCGCCGCCGTCCTCACCGACCTCCGCGCGGCCGCCGCCGAAGAGCCCGCGGCATGGGACGCGATAGTGCGCCTGCTCAGCCGGTCACTCCCCCGGCAAGCAGGGGCCCAGCTGCTGCTGTTCTCGCCTCGAGCGCGGGAGATCCTGCAAGACGACCCCGAAACTGCCGGAATCCAGCAGGAACTGATCACCCAGCTCGACGCTCTCGTCCAGGCGGCGCAGTTCGAGGGCACCCTCCGCACCGACGTCACCGCCGGCGACATCGTGTATTGCTATTCGCTGATCCTGCGCCACCCCGCGGCCGTACCCGAGCTCGCCGCGCTCGCGTTCGAACGTACCGCGACGCTCATGGTGGACGGCCTGCGAGCACAGCCCGGTAGCCGGCTGCCCGGACGGCCGGTCACCGGTGAGGACCTCAAGTACGGTTGAGCCTCAACCCGCCGCGTCTCGTTCGCGGCGTCATCAGCGGGTTCAGTCCGCTTTCTTCTCCTGTTTGGCCGTGATCATGGCGAGCACGGTCTCGCGTCCCTCACGCAGCAGCCGCAGACCTTCGCCGGCCACCGCGCGCACGTCGGCAGACCTGGCTTTCCCGGGCCCCAGCAACGCTGTCACCGCCGCGGCGATGACCTGGTCAGGATCGTCGACGGCGACGCCGGGAGAACCCGGTGGGCGGGTGGCCGTGTCGAGGAAACCGGTCATGAGCGCCTGCAACGCGAAGGCCTGCTCGTCGAGGGGCCAGTCGGTGCGGGCCAGCCGGTGTTCGCGCCACACCGGCAGGACCGTGTACATGAACGCGGCCGGGCCCAGCACGTCGAGCAGCTCCACGCTGCGTGGATGCCCGGCGAGGACGCCGAGCAGGTCGGCGTCGCCGGTCTGCAGCGCGCGCACGAACGGGTGATCGAGGGCAGCCCGGACCAACCGCGGGCACAGCCGGTGGGGACGGCTGCTGTCCGGGTCCTGGGTCAGGAGGTCGATCTCCTCGTCGGCGAGGGCCACGAATTCCCGGGCGATCAGGCCGAACACCAGGTCCTCCTTGGTGTCCCAGTACAGGTAGGCGGTGCCCTTGCCGACGTGTGCTCGCTGCGCGATCTCGGCCACGGTCAGGCCTTTGACACCGCGTTTGAGCACCAGCTCCCGCGCCGCGGCCAGAATCCGGGCCGCGGTACCGGAGTCGTGTTCGGCCAGTGCTGTCATGGGTGCTTCCTCGCCTCTGCCGGAACGGAGCCAGCCACCATGCTAAGGGACGTCCCGTAATCGGCATTGTGGCTGGACTGGTGTTTCAGCCACCCAGGCCGCTCCGCGCTGATCCGGACGCCGATCGACGAATGCGGCCACCCCAGTGGCGGTCAGGTGCCGGCAGCGGCCTGCGAGGAAGCACGATGTCGAAGCGGGTACTGGACGCCAAACACCGCGTCGCCCGTCAAGTACTCGCCACCAAGCACGAAGATATAGGTGACAAGGGTGCGTTTCCGGGCGCGCTGACCTTGAAGTGCAGGTGCGCGGCACGCATGGGGGACCGGCCGGCCGCGTCGAGGAGGGCGCCGACCGGACCATCGTGCGGGATCGGGTAAGGCACCGGAGTCGGGCGGCCGAGCGCAGTTCCTGCACCGCGCCGCTGGACGTGGTGAGGCTCGCGCCCGGTGACGATGTCGCAACCGTGACCGCGGCCCAGGTGCGTGGTGTGGTGAATCGCCTGATCGTCGGGGGACATCGGCAGTCCGGGGATCCGGACATCCTGCTGGTCGCCGGCGCCGGCTACGTCGGACCTCGCGCGTCCCATGTCCTGGCCGATCTGCCGATCGTTGTGCTGGTGCGGATGCGCTCGGACCGGGTGCTGCGCCGTCCCGCGCCACCACATCCGCCCGGCACCATGGGCCGGCCTCGCCGCCACGGCGGCGAGTTCGCCTTCGGTGACCCGAGCACCTGGGCTGAACCGGAGGTCGCCGGCCGAACCAAGACCCGGCTCTACGGTCCGGCCCACGCCCGGGCATGGGACCCGGCCGGGACGTCCACCGTTCAGACCGATAGCCGGTCGTTGCACCGGGCCGGCACGGAGGCCCGGGACGAAGAGGGGAAGGTGTTGACCCCCTTGGCTAATGACGCTAGCTTTACGGCGAACTGAATTAGCCAACGTCACGGAGAACATCATGACCGAGAACCTGGACATCGCCGGCAACACCCTCGCCTACGAGGTGACGGGAGAGGGGCCCCTCGTCGTGCTGGCGCACGGCCTCGGCGACAGCCGCCACTCCTACCGCTTCCTCGCCCCGGCCCTGGCCGCGCAGGGTTACCGGGTCGCCAACGTCGACATCCGCGGTTGTGGTGACTCCAGCCTCGGCTGGGACGGGTACAGCCGCACCGACATCGCCGGCGACCTGGTCGCCCTCATCCGCCACCTCGGGGGCCCGGCCGTGATCATCGGCCAGTCGATCAGTGGGGGCGCCGCGACCATCGCGGCCGCCACCGCGCCCGAGGTGATCGCCGGCATCATCGAACTGGCGCCGTTCACCCGCGCGCAGCCCTTCGACCTCGGCGGGCTGCTGCGGGTCAAGCGCTTCCGGGCCGGCTACACCCAGATGGCCCAGGTCATCATGCGAGGCAGAGTCGAGAACTGGCTGAAGTACCTCGATGTGGCGTTGCCGGTCAAGCCCGCCGACTGGGACGGCGAGCTGGCCCGCATCGAGACGAAGCTGCGCGAGCCGGGCCGGATGAAGGTCCTGCAGGCGATGTGCAAAACCAGCCCCGCCGACGCCGGGGCGCAGCTGCCCCACGTCAGCTGCCCCGTCCTGATCATCGAGGGCAGCGCCGACCCCGACTGGGCCGACCCCCGCGCCGAGGGCGAGAAGATCATCGCCGACCTGCCGCAAGGCCTCGGTGAACTGGCGGTCATCGAAGGGGCCGGGCACTACCCGCACGTCCAGACACCCGATCAGGTCGTCGCACTGGCCCGGCCTTTCCTGGACAGGACGTTGACTCGTGCCTAGGGCCGGGCTCACCCCGGCCACGGTCACCGAGGCCGCTGCCGCACTGGCCGACGAAATCGGGTTCGCCCAGCTCAGCATGGGCCTGCTCGCCGAGCGGCTCGGCGTCAAGACTCCCTCGCTCTACAAGCACGTCGCCAGCCAGGCCGACCTCGTCCACCGCATCGCGGTCCAGGCCGCGAACGAGCTCGCCGACACCATCCGCGACGCGACCCAGGGGCGGGCGGGCAGTGACGCCTTCGCCGCCGGCGCGCGAGCGATGCGGGCGTATGTGAAGCACCACCCCGGCCGGTACGCCGCGGGCAACGCCGCCCGCCCGACCGGACCCGACGACCCGCTCATCGCGGCGCTCGACCGGGTGCTCGCCTCCTGGGCGGCGATGGTGCACGGCTACGGGATCGATCCCGGTCAGAAGATCCACGTTCTGCGGATGGTGCGCACCATGCTGCACGGGTTCGCGACACTGGAAGTGGCCAGCGGATTCCAGATCGACGTGGGTGTCGAGGACAGCTTCACCTGGATGATCGACTTCATCGACCACGGCCTGCAGTCCCTGGACGACTCACCCCGCTCCCCCGCGGATTCCACGATCCTTCATGAGGAGTTGCCAAATCCGTGAACGCCCCGAACATCGCCGGCGAACCCGAGGACGCAAGGACCGAGCGGCACGCAAGCTGGACGGAACTGTTCTTCGACCTGGTGGCCGTGGCCGGCGTGGCAGCCCTGGCACACGTACTCGGGTCCGAACCGGACGCCGCGGCGCTCGGTCTCTACACGCTGCTGTTCCTGGCCTTCTGGCTGTCGTGGACGACCTTCATGCTGTACAGCAACGTCACGGCCGGGAAGACCCGCGTGATCCGGCTGATGATCGGGATGTTCGGTCTCGGGGTGATGGTCGCGTCCGTGCCGGGCGTGGCGCATTCGGTGCTCGGCCACGACGGCGACACCCACCCACCGACCGTCTTCGCGATCGCCTACATCGCCACACGCATCTACGGCTCCCGGTCGTGGCGCAAAGGCGAAGTACTACTGGACTTCCCGGTCGTGCAGTACTCGACGGGACTTCTGCCCTGGATCGCGTCGATCTGGGTTCCCGGCCGCTGGATGCTGGCGCTCTGGGCGGTCGGGATCGGCCTCGATCTGCTGCTGATCCTGGCCGTGTCCGGGAACAAGCTCCTCAAGCAGGCCCAGGCGGCATTCACCGCGCGAGCCGGTATCCGGCACCAGCCAGTGCACGGCGTGCGCCGCGAGGGAACCCTACCTGCGATCCACGGGGTGTCGGTCCATCCGGCGCACTTCTCCGAGCGACTCGGGCTCTTCGTGATCATCGTGCTCGGCGAATCGGTGGTGCAGGTCATCGGCGCCGCGGCCGACGCGCACTACGACGTCGGCGTACTGGCCACCGGACTCGCATCGTTCGTGTTGCTGGCCGGCATGTTCGGCTTGTCCGTCGTCTTCGGATACGCCGGCTTGCCACACCTGCGGGCCGGGCGGATCCCCGCTCGTGCCGCCCTCGGCTTGCACTGCATGGTCAGCGGCGTCGTGGCCACGGTGGCGGTGTCGCTCTCGGCGGTGATGAAGCACGGGTCCGATCCGCTGCCCGAGCAGGGCCGTTGGCTGCTGTGCGGCGCCGTCGCGACGTACTTCGCCCTCGGTGTGGTCACCGGTGTCGTCAGCCACAGCTCTGATCTGCAGAGGACGATTTCGCGGATCGTCACCGGCATCGTGGTCCCGCTTCTGCTCGGCTTGTTCGCCACCGGTGCCGGCGGCCGGACGTTGGTGATCTGCATGGCCTCGGTGGTGCTCGCCCACCTCTGGTTCGAACGGCGTCTCGCGCCGATCGCGGACGGTGCCTGACAAGGCAGAGCCGGCCGGCGGACATCGGCCGAACAGTCACTCCTTATCGGCTTTCCGGCCGTTCCGGATTTCTGAATTCCCGCTCTAGTGTGCTCGCGTGGCTCCCGGCTTCGTCCGGGTGCCGGTCAAACCGCCACGACACCGCGCCACCAGGAGAAAACCCGGATGAGAGCACGACACCGCACCCTCCGGCGTGGCCTCACGCTGGGCACCGTGACCTTGGCAATCTCGGCGGCCCTGGCCACAGGGGCGGGCGCTGTGACGCCACCGGCCGGCCCGGACTCCGACAGCGCCGCCACACCCGTACTCGACTGGGCTCCTTGCCAGGGCGAAAACGGGCCACTGAACTACGACTGCGCCACCGCCCGGGTGCCACTGTCCTACCAGGACCCGGCCGGTCCGCAGATCTCCCTGGCGCTGGCCAAACGGCCCGCTACGGACCCGCAGCACAAGATCGGCACCGTGTTCACCAACCCCGGCGGTCCCGGCAGCGGCGGCCGGATCCCGCCGCGGCTGCAGCCGGTGGTGAGCGCCCGCTTCGACATCATCGGGTTCGACCCGCGCGGCACCCATGACTCCACCCCGGTCACCTGTTCCGATGACCCGGCCGACGACGCGACGCTGAGCCCGGTCTTCCCGGTCACCGAAGCCGACGAGGCCACGGCGATCCGGCGGGTCGGCGACGTCACCGCGCGCTGCGCGCAGCACGCCGGGCCGCTGCTGGGGCACATGTCCACCGCGAACGTGGCCAGGGACCTGGACCTGCTGCGCCGCGCCGTCGGCGACCAGCAGCTGAACTACGTCGGCACGTCCTATGGAACACACCTGGGTGAGGTGTACGCCAACCTGTTCCCCCAGCGGGTGCGGGCCGTGGTGCTCGACGGCGTGCTGCAACCCGAGGAGTGGACCACCGGCCGGCTGCCGGGGCAGCGCAGCGAGCCCTACACCTACCGGATCGGCTCGTACCTCGGTGCCCAGACTGCGCTGAACACCGTGCTACGCGAATGCGCGGCCCACCCGCAATGCAAGTTCGGCGAGCCCGGCGCCACAGAGCAGAGCTTGCACCGCAAGTACGACGATCTGCTGGCCACCGTGCATCGAGGACCGGTCACCCTCACTGATCCCGGCGGCGAGACAGACCAGATCACCTACCAAGACCTGGTCAACCGGATGCTGTCCGGGCTCTACAACCCGGACGCCGCCGCAGATCTGACCCCTTACCTGCAGATGGTGTACCTCGCCGCCCAGCACCCGGCCACGCCCACACCCGCGCACGTCCCGGTGCCGGCTCCGCCACGGTTCTCCCACGCCGACGAGACCAGCGCCACGACCGCGCAGCAGGACGAGCCGCAAAATGCGTTCAATACCTGGTTCAACGCCGTCGCCTGCACGGACTCCGACAACCCTCGCGATCCGCAGGCGGTCGGCCGCTACGCCCGACTGGCCGAGCCGGCCGCGCCAGGCTTCGCCTCGGCTTGGGTCTACCGCTCGTTGCCGTGCGCGAGCTGGCCGGTGACCGACCCCGACCGGTACACCGGCCCGTGGAACCGGCCGACCGCCAACCCGGTGCTGCTCGTGGGAAACCGGCTCGGCGACCCCGCGACACCGTACGAGGACGCCGTCTCCACCAGCCATCTGCTCGGCCGGGCTCGTCTGCTCACTGTGGACACCGCCGGGCACGGTGTCGCCTACGACGGCCGAAGCCACTGCGTGGACACTTGGCTCGACGGCTACCTGGTCAGCCTGACCCTGCCTCCGGAGCGCACAGTCTGCGCCGCTGACCGCGGGCCCTTCGACCCACAAACCACCGCGCGCTGATTATCTACGAGCCGACATCCCGTCGGTTCGCTGATGACGGCTCATCGGGCTGCTTCACCCACTCCTCACCAGCGGCGACCTCAGACCTTACGGCTGAGGATCAGTCACCGCCAGTCGCATCTTGCAGCGCTTCCCAGCCGAGATTGCCGGCTTGACCTGCGGAAGCGCGACACTGGTGGAGTGGGCGGCAGGGCCATCACGCCGGACACGGAACCCATGACGCAACGCTGTGGAGGCCGGCGGGGACATGGTGGTGTGACGACAATTGCAGATCAGGAGCGGGGGCGATGGACGCGGCCCGGCTGCAGCACGGACGCAGAGCCCTCTCCCGCCGGCAGTGACCGGGCGTTGTGGGAACAGGCTGCCCAGGGCAGCACCGCAGCGTTCGGGGAGTTGTTCGGCCGACATGCCGGTGCAGTGTGGAACTACGCCTACCGGCTGACCGGGTCGTGGTCGGTGGCCGAAGACCTGACCTCCTCGGTGTTCCTGACGGCGTGGCGGCGTCTCGGTGACGTGACGTTGGTGAATGACAGTGCGCGGCCGTGGCTGTACACCGTGACCAGCAACCTGGCCCGCCGTGAACAGCGCAGGCTGGGCCGGTTCGCGAGTGCCTTGTCGTGCCTGCCACGGGGTGGCGTCGTGCGTGACCACGCCGAGGACGTGGCCGGCCAGGTCGACGCGGACCGCAGGTTACGTGCGGTTCTGGACGCGGTCGCCGCGCTGCCCCGCGCCGAGCGGCGGGCCGTCGATCATGCCTTGGCCACCCAGTTCGTCGAGGACCTCATCGTGCAACTGTCGCCACAGCCCCGCCTCGGTCCATTCGGTGAACCGGCGATGTGCTGTCGGCACGGCGACCCCGAAGCCAGGCGGCAGATGCCGCCAGGCACAGCCGCTGGTCAGCACGAACACGATCGCGGTGAACACCACCCGATCATCCACTCGCGGCATGCCACCGGTCGCGGGCGGTCCTGGACGGAGCATCCGTCCGGGCCAAAAGGGGGGCGGACTGACCGGTCCGAGCCCGGTCGATCGCGGCAAACCCGGCTCGAAGATCCACGTCCTGTCCGACCGCACCGGCCTGCCCCTGACCGTCGGTATCTCCGCGGCCAACACCCACGCCAGCCACGCGCTCAAGCCCTTGGTCAACGCGCTGCCGGCGATCCGGTCCCGCCGCGGGCCCCGGCGCCGGAAACCGGTCAAGCTGCACGCGGACAAGGCCTACGACATCCCCGCGTTGCGCCACTGGCTCCGCCGGCGCGGGATCATTCCCCGCATCACGCGCAAAGGCATCGAATCCGCCGAGAAGCTCGGCGAACACCGGTGAGTGATCGAACGAACCATGGCCTGGCTGACCGGCTACCGGCGACTGACCATCCGCTACGAACGCAAACCCAGCCACTACCCCGCCTTCCTCACCCCCGCCACCACCACCTGCCACAAGAAACTCCCCAAGTGGGACACGCTCTTAGCCCGCAGATGCGGATCGCCTGCTCGGCCTGGCACCTGTCGAACGCGGCGGTCGCCTGTCCAGTCAGCTCGGCGGCGAGTTCGAGGTCGAGAACCCGGTCATCGTCGACGCCCGGGTCCGCCGGTAGGCAGGGCTACTTGAGGACGACGTTGTTGGTCTTCAGCTCCTCGGCGGTCCTCGGGATCACTCGGACCCAGGTGCGGATGAACGAGCGGGGAATCTCCTTGTTGGCCTCGACCACCTCCTTCAGCCTGGCCTTGTCCAGGCTGTTGGCTCTTCTGACCATCGACAGGCCGGCGGGAGTTTCCTCGATGGTCGGGGCTTTGGCGTCGGGCTTGTCCAGGCGTGCGTCGTAGGAGATCGACTGGGCGACGTCGCCGACCATGTGCCATGGCTTTTCGCCGCGCAGCTTCACGTCCCCGGAGAAATTGGGCTCATTTGTCTCGTACAACGCAAACCAGGCGGTTCTGGCCAACTCGAAGTCGAGGTCTTGGATGCGTTTGTGCTTCGTTGTCAACCACTTGGCCAGTTGGCTATTCGGCTCGTCGGCTATTGTTGCCAAGAGTTCGACCGGATGGATGTGGACCGGGCCTTGAGGGAAAGTCTTGCCCTCCTTGAGGCCAATGGAGATCAATGGGTATGCCTCGATAGCGGCGTCCGCGGTGTAGGCGATGCGCTCGTTCAACGATGGCGTCGCGTGCCACACGAGGTCGTCCACCCAGGACACGTAGATGTTTTCGCCTTCGAGTACGCCACCGTTCACCTTGGGTATCGCGTATTCACCACTCTCTAGCAGTTGCCGGCGCAGGGCGGCGAGGTCTTTCAGGTGCGCCTCGGGCAGGAGCGTCTTCTGCCATTCCGCCCTCTTGCCGCTCGGCTCCTGGACGTCGACGAACCACTCGGTCGCCTCGATGGCCTTTTTGTTGTCGAAGATCAGGTTGACGAAGAGATTGTTGCCGCCGGTGTCCTTGTGGAACATCGGGGACATTGTGTACGCCTTGCCAGATCGATTGCCGTAGTAGTTCACCTCGATCGCGATCACGTATTCATGGTTCTTGTACCAGTCCTGGCTCTCGATGTAACTCCACTGCCCCCGCGCGTCCATGAACTTCTTGAGGAAGGCGACAGTGTCGACGCCTAGTCGGTCGAATTCCGGCCGCTTCTCCGCGGGTAGCCGGTAGTCTCCGGCATAGCTGAAGATATGTGGCTTCTGTTGGTAGCCGTAATAGGCGATGCACAGATAGCCGGGATTGTACTCCGCCGCCGGCAACACGACCTTGAGTCTCGTCGCGATGTCTACCCATTTACTCTGGTCTATGGGAAGATTTGCCAGTGGTTTCGCTTCCATCAACAGCGGTTGTAACGCGTGTCTCGGATCCATGAGCGCACGGTACTCGCAAACGTGTGCCGATCGGGATGTCAGCCGCATTTTAAGCTGAATGCCGCACCAATGTTGCCAGTTGCCACCGAAGCTGTCGTTGCGGTTTGTGAATCTCCGCCGGTCAAGAGGGTGTCGGACCCTACCGGCGCCTGTCACTACGTACTGCCAAGAGACGCCCTCGAACCGCTTAATATTGCAGCCGCACAGTGTGATGGTCATCGGCGAGTCGTGTTCACGGAGACAACCGACGCGTGATCGACTTGGGTGTGCCCGACATGGAGCAGGACCTCACGGCCCTACCAGAGGCCATCGCGGACGATCGCCGAACGGGCCGGTGACCTGACCTCGGACGGCATGCAGCGCCTGCTGAACTTTTACCGCTGTGACGCCGACGGGGGTCCGGGACGACCTGCGCGGCTACGTCCTGGACCACATCACCCATCCCGCCGGGGTCATGGTCACCGACGAGACCGGATTCCTCAAGAAGGGCACCAAATCCGCCGGCGTTTAACGGCAGTACTCCTGCACCGCCGGTCGGATCGAGAACTGCCAACTCGGCGTGTTCCTGGCCTACGTCTCAGCCCGGGGGCGGGCGTTGATCGACCGCGAGCTCTACCTTCCCCACGCCCTGGACCGGCGATCGCGAGCGCTGCGCGGAGGCTGGAATCGGCGAGGAGGTCGAGGTCGCGACCAAACCCAAGCTGGCCCGACACATGCCGGCCCGTCTGCCGTCCGCGGTCCACCGACGCGCATCATCGCCGCCGCTGGCGGAGAGCCGCCCCCCTGGTCGCCACCGCTGGGCAAAAGTCTCCCGAAAGTACTGTCGAGTTGCGGCCGATCCGTTCGTCATCCTCTTCGACGCACCCCGAGCCACTGAGCTGGAGGACACGTGCAGTACATGCTGCTGATCTACAACTGCGATCGTCCCGAACCGGGCGACCCGGCCTTTCCCGATGCGTTGGCCCGGGTCAACGCGTTCGCCGAGGAATGCCGCCGACGCGGCGCCTTCGTCTCCGGCCACCCACTCCAAGGCGAGCACACCGCCACGACCGTCAGCGTCCGCGACGGCATGACGCTGATCACCGACGGCCCGTTCCCCGAGACCCACGAGCACCTCGGCGGCACCTACGTCCTCGACTGCCGCAACCTCGACGAAGCCCTCGAGCTGGCCGCGCTCTGCCCGATGGCCGCCGACGGCACGATCGAAGTCCGTCCGATCGCCGGAGTCCCGAACCTCGACCACCGCCCGTCGACGGGCACATGACGGCCGCGCCCGTCCTGTCGGAGGTCTACCGCGAGCACCGCACGAAGATGCTCGCCGCCCTGGTCCGCCTGCTGGGCGACTTCGAACTCGCCGAGGACGCGCTGCAGGACGCGTGCGCGCTCGCCCTGCGCAAATGGGACGACCGGCCACCGGACGACCCGGTGGCCTGGCTGCTGACCGCGGCCCGCAACACCGCGATCGACCGGCTCCGACGCGCCCGCACCGGCCGGGACAAGCTCGCCCAGCTCGCCCAACAGCCGGAGGCGGCGACCATGACGTTCGACGAAGAGCGCCTGCTCAGCGTCGGTGACGAGCGGCTCAGCCTGATCTTCACCTGCTGCCATCCCGCCTTGGCCGAGGAAGCTCGTATCGCCCTCACCCTGCAGGCCGTGGCCGGGCTGACCGCCGGACAGATCGCCCGAACGTTCCTGATCGCCGAGCCGGCCCTGGCCCAGCGGCTCGTGCGCGCCAAACGCAAGATCCGCGACGCGGGAATCAGCCTCGACGTCCCCGCCGACCACCTCCTGCCCGAGCGACTCTCCGCCGTCCTCGCCGTGATCTACCTGATCTTCACCCGCGGCTACACCGCCGGCGGCGGCCAGCCCGAGTACCGCGAGCTGCAGCAGGAGGCGATCCGCCTCGCCCAGCTCGTCGCCACCCTCATGCCCGACGAACCGGAAGCCCTCGCCCTGGTCGCGCTGCTGCTGGTCCACCACTCGCGCTCAGCCGCCCGCCACACCACGGCCGGAGACCTGGTCCTGCTCGAAGACCAAGACCGGTCACGCTGGGACCACGCCGAGATCACCGAAGCCGTCGGGCTACTGGACCGGGCCCTGCGATTCGGGACGCCCGGGCCCTACGTGCTGCAGGCGACCATCGCGGTCCTGCACGCCCAGGCACCGACGGCCGACGAGACGAACTGGCCCGGGATCGCCGCGCTGTACGAGCAGCTGCTCGCGGTGACGCCGTCGCCGGTGGTCGCGCTCAACCACGCCGTGGCGGTCGCCATGGCGACCACCCCGGCCGAGGGGCTGGCCTTGATCGACCGGATCGAGGGCCTCGACGGCTACCACCTGCTGCACGCCGCCCGCGCCGACCTCCTGCGCCGCCTCGGCCGCACTGACGACGCGGTCGCGGCGTACCGGCGCGCTCACGACCTCGCCACCAACCCCGCCGACCAGCGCTACCTCGCCGCTCGCCTCCGCGCCCTCGAAAAACCGAAAACCTGAGGTGATGAGTTGTCGAGAAGCCGGGCGGCCGTTCGTCCTCTGGTGAGTCAACCGACGACTCACCGAAAGGACACCACACCCATGAGCAGCACTTCACAAGCCGCGACCTCAGTTCAGGCCGACATCGTCGTCGATGTTCCCCAGGAGAACGCCTTCCGCATGTTCACCGAGCGGTTCGACGAGGTCAAGCCCCGCGAGCACAACCTCCTCGCGGTTCCGATCGAGCGGACCGTGCCCGAGCGCGCCCGGGTTGCGCTGGAACACCGGTATCTCGACCGGCACGGCGCAGGCTGGGAGAGCTTCACCAGCCTCGGCGAGGGCTCAGGATGGCCGCTCTACCTCGACCGGTTCCGCGACGCGACGCAACGGGATGCCGCACGCGCCTGAAGCGGATACCGTCCACACCGGACCCGATCCCGACCGCAGCGGAGAGGACGCATGAGCACAGGAACCGACGACGCGCACCGCCGTCGCGCGGAAACGTTGCGCGCGGCGATGGCCGGCGCCACCGGAATCACCGAGGCGGCGTTGCGGACCGCGGTGGCGGCCCGTGCGGCGGGCGGGTCGCCTCTTGCCGAGCCGTACGACGATCTGGCCCGGCAGATCGGTGACGCCTCCTACCAGGTGACCGATGCCGAGGTCGACGCCGTCCGACAGACGGCAGGCAGCGACAAGGCCGCCTTCGAGATCGTCATGTCCGCCTGCATCGGCGCGGGCCTGGCCCGGTGGGACGCCGCCGCCCGAGTGATCGCGGAGGCGACCGATGCGCCTGCCTGAAGTCGAACGCGGTGACGGACTACGCACCAAAATGCTGATCCGCGTCATCTCCTTGGCGCTGGGCGCGCGCCTCCCGGACGCGGCCCGGGTTGCCTTCTACCACAAGGGCTTCGTCGGCACAGCGCTCGGCGCGTGGACGCAAGGTGCGATGCGAGGGCCGAGCGAATGGTCCGTCGCGGAGCGGGAACTGATGGCCGCGATGGTCGCGAAGTGGAACTCGTGCCCCTTCTGCGTCGGGGCGCACCGGGCCATCGCCGTACACGGCATGGACAAGGTCGTGGCCGACGCGGCCCTCGCCGACTACCGCACCGCGCCGATTCCGGAGACCCTGCGCGCCACACTGGCTGTTCTGGAGACCATGACTTTGCGCCCCGATGAACTGGATGGCGAGCAAGTCCGAGCGGCACTGGGGGCGGGGGTCACCCGGCGACAGCTCGATGACGCGGCCGCGGTCGCCGCCGTGTTCAACATCGTGACCCGCTACGCCAACGCGCTGGGCTTCGCCATCCCGACCGACGCCGAATTCGACAAAGCCGCCGGCATGATGCTCAAGCGCGGATACGCCTGACCTGCGGTTGGTGGGACTGATACGAGCTCTCATGGCTCCCCTTCATGTCAAGGGGCTGCCGCGGCGGGGGTAGGTATGCCGTGACCGCAGCCTTGGTCGCCGCGTAGCCGGACATGCCGGCTGCGAAGGTCTTGCTGGCAAGGCCGGACGACAGGTTGACGATCCGGCCGCCCTCGCGCCGACACCGGTCAGGTTGATCGCGACCTGCTCATCGCGGACGGCGTCGGTGATCACCTTGGAGCCGTCATGCCCCTACAGCTGTTCTCTCCGCAGGACTCCGCGATCCTGCTGATCGACCACCAGGTCGGTACCATGTCGTGGATCCGCTCGGACGCGATCGACAATGTCAAGGCCGCCGCCTTCGCCCCGGCCAAGGCGGCGGTCGCCCTGGACCTGCCACTGATCCTCACGTCATCCCGGGAAGATCACTTCCAAGGCCTGCTGCAGCCTGAATTCGAGACGATCGCCGCCAAGCAGCACCAAAACCGGATCCGGCGTATGGGCGTGGTCAACGCCTGGGAGGACCCGGCATTCGCTGCTGCGGTCAAGGACACTGGCCGCCGCAATCTCATCATCGCAGGTGTCACCAACGACGTCTGCACGGTCTACCCGACCCTCTCCGCTCTCGACGAGGGCTACCAGGTCCAGGCCGTTGCCGACGCCGGGGGCTCCATCACCGAACTCGCCGACGATGCCGCCTTGCGCCGCATGGAAAAGGCCGGCGCCCTCATCACATCCACGACCATGACCCTGACTGAGCTCGCCCGCAACCGGGCGTCGGACGCCGGGCAGAAACTCCTTCCAATCCTCGGCGAACTGCTGCCCCACTGATCAGAGGTGCAGCCCAACCACGAGTTTCACCGGGAATCTTTGCTTGAGAAAGAAGGCGCTGTGAGCGCACAGCCAACCGGCACGATCGCCGTCTTCGGCTCGACCGGGCAACAAGGCGGGGCGGTCGTCGACGCGCTGCTGTCACGAGGGGCATCGGTACGGGCTCTGGTTCGGAACCCCGGGTCCGATCGGGCGCGTGCGCTGGCCGGCCGAGGTGTCGAGCTCGCACGAATCGACATCGACGATGCCGCGTCGCTGGTTGCCGCGCTGCGCGAGGTCGACGCATTGTTCTTCATGACCACGCCGGCTGGCCGCGCTCCGGCCGACATCGAGGGCGAGACGAGTCAGGGCGTTGCTCTCGTCGACGCGGCGACGGCTTCCGCTCCCTGACCACGTCCCACTGCAGCTCATCGCCGTCCGCGACATCGGCGAGATCGCCGCCGCGCTGCTGCTGGAGCACGCCAAGACGCCCCACGGCGCGATCGAGGTCGCAGGCGACGCACGGACCGGCAGCCAGATGGCGGCCGCGTTCGGCGAGCACGCCGGCCTGCCGGCGCGGTACGAAGCTCTGCCACTGGCCGTGCTCGGCGGCAGCGAGGACGCGCGAGCAATGTTCCGGTGGTTCGCCGAGACATCCGCCTACCAAGCCGACCTCGACGAGGTACGGGCCATCCAATCGGGTGGAAAGATCCGGCTCGGCCCGGAAACCCAGGCCGGGCCGGCTGATGTTGTCAGGAGCAGGCCACATCGGCGGCCGGCAGCTTGCCGGCACCGAAGTACGCGTCCAGGGCGCCGATCGCGCACGCGTTCGGCTTCGGGTGGATCAGCACACCGTGGCCGCCCGCGTCGACGGTGACCAGCACCGCGTCCGAGCCCATCGCTCGGCGCATGCCCTGGGCGCCGCGCAGCGGAGTGGACGGGTCGCGGTCGTTCTGCAGGATCAGCACGTTGCGCCGGCCGATCGGCTTCACTTGCGGTGCCCGCTCGACCGGCTGCACCGCCCATGCCGAGCACGGCGCGAAGTTGGCCGGAGCGCCGGCGGTCAACGGGTACGCGACCCGGTCGGCCGCGACATTGCGGGCGTACGTCTCGACGTCCCGCGGCCACGCCTGGTCGCCGCAGCTGAACGCCCAGCCGATCGAGAACAGGTTGTCCTGCGGGACGTTCGCGAGCGTGCCGTGTGCGACCAGGTCGTTGGCCATCCCGGCCAGGAACGCCCGGTCGGCCGAGGTGGCGCGACCCGCGGCGGCGTCACCGGCCGACTGCCACAGCTGCGCCATCGGCGGCACCGGCGCGCCGGCGGCCGGGAGCAGGGCGGCGTCGTTGTAGGACAGCTGCCAGGTGAACAACCGCAGGAAGTTGCCGTTGATCGGGGCCTTCGTCTCGGCCAGCCGGACCGGATGACGGTCGAGCTCGCCGGCCAGCGCCAGGTAGTTCTCCCGGACCTGCCGCGCGGTCGTGCCGAGATGCACGGTGCCGGCGTTGTCGACGCCGAACTCGGCCAGGTCGGGCCAGCGGTCCTCCATCGCGAAGCTGAACGCCCGGAAGTCGTCGTAGCCCTGCTTGTCCGGGTCCACCGAGCTGTCGATCACCATCCGGTCGACGGTCTGCGGGAACAGCGCCCGGTAGGTCGAGCCCAGGTGCGTACCCCAGGAGATGCCGTAGTAGGAGACCGTGCGCTCACCGAGCGCCCGTCGGATGCCGTCCATGTCGCGGGCGACGTTCGCGGTGGAGATGTACGGCAGCAGATCACCCGAGTTCGCCGCACACTGCCGGGCCATCCGCTTGCCGAACGCCACGTCGGGGGCGATCGAGCCGTTCCCGGCCGGGAAGGAAAGGATCGTGTACTGCAGGTCGCGGACCAGCTCGACGGCGCCGCGGCCACAGTTCACCGGGGTGCTGTAGCCGGCGCCGCGCGGGTCGAAAGAGACCAGGTCGTAGGCGGCGCGCACATCGGCGGGCAGCAGGCTGCCGAACGCGGTCGGGACGTCCAGGCTGGCGCTGGGCCCGCCACCGTTGACCATCAGGACGCCTTTGCGCTTCGCCGGGTCGGTCGCGCGAATCCGCGACACCTCGACCGAGATGGTGCGCCCGTGCGGCGAGCGGTAGTCGAGCGGCACCCGCAGTGTTGTGCATTCCTGAGGAGCCGGCGCACCGGTCGGGCAGGGGCCCCACTGGAGGCCGGAGCCGGCCGCGCCGGAGGCCGAGGCCTGCGCCGAACCGAACGAGGTGACCGCCAGCCCGACGGCGACCGCAGCCACTGCCATGACGCGGCGCGAAGGAGAAGGGGTATGTGATCTCATACCGAAACCCTAGAAACGGCGGCGGCCGGGACCGACCCAGCTGGCTGCCCAAGTCTTGGGTAGCCAGCTGGATGGACAACCTCGCCCGGCCGGCGGCCGGTGTGACCGGGCCGAGGGAACCAGGCCAACGCCGGCGGTGTGCGGCCGCCACTCCGCGCCGTGGGCTCGTTCTGCAGCTCCGGGCGTGTGCACCGCCGGCGCTTGGCCTGGTGCGCCCTGGCCGTCCATCCGCGAGCCCGTCGCCCCCGGCAGCGGCTCGCGCTACAGCGAAAGGGCGATCGGCGTGTCGAAGGAAAACCTGCACGTGGCTCAACACCAACGTCCGCATCGGATTCACCGTCGAACGCGGCCACGCCTGGCACTACCGCACCGAAGACCAAGGCCGAGCCTGCCCGCGTCTTCGTCGAAGACCGATTCGGGCTCTGCCTGGCCGAGCATCACCTGGGCGTCGCCGCCTCCGGCAACGGCGACATCCTCGCCATCCACACCGACGAACCATCCCGCCGATGCCGGTCGATCGGGAGCAGATGACCGGCAGCCTTTGGTCCCGGGCAGCTGCCGGCAGGTCAGCACAGACCGCGACGGTCTCCGCCAACCGCCGGATTGGCGGCCAGCCCGACGCGTCCCGTGCGGGGTCACAGCCGGTGCCTGTGGTGGGTGCGGGAACCGCACCCACCACAGGCCCGTCAGCAGACGTGGATGCCGTCAGTGGTCCGAATCGGGAAGTTCACCACCGGGATGAACTCGGGTGCCCGGGACGTGTCGAGCACCTCCCAGTGGCGAACGCGGCGGCGACGAACGGAGCGGCGATTTTCCGGACGATCTTCACAGCTACCCCCTGGCTCAAACGAATATGGCCCTGATCGGCCCGTTGAAGTAGCCGCTGCCCGCGTAGGCCCACGACGTGGCCGGCGCGCTGACGACCGGGCCGCCGACCGAGGTGCAGGCGCGCTCGTTGCAGGCAGATCCGTAGACGTAGTAGCGGCCGACGTCGCACGAAACGCCGATCCATTTGCCGTCGCTGGTGCGGCTCGTGGTGCAGCCGGCCGGGACCGAGTTCGTCGCTGCACCGGCGCTCGCCGGGGCCACGGTCCAGCAGATCCCGCTCGCCGCTCCGGCGAGCACGAGTGCGCCTGGCACAAGAGTCTTCCATCGGTTTCGCATCGGTGGTCCCTCCCACTGTGAACGGGGCTCGCCCCCTGAATGGGGCCCCGCGAAACCGACAGTAACGGGGGGCGGCACCACGAGACTGCCACGCGGCCGGGACCAGAAACCCGTGAACCAGAGGCGTTGACCAGGTAGTTTCGAGGTCGCGAGACACCAAAGTAGGGCTTTGTCACAGGCACTTTTGCCGGTTCGGCGACCTCCCAGGCGGCCGTTCCTCGGCGCCGAACGGGTCAATTCCCGGCCAGCCCCGCAAGAACGGTAGAGAGGTCCGGAGGAGCGCTGGCGGAATCGGAAGGTGGACACCCGCGGGGAGGCCATCCGCGCAACGATCGGGTCGCAGCAGGGGCGGGCTCCGAATCATTTCGGAGTAGGTCCACCGTCGAAGGCCGCGACCGCGCCCGTGCTTTCCTCCTCCGGCACGGCGGCGGTGTCCCGGCGACAGTCTTCGCAGGCACCCCGCGGCTGCCGGGCGTGGACTCGACACGCGCGCTCGCGGCGGCCTACGTCGGCCTGCTCGACGAACTCGGCCTCGGCGACGTCACCGTGATCGGCAACTCGCTCGGCGGCCGGCCGGCCGAGATCGCACTGCCGGGCAGCCCGCGCGTCAGCGGCGTGGTGATCGTCGACGGCATCGGGATCGAGGTCGAGGGCCGCCCGGTGACCAGCGTCGCCGGTCTCGCGCCCGTCGGCTTGCGCAAGCTTTTCCTTCCACAACCCCAGCAAGGCGCCGGCGACCGGGCCGGGCCCGGACATCCGGGCGCTGCTGTCCTACACCGGCCCGGCCATGTCCGACCCGACCCTGCCGGACCGGCTCCGCACGCTCGGCCACCTGCCCGTCCACGTCATCTGGGCGAGAGCGACGGGATCGTCAGCACCGAGTACGGGCAGGCCTCTGCCGCGGCCATCCCGACGGCGAAGTTCACCGTGCTCCCCCGGTCCGGCCACCTGCCGCGGGTCGAGACGCCCGAAGAACTCCTGCACCCCGGTCGGCCGTACCCACCGAAACCCCAGGCCTGTCCCATTTCCCGCTGCCTCTTCCGCACTCCGCTTCGCGCGCTCATCGGACGGGCACCGGCAGGAAAGCGAGTTCCTGCCAGTGGTTCCCGGGCATTCTCGTCATGAGCACCTGCGGTGTCTCGACGAGGGCGACCGGCCACTCGCGTTGGATCTTCGGGATCAGCGGCGACTTCAGGTGTTCCTCGACGCTGTCCTCGTGGTGGCCCTCCAAGAGGAAGAAGACGTTCGGTTCGTCGACGCTGCGCGCCCACCAGAACCAGAGATTGCCGTCCTCGGCCCGCGTCGCGCGGGTGAACTCGCCGACCAGGTCGAGCCACCGGCCGGCCCACTCCTCGCGCACGGTGAAGCGGATGACGACGACCTGCATCAGCGAGCCCTCCGTTCGCGGGCGGGCGCGGTCCAGCGGCCGAGGACCGCGGCCCAGTCACCGGACTCGACAGCACCGGCCCAAGCGACGTAGCCGTCAGGACGCACCAGCAGCCCCGGCCCGTCGTCGGTGCGGCGCACCACCGGCACCGGCGCGGTCACGGTGTCCTGGTCCGCGACGAGCACGAACCCGCCGCGGAGCAGCGCTTCGGGCAACCGTCCCTCCCGCAGCGGGATCTCGCCCGCGCGGGTGCCGACCAGCGGGTGCTCGGACGACGTGCGACGGTAGCGGATCCCGGTGCCGGTGAACATGCCGGCGGCTTTGCGGGAAAACCGGCCACTGCGCAGCAGCGCACCGATCGCGTGGTTGCGAAGCAGCCGCATCGGCCACGACCGCAGCGTCATCATGCGGATCGTGGCTCCGCTCGAGCGGAGCACCAGCTTGCCGACCGGGTGCCGTTCCGCCTGGTAGGTGTCGAGGATCGCGGGGTCCGCGCCATCGAGGACGGCGGCCAGCTTCCAGCCCAGGTTGGCCGCGTCCTGGATGCCCGTGTTCATGCCCTGCCCGCCCGCGGGCGAATGGACGTGCGCGGCGTCGCCGGCGAAGAACACGCGCCCCGAGCGGTACGTCCCGATCTGGCGTTCGTCACTGCGGAACCGGGAAATCCACCGGGTCTCGCCCATGCCGTAGTCGGTGCCCATGGTCCGCTTCAGGACGTCACGGACCAGCTCCGGCTCGGCGCGGAACGCTGGATCGTTCTCGTGCCGCCGGTCCCAGGCGATGACGCGGAACCAGCCGTCGCCGAAGGGCGCGAGGAACGCGAAGCTGTCCTTGATGGCGTCCACGGTGATCACGGTGTCCGGCGGTTCGGCGAGGTACGCGTCGGCGAGCACGATCGACTTCAGCAGCACCCGCCCCGGGAACTCCGTGCCGGTCAGCCGCCGCACGGTGCTGTGCGCGCCGTCGGCGGCGACCACATAGGACGCTTTCCACGCCAGCGCACCGGCGCGGACGACGACACCCTCGTCCTGCGGCTCCAGGTCCGTGACCGCGGTCCCGCGGACGATCTGCGCGCCCTGGTTCCGGGCGTACTTCTCCAGCAGCGCGTCGACCTTGCGCTGCGGCGTGACCAGGAGGAACGGGAACTTCGACGGCAGCCGGGTGAGGTCGAGCCCCGCGCTCTTCCACAGGCTCAGGCTGCCCGCCCGGGTGCCGGTGGCGACCAGCTCGTCGGCGAGCCCACGCGAATCCAGGACCTCGAGGGTCCGGGCATGCGTGCCGAACGCCCGGCTGAGCGGTGACGCCTCGGCGTGCTTCTCGACGACCAAGACGGAGCGACCGGCCCGGGCCACTTCCCCGGCGAGCATGCAGCCGGTGGGGCCGCCCCCGACCACGACGACATCCACGGTGTCCACGCCGAACCTCCTAAGTCAACGGCTGATGACTTAGACGATAAGCGGGTCGGGACTACAAGTCAATCGCCGGTGACTTATGCTGGGGCCATGCCCGGGACTCGCCGCCGCTCCGCCCCCGCCACCCGCGCCGCGATCCTCGAGGCGGCCCGAAACCGCTTCGGTACCCACGGTTTCGACCGGGTGCGGCTGCGCGACGTCGCGGCGGACGTCGGCGTCGATCCGGCGATGGTCATCCGTTATTTCGGCACCAAGGAAGGCCTCTTCGCGGCGGCCGCGGAGTTCGACCTGGACCTGCCCGACCTCGTCGGGGTGAGCGCCGGGGAACTCGGGCACGTCCTGATGCCGCGGTTCTTCGGCGTCTGGGAGGGCGACGCCGGGTTCCTCTCACTGCTGCGGGCGGCGACGACGAGCGAGGCGGCGGCGGAGAAGATGCTGGAGCTGTTCACCGGCCAGGTCGCCCCGGCCGTGGCCGCCGTCGTGGCCGACCACGCCGCCGAGCGCGCCGCGCTTCTCGGCTCACAGATCCTCGGCCTGGCCCTCTCGCGCTACGTGCTGAAGGTGCCGCCCTTGGCGGACATGTCACGCGCGGAACTGGAAGCCTGGATCACGCCGGTCATCCGGCACTACCTGACCGATCCAGCGCCGGCGTGAGGTCCGTGTGGACGCGGTAGTCGACGACCTTCTCGTCCGCGAGCCGGATGACGGTCACGCACGGCAGGACCAGCGGCTTGCCCGCCGGGGACTCCGTTTCGATCGTGAAGCGGCAGAACAGCTGGTCCTCCCCCACCGGCGCGATCTGGTCGACGGTGTGGCGGACCCACGGCAGGGCCGCGGTCGCGCCGGCGGTCGCCGCGGTGATCGCGGCGCGGCCGATCAGCGGCTCGTTGTTGGCGAACACGTAAGTGGCGTCGTCGGCGAACCACGCGGCGAACGCTTCGGCCTCACCCGCGTCGACCGCCGCGCACATCTCGCGCACCATCCGCTCGTGGTTCACTTCTGCAGCGCCAAGCCGTACCGGGTCATCACGGCCGTCACCAGCTTCAGGTCGCGCCCGGGCGGCAGCTGTGACAGCTCCTGGTAGTAGTTCTCCAGTCCCGGCGGGGAAACCACCGCGATGATGCGGGTTTCCTCGCCGAACGGGTTGCGGAACACGTGCGGCACCCCGCGCGGCATCAGCAGCGAGTCGCCCTGGCCGAGGATGTGGCGTACGCCGGCGAGCTCGACCTCGACGCGGCCCTGGACGCAGGTGAACAGCTCGTCCTCGCGGCTGTGGATGTGGGTCGGCGGGCCGCCGAGGCCAGGCGGGACAACGTATTCGAACAGGGAATACGCGCCGTGGGTGTCGGCGCCGGTGAGCCGGGCGTGGATGCCCAGCCCGATCGCGCCGAGGTCCGTTCCGTCGCCGGGGTGGAGCACGCCGGTCGCGTTGTCCATGGTGGACTCCTTTCTACAGCGGGGCTTTCGCGGACTCGGGGATGTTCTCCAGGCGGGCAAGCACCTGCGGCGTCAACGAGCGGTACGCCGCCGGCGCGACCGGGTTCAGCCAGTGCGTGAAGCGGGTGAACCGCCCGAGCTGGACGCCGAGGTCGCCGAGCACTTCGTCGACGTTGTGGATGGAGAACGGGATGATCTTCGTGCCACGACAGTGGTGCGCGCCCGTCGCGACGTCCAGGAAGGCGAGCTGGGCGACGACGTCCTCGCGGCGGGCCGTCTCGTCCGGCAGGGTCAGCGCGCCGCCGAGGTCAGCCGCGATCCACAGCGCCGCCATCTCCGCGTTCAGCGGGCTGAAGAACGACGAGTTGTAACCGTTGAAGTACAGCCCCGGCACGCCGATCGGCTGGATCTGCCGGTACAGCAGGAAGTTCCCGCGTTCGTCGAACAGCCGCTCCTGGATCGGCACGGGCAGGAACGGCACGCCTTGGGTGAAGCCGGTCGCGCAGACGACGAGGCCCGCGGGCAGCACACTGCCGTCGGCCAGTTCGGCGTGCGGGCGGTCGCCGTCGGCGAACAGCCGGGTGATCACCTGGTCGCGGTGAACGCGGATCGAGCCGTCGGCCACGCCTTCGAAGAACCCCTCGGTGGCCAGGCCGATCGCGTTCTTGACGATGTCCTCCATCCGCCCGCGCGGCACCAGGTCATGCCGGGCGAGGCCGAACTGCCGGACCGACACCGACCCGACGGAGTTGAGCATCGCCCGCCGCAGCCGGTTTCCCGGGCCGTGCAGGAACTTCTCGAAGCCGCGGAGCCATCGGTAGCGGAACAGCGCCTCGCCCAGCCGGGTCAGCAGCAGCATCTTGAAGTTGAGGAAGCCGGCGATCTTGCGCGGCACCTTCCACAGCAGCTGCCGGGCGATGACGTCGGTGCTCGCCGCGACACCGCTGATCGCCACGGTCACGTCACAGGCGGACTTGCCGTAGCCGACCACGAGCACGTGCTCGCCGCGCGCGTCTTCGACGTCGTGGAAGTCCGAGCCGGCCAGCAGCCGCCCGCCGGCCGCCTCGAACTCCGCGCGACCGGGGTAGTCCGGGAGTGCCGGTTCGCAGAACACACCGTTCGCGAGGACGACCCGGTCGAACCCCGCGGCCCCCTGCGCCGTGGTGGTCACCACCCACCGGCCGCCGTCCGGCACCACCGACGTCACTTCGGTGCCGAGGCGCAGGTGCGGCGTGACGCCGAACTCGTCGGCGTAAGCCGCCAGGTACTCCTGGATCTGCGCACCCGTCGGCCACTCCGGGAACTCACGCGGCATCGGGAAGTCCGAAAAGGAGTACTGCGCCTTCGGGCTCTGGGTGGTCAGCCCGGGGTAGCGCCGGGTCCGGCTCCACACCCCGCCGACCTCTGGCGCCCTGTCGAAGACCTCGACGTCGTGGCCGGCCTGCAACAGCACCTTGGCCGTGGTCAGCCCGGCGAGCCCGGCCCCGATGATCGCGACGCGCATGCCTGGTCCTCCTCGTCGAGGCAGCCGTGCCGGGTGCCCGGGCGGCGTGCGCCACAGCGTGGAACAGTGGCAGGCGGCGGCCAACCGCGAGTCCTGGTCAGTGGGACGGCAGCTCCGGGCGAGGCATCGCCCAGCGCCGGGCGGAGTAGGCGCGGCTCGCCGCCGCGGCCGCCATCCGCACCGCCGGCCCGATCCGGTCGGGCTGCACGGCGGCGGTGGGCCCGGTGACCGACAGGGCGGCCGTGACGTTGCCAGTGAAGTCGAAGATCGGTGCCGCGACGCAGCTGATGCCGGGGTTGCCCTCTTCGCGGTCGTAGGCCCAGCCGCGCTCGTGGACGACGGCGAGCTCGCGGTCCAGCGCGTCGGCGGTGGTGATCGTGCGGGGGGTCCGCCGAGCGAGCCCGGCCGCCACCACGGCGCCGACCGTTTCCGCGTTCGACCAGGCGAGGATCGCGCGCCCCAGCCCGGAGCAGTGCGCCGGGATGAAGCCGCCCACCTGGTCCAGCATCGGCAGCTGGCGGTGCCCGCTGATCTTCTCGACGACCAGCACGCGCGTGCCTTCGAGCACGCCGAGCTGCACGGTGGTCTTGGCCGCGGCGTACAGGTCCTGCAGGTACGGCAGCACGGCTTCGCGCAGCTCGTGGCGGACCGGTACCAGGCCGGACAGCTCGAACAGGCGCGTGCCGATCCGGTACTTCTCCCCCGGCTTGTCCAGCCAGCCCAGCTCGATCATCCGGGCCGCGGTGCGGTGCACGGTCGAGCGCGGCAGGCCCGAGCGTTCGACGAGCCGGGCGAGGGTGAGCTCGCGGTGCGTCACGTCGAACGCGTCCAGCAGCGCGGCGGCCCGTTCGAGCGCGCCGGATGCGTCGTTCCGGTCCCGGGCAGTGGGACTCATCCTTGGTCGCCGGAGGTCATGGGCCGAATGTAGGACACATCATGGAGACCAACCAGTCCTTCGCGAACCGCCGCCGCGTCGCCCTCGTCGGCGGCGGTGCCGGCGGCATCGGCTCGGCCTGCGCGGCCGCGCTGCACGGCAGCGGCCACCGGGTGGTCCTCGCCGGCCGAACAGAGACCACCCTCTCCGACACGGCGCTCGCGCTCGGCCCCGGTGCCGACTACGTCGCCTGCGACCTCGCCGACCCGGCCGCGGCGGCCGATGCCGTGGGCCGCGTGCGCGAGCGGCACGGTTCCCTGGACGTCGTCGTGGCCAACGCCGGCGGTCCCGCGCCGGGCACCGTTTTCGACGTTCCGGCCGAGCAGTGGCACCACGACCTCGACCTGCTGGTCCTCGGCCCGCTCGCGCTGATGCGCGCCGCACTTCCGGCGATGGCCGAGCACGGCTTCGGCCGCGTCGTCGTGATCAGCTCGACCGCGGTGCGCCAGCCGCAGCCGGACCTCGCCGCATCGACCGTGCTGCGCTCGGCGACGACGTCGGCGGCGAAGCTGGCCGCCCTGACCTACGCCGACCGGGGTGTCACCGTCAACTGCGTCGCTGTCGGTGCCACGCTCACCGAGCGGCGCCTCGAAGTGGTGCGCAGCCGGGCCGGCGCGGCCGGCGTCGACGTCGCGACGGCGCTGGCCGAGGACCTCGCCGCCATCCCCGCCGGGCGGGCCGCGGCGCCCCGCGAGGTGGCGGCCGCGGTGGCGTTCCTCGCGTCCCCGGAAGCGGGGTACGTCAACGGGACCGTGCTGACGGTCGACGGCGGCCGCACGGAATGCCCGGCATGAGCGAGAGGTGTTCGATGACCACGTCCGGACCCGGCTTCACCATGACCGGCTTCCTCGCGAGCATCGGCCACGCCGTCCGCCCGGGCGGACAGCGGCCGCTCGTCGTCCACGACGGCGAACTCGAGGAGATCCCGCCCGGCGCCGTCCCCAACCCGACGTCGCTGCGGATCGCCGGGAAGCTGCCGACCACGACGTTCGAGCTCTTCCGCCAGGTCATCCCGGCCGGGCAGAGCTCGGACATGCAGCGACACCACCACGAAACCGTCCACTTCGTCCTGACCGGCGACGGCCACAGCGAGATCGAAGACGAAACCGTCGAGTGGACGACCGGTTCGTTCGTCTACACCCCGCCTTGGACGTGGCATCGCCACTACAACGACTCGGCCGAGCACCCGGTCGAGTTCCTGACCATCGAGAACTCGCGGCTGCTGGGCCTGTTCGGGCTCGGCCGCCGCCAGAGCGCGGGCCTGACGAGCATCGCCGAAGCCCGCGCCGGCCACCGGGAGGACCAGTGACGACCACCGGACGTACCGACCACATCGGCATCTGGGGCGAGCTGGGCGAGCTCGAACACACCCTGCGCTACGTCGACGTGTCTCTGGACGGCCAACCGGTGCGAACCCGCATCCTGCAGGCGGGCACCGGACCGGACCTGGTCCTGCTGCACGGCACCGGTGGGCACCTCGAGGCCTACGCCCGCGACCTGGCCGGCCTCGCCCGCGACTTCCGCGTCACGGCCTACGACATGGTCGGGCACGGCTGGTCGGACCTGCCGGACCGGCCGTACACGGTCGACGTCCTTTCGGCCCACCTGGTGTCCCTTTTGGACACTCTCGGCATCGAGCGCGCGCACCTGTCCGGCGAGTCGCTCGGCGGCTGGGTGGTCGCCTGGACCGCCGCGCACCAACCTGACCGCGTCCAGCGGCTCGTGCTCAACACGCCCGGTAACATCGCCGACAAGCCCGAGGTGATGGCCCGGATGCGCGAAAGCACCATGGCCGCGGTGCTCGACCCCAGCGACGAGACCGTCCGCCGCCGTGTCGAGTTCCTCTTTCACCACAAGGAAATGGTCACTGACGAGCTGGTGAACCTGCGCCGCCGGGTCTACTCCCGGCCCGAGTTCGTCAAGGCGATCACCAATACGCTGGTGCTGCAGGACCCCAAGGTGCGCAAAGACTTCGCGTGGGATCCGTCGTGGGTGTCGCGCGTGACTGCGCCGACGTTGCTTCTGTGGACCAGTCACGATCCCACCGGCGGTCTCGACGAAGCCGAGCTGCTGCTCGACTGGCTGCCCGACGTGCGCCTGCACGTCATCGACGACGCCGGCCACTGGCCGCAGTGGGAGAAGGTCGGCGAGTTCCTCGAGGTCCACCGGACCTGGTTGCTGACCGGGAAGGATCCGTCCTGATGGCCGAGATCGCCGGGTTCGCCGGGATGTCCCACAGCCCCTTCGCGACCCTGCTGCCGCCACCCGCCCAGGGCGGCCCGGGCGCGAAGTTCCTCACCGACGCTTCGCGGGCCCGCCGAACGGTGGAGACCCTCGCCCCGGACGCGATCGTCGTAATCGGGCCCGACCACTTCCACGGCAACTTCTACGACGTGATGCCCCCGTTCGTCCTCGGGATCGAACACGCGGTGGGGTTCGGCGACTTCGGCAGCACCGAAGGCTCGTTGCCGGTCGCGGGCCCGCTCGCCTGGTCCGTCCACAACGGACTGACCAGTGCCGGTTTCGACGTTTCGCTGTCGTACTCGCTCACCGTCGACCACGGCATCGTGCAGACCTACGAGATGCTCACCGGCGGCACCACGCTACCGATGGTGCCCCTGGTCGTGAACACCGCGGCGCCGCCGTTGCCCTCGCTACGTCGGTGTGTCGCACTGGGACACGCGCTGGGCACGGCCCTGCGCACGGCCGACTCACCCGGCCGCGTCCTGGTGGCGGCGAGCGGCGGCCTGTCGCACTGGCTGCCCTCCAACGACCCCCGCGAGGTCGCGGGCAAGCGCCGGGAGGCCCTGATCCACGGCCGCGCGGACGTCCGCGCCTTCGCGGCGGCCCGCGAACCCCGGGTCCGCGCGATGGGCGGCGACCCCGCCGCCCGCGTGAACACCGAGTGGGACAACTGGTTCCTCGACCGCCTGTCCGCGGACGACGCCGAAGCGGTGGCCGACCTCGGGCACGACAAGCTCGAAGCCCTCGCCGGCCGCGGCGGCCACGAGGTTCGTTGCTGGC
Source organism: Amycolatopsis mediterranei (assembly GCF_026017845.1). Classification (NCBI taxonomy): domain Bacteria; kingdom Bacillati; phylum Actinomycetota; class Actinomycetes; order Pseudonocardiales; family Pseudonocardiaceae; genus Amycolatopsis; species Amycolatopsis mediterranei. The sequence goes on from NZ_CP100416.1 coordinate 6,603,064, forward strand.
TGATCGGCCAGGTCGCCGCCGGAGTGCCGCTCGCGTGGACCAGCTACGAACCGGTTCCCGAGTGGATCACCGGCATGGGCATCGGCACCACGTTCCCCGTGGGCTGAGTACCCGGTGACGCGCTTCTCCGGCACCGTGACCTCCACTCCGGCCCTCGCGAGCAACAGCCCCAGCACCATGCCCGCCGGGCCACCTCCCACGACGCAACACGTCGTCCGCTCCACCATGCCCCGTCCCCCGTCGACTGCCTACCCGCGGTCGCCGCCCACCACCTTCCACAGCTGACGGGCCGCGGTCTTGGGCGGCGGCGCGGACGAGAGTATTCAGGGCAGCTTTGCCGCACGAATATTCCCAGCGAGCGCGTACTCACCGCCCCAGTCTCGTCGAGACGTCTTACCGCAGGGCTTTCTGCCGTTCGAAGTGCCCGGACGGGGGGAGTCCCAGAACTGTGCCGGCCCGACCGAGCTCGACGCAGTAAGACCTGGTCTGAAAACTTGAGGGTGTGTCACTGCGTAACCTGCCGGTCCTGGTCGTCGATCGTGGGCAGTCGTGGCGAAGACGACGCAGCAGCGGTGGGTCGAAGACCGGCTCTGGGAGCTGATCGAACTCCTGATCCCGTCCCGACCAGCGCCGCGCGGTCCGGGTGGGCGGCCCCGGATCGACGACCGTGCCGCGCTAGAGGGGATCTTGTTCGTGCTCGACACCGGCTGCCGCTGGCGAGACCTCGGGTCGGCACGGGGCCCCCGTCACCACGAGCGAGATCGATCTCCTGGAGGAGCCTGCAGCCGCGTTGCTGACGGCACCATCGACGGGGATGAACGAGCACTCTCGTCGGGAAGTGATCAGCCATCGGTGGGGCCGCCTCGTCAGAGGCGTTCGATGCGGTCGGCCTGCGGGCCCCGGTCGCTCTGACGCACCGCGTACCGGACCCGGTCACCCTTCTGCAGCGGCTCCGACCCCATGATCACGGACGCGTGGGCGAAGAGATCGTCGCCGCCTGCGTCCGGGGTGATGAAGCCGAAGCCGCGGTCGCCGTCGTAGCGCGCGACGACGCCCTCGCCGCCTCGTACGGGCACGTCCCGCGCCGCCGGCCCTGCGGCCGCGGCAGGTGCCGGCCGCTGCGGCGCCGTCTGGGGCTCGGCGCCCCGGACCAGGTGCACGTCGCGGGCCTGCGGGCCCTTGTCTCCACTAGCCACCTCGTAGGCGACGCGGTCGCCCTCCGCGAGCCACGTCAGCCCCTCGGCCAGGGCCCGGGCGTGAACGAAGACGTCCCCGGCGCCGGAGTCGGGGTTGATGAAGCCGAAGCCCTTGTCCTCGTCGTACCAGGCCACCGTGCCGTCGGCACCGTCCGCGATACCGGCCGCAGCGGGTGAGCCGGCCCCTGCTCCCAGCGGGATCACGTGCCCGGCCTGCGGGCCGCGCTCGCCTTCGACGATCAGGAAGGCCACCCGCTGCCCCTCGGTGACCACGCCGCCGGTCACGATGGCGGAGCTGTGCACGAAGATGTCGGCGCCGCCGCCGTCTGGCGACGCGAAGCCGTACCCCTTGCCCGGCTCGTACCAGTTGATGGTGCCGAGCAGGCCCACGGCGCTGCCGGTGGCCGCATCGGCGGTGACGCGAACGCGCAGCGCCTGGGGCCCGCGGTCGTTCTCGCCGACCTCGAACACGACGGCCTGACCCTCGCGGAGCACTTTCGCGCCGCCGTCCCCGACGATCTCGGAGGCGTGCACGAACACGTCCGGCGAGTCGTCCTCGGGCGCGAGGAAGCCGAAACCCCGTTCGGCGTCGAACCAACGGACGGTCCCTTGCGGCATCAACGGCTCCAGGTCGAGAGGGCGGGCAATGGCCCCCAGTCTCTCTGACAGACCTCCGGTCCGTCGGGCCGGGTCCACAGGCGGGCGGTGCGGAGCCACGGGCGGCCCGTTGGTTCACCTAGCGACCCGCCGAGTTTTGAGACCAGGTCTAAAGACGACCACCTACGCGGAGACGGGGTCGGGTGCCTCGCCGACCGGCCGCGAGCCGGCCACAGCGATCTGCGGGCGCGGGTGCTGCTCGCGCCGGACACCTCGGTGGGCGAGGTGGACACGAAAGAGGTAATCCCGGCCCGGGTCGAGGTCTCGGGTGAGACGCTGCGGCTGGTCGCCAAGCGCTTCGCCGAGACCGGCGGTGACATCTGGGCCACGATCGAGCGCAAACGGCGCGAGCATCCGCCGGTGCCGTCGCCGGTGACCGGTGAGGTCGAGGCGCGGTTCGATGCCCAGCGGGCGGCCATCGGTGTTCCGTCGGCCCGCACGACACTGCGTGTCCAGCCGCCACGTCCGCGACGCAGTCGTACTCAACGTATTCCGGGCCTGAGGCATTGGTCATCTGCTGCCGAACCATCCTCGTGGTCCTGTGCCGGCCGTTGCTACTGAAGTTTGTCCGTGCGTCATCGAGTTCCATGCGGAAGATGGCGCAGCGTCGACGAGAACGGATCACGACTGTGTCGATGACGCGGCGACGGTGTCGATCCACCGTTCGAGGTGCCGCACCTGGCCGGACATGAGATTCGGGTCGCGCAGGGCGCCGGCCAGCAGCGCGCCGCCCTGAACGCCGGCGAACAGAGTGATCGCGAGTTCCCGCGCGTCGGGCTGCCCCAGTTGCCGGATCTGGATCTCCGCCCACTCCAGGATGCGGCGGATCGGTCCGGCCGCCTCGAGGTCGAGGCCGTCATCGCGCCGGTCCAGTTCGGACGCGAGGGTGCCGAACGGGCAGCCGTATCGGGCGATGACGTCGCGCATCTCGTCCCACCGCCGCACCAAGGCCTTGAGCCGGTCCACCGGTTGGGGAAGGGTCTCGAACGAGGCGAGCATCGCCTCGACCTGGTCGACCTGCGCCTCGAGCACGGCCCTGACCAGGTCATCCTTCGTCTTGAAGTAGTAGTAGACGTTCCCGACCGGGACGTCCGCGGCCTGCGCGATGTCGGCGAGAGTAGTGGCCGCGACGCCTTTGCGGTGCAGCCGTTCGCCCGCGCTGGTGACGAGCCGTTCGCGTTTGCCGCCGCGCGGCGCCGTTGAGTCAGTCATCTCACTCAGACCCTAGCCCTCCGGCGTCCCGAGCTGCTAGCGTCTGCCTTAGTCAGTCAACTAACTAATTCGCAGGCCCAAGGAGCATCGTGACCACCACCGACACAGCAAGTCCGACTACCCGCTCCAGCTCAACCGGCGAGACCGGTGTGGCGCAGACCTACCACCTGTTCATCCACGCCGACGCGCAGGCCGTCTGGGAGGCCATCACCCGCCCCGAGCACAGCGCCCGATACCTGTTCGGAGCTCTGGTCGAGACCACCGGCCGGCCCGGATCCCCCTTCCGCTATCACTCGCCGGACCGTTCGCAGCTGTGGGGCGACGACACTGTCCTGGACGCCGATCCGCCTCACCGCCTCGTTATCACCTACCGCGGCCTCTACCACCCCGACCTGGCCGCCGAGCCACCCAGCCGGGTCACCTGGCTGATCGAGCCCGGCGAGGACGGTGTCACCCTGCTCACCGTTCGCCACGACCGGCTCGACGCCGCCCCGAAGACCGCCGCCCACGTCAGCGGGATCGGCTGGATGCGAGTCCTCAGCGGCCTGAAAACCGTCCTGGAGACCGGCGAGGGCATGACCGGTCCCCAATCCGGGCCCGAGGCGTGAGACCGGTGACCGGCCTCTCCGCCTACGGGCCCTGGGCCGTCATCACCGGAGCATCGTCCGGCATCGGCCGGGCCTTCGCCGAACGCTGCGCCGCCGGCGGATTGAACCTCGTCCTGGCCGCGCGTTCCACCGACCGGCTCGAAGACCTGGGCCGGGCGCTCACCCTCGCCCACCGGATCGAACACCGCGTCGTCACCGTCGACCTCAGCCGCGCGGACGGCGCAGCGGATCTCGTCGCCGCAGCCGCAGACGTGGATGTGGGCCTCCTGATCTCCAACGCCGGCAGCGGACGTCCCGGCCGGTTCCTCGACCAGGACCTGCCCGACCTCCACCGACGACTCACCCTCAACACCACCACCCACCTCGAACTGGCCCACGCCTTCGGCGGCCGGTTCGTCGAGCGCGGCCGCGGCGCCATGGTGCTGGTCTCGGCCCTCGGCGCGGTCCACGGACTGCCGAACATGGCCCACGACAGCGCCGCGAAATCCTATGTCCTCAACCTCGGTGAAGCCCTGCACCACGAACTCGGCCCCGCCGGCGTGCAAGTCACCGTCATGCTCCCCGGCAACGTCGACACCCCGATCATCGACAGGTTCGGCCTGGACCGGACCCGGCTCCCGATCCGTCCACTGCCGGTGACCACCGCCATCCGCCAGACCGTCCGCGCCCTGCTCGCCGGGCACACCACGATCGTGCCCGACCGGCGTCTACGCACGCTCACCCGACTCACCCCACGCCGGCTGTCCATCAAGATGAACGGCCGCATGCTCGGCCGCGCCGCCGACAACCTGGCCACGCGCCAAACCGACACCGCAAACCCACCACACCACTGACGTCCACACAGGACAGACTTCGGTGGCACATGGCCGCGGAAGAGACGACCTCCGTCCGGCACCTCACTCGAATTGATCGGGACCTGAGACCCGGATCCTTCCCGGTGGCAGGACGAGCACCGCGTAATCCCTCAGATTCTCGTAGAGGTCGGACGCTGCACCGTGTGCCGATCGGCCGCCTCCACGCCGTCCCGCCACGACTTCGTCGACGAAGTGCGCCACCTCGGCGGGCTCGGGCACGAGCGGTTCGCCGAACCGGGCCAGTGTCTCCGCGGGGTGCAGTTCGGTGTGTTCGAGAACCAGTTCCCAGCCGGACTCGGCCGACCAGATGAGCAGGAGATCGCGCTCGGGGTGCCGGGCGCACCGCCGGCTCAACGCCAGGTACGCGGCAGGCGGGTCGAATTCCCGGCCGAGACCGCCAGGGAGCACGCCGACCGCCGCGGAGACCGCCCGGAGGTAACCGGCCAAGCCGACCTCCCAAGACCGAGGTCCGCGTTGCAGCACCTGCTCCCTCTCCTTCGGGTCGCGGCCGAAACGGACGGACGACGGCGTGCACAGCACTGGGCACCATCGCCGCCCGGCCTCATGTCTCCGGGACCGCAGCCTCCCGCCCGCACCCGGTCGTCACGCGTCCGCCACTCCGGGTTCAGCGGCTCGGCTCAGCATGCCCGATCGCCGAGGAACCGAACCTGACGAATTCCTTGCGATTTCGGCCGGCCGTCGCGATGGCGGTACCCGGTAGTCGGCTGCGCGGCGACCGGCACCCGGCGAGCCCGATTGTGCCGATCATCCGGCGGTATTCACGAGTCTTCTCTCACGCAGGACGCCGCTACGCCTCGAACCCGGCAAGTGGGCGAACCTCGATCGGCACCCCGATCGCGGCGGTCACCCGGGCGGCCCACGCCACCGCGGCGTCGAGGTCCTCAGCCTCGATCAGGTAGAAGCCGCCGAGGTGCTCCTTGCCTTCCGCGAACGGTCCGTCGGTGTTCAGCACGTCGCCGCCGGACTCCCGCACCACTCGCGCGGCACCCGGTTCGCTCAGCCGGGCGCTGAAAAGCCACGCCCCGGTCGCTTTCAGATCCTTCTCGACTTCGCCGAGCAGTTGATGCGATCGATGCATCTGCTCCTCGGTGGGCTCTACACGAACTTCACCCTCGACGCTGTGCACGGACAACAAAAACTGAGCCATGACTCCACTCCTCCCGACGGACGGGTGCCGCCGCTCGCCCCTCATACGAACGAGTGTTGCCCGAATCGACAAATCAGCCAGACCATGACCACCACGCCCGACTGCTGCTCCCGCCACGCCCGACTCGGCCCGAGCGGCTGACCGGCTACTTGGGCGGGAAGGTGCGGGCGAACGCGGCGCCCCGGCCGACCCAGCGGCGGAGATCCTCCGCCTTCTCGAGACCGGGCGGGTCGACCAGCAGCCAGCCCTTCATCGGGCGCCCCGCCATGTCGGCCGGCCGCGCGCCGGGCTCGGCCAACGCGTCCTCGCCTTCGTCGGCGGGCAGCCGGACCATCAGAGCCTCGCCGGACACCCCGACGGCCATGTTGCCGTCGAGCAGGAACACCAGCCTGCCGAACATCTTCTTCTCGGCCCATCCCGGCTCGTCCTCCAACAGTGCACGGACCCGGTCCGCGAGTTCCTCGTCGTAGGCCATCGTCGTCCTTCCCACCACAACCACGACGACATCGTCCCGCGTTCGAGCTTCGAACAGAACTCAACATACGTCCGTTGGTTTCTGAGCAACAGTGTTGACTTCACGGGGGTGAGACCGCAACGCTGTAGGTCGTCGAGGAACGGGGTGGTTCACGATGTCTCAGGTCTCGCCGGACCCGGCCGCACGCCGGGCGGGGGTCAGCCGTCGCAGATTCCTGGAGGGAAGTGCCGCACTCCTGGGAACGCTCGCCCTGCCCGCCACGCTCCCATGCCCGGCCACGGCGGCCACGCTCGACGGCCTCGCCGCGCCGCCCAACGGCTTCCCCGAGTGGAACAACAACATCGGGATCTTCGAGCTCGGCACCGAACCACCGCACGCCACACTCATGCCCTACGCCGACCTGGGCGAAGCGCTGGCCGGCGACCGCACCCGTTCGCCCTACCGCTTCGACCTCGACGGCGAATGGAAGTTCCGGCACGCCGACCGGCCCGACGCGCGTGATCCCGGCTTCTACCGCGACGACGTCGACGACCGCTCCTGGGCCAGGATGCCCGTGCCGTCGAACTGGCAGCTGCACGGCTACGACTTCCCGATCTACGTCAACATCACCTACCCCTGGTGGGGCGCCAACGGACAGAACGAGAACGCCCAGCCGCCCTTCGCCCCGACGCGGTTCAACCCGGTCGGCCAGTACCGGCGGACCTTCCGCGTCCCGCAAGGCTGGCAGGGCAGGCGCACGTTCCTGCACTTCGAGGGCGTCAAGTCGGCGTTCTACGTGTGGATCAACGGCAAGCTGATCGGCTACCGCGAAGACTCCTACACCCCGAGCGAGTTCGACATCACCGAACATCTCCGGCCCGGAACCAACCAGATCGCCGTCGAGGTCTACCGCTTCCCCGACGGCGACTGGATGGAAGACCAGGACATGATCCGCCTCGCCGGCATCTTCCGGTCCGTCTACCTGTTCTCGACACCGACGGTGCACCTGCGCGACTTCCGCCTCGACACGCGGCTGCGCGACGGCTACACGAACGCCGACCTCGCCGTCACCGCCCACGTCCGCGACTACGGCGGGACGGACAAGCGCACCTACACCGTGGAGACCCAGCTCTACGACGCGGACCGGCGCCCGGTCTGGCCGCGGCCTCTGAGCCAGCAGGTGAACCTCGGCTCGGCCGCCGCCGGGCAGGACGTCACGGTGAGCGCGGCCCAAGGCGTACGCGCGCCGAAACTCTGGTCGGCGGAGCGGCCCGACCTCTACACGGCGGTGCTCGTGCTGCGCGACCCGGCCGGGAAGGTCGCCGAGACCCTCTCGGCACGCGTCGGCTTCCGCGAATTCGGGCTTGTCGACGGGCTGATGCGCATCAACGGGCAGCCGGTGACGCTGCGCGGCACCAACCGCCACGAGATGCACCCCGAGCACGGCGCCGCCCTCACCCGCGCCGACCTCGTCGAGGACATCGGGCTGATGAAGCGCCTCAACATCAACGCCGTCCGCACCTCCCACTACCCCAACAACCCCAACTGGTACGAGCTGGCCGACGAGTACGGCCTGTACGTCCTGGACGAAACCAACCTGGAGACGCACGGTGTCCGGGACCGCTACCCCGGTTCGAACCCGGACTGGACCGCCGCGGTCGTCGCCCGTGCCCAGCGGATGGTGCACCGCGACAAGAACCACCCGTCCGTGGTCATCTGGTCGCTGGGCAACGAAGCCGGCGCGGGCAGCAACTTCGTCGCCATGCGCGACTGGATCCGCTCCTACGACACGACACGGGTGATCCAGTACGAGGGCGACAACCGGCCCGAGGTCAGCGACATCCGCTCGCAGATGTACGAAAGCCCCTCGGGAATCAAGAAACGCGCGCTCGATACGTCCGACACCCGGCCGTACATCATGATCGAGTACGCCCACGCGATGGGAAACTCCAACGGCAACCTCAAGGAGTACTGGGACCTCATCCGCACGTACCCGATCCTGCAGGGCGGGTTCATCTGGGACTTCGTCGACCAGGGGCTGCACTGGCCCACCCCACCGCGCAAGCAGCTCGCCGAGACCGGGCCCGAAGCCCTGGCCGCCGAGCTCGCGCCCGCCGCGAAGTTCGACCGGGCGCACGGCGTCTCGGGCGGTGCGGTCTTCGCCTCCGCGGAAAGCCTGAACCTGACCGGTTCGCTGACGCTGGAGGCCTGGGTCACCCCGGCCGCGGTCGGCGGGCACCAGCCGATCGTCACCAGAGGCGACCACCAGTACTCGCTCAAACTGTCCGACGGCAACCTCGAGTTCTTCATCTACGCCGGCGGCTGGATCGCGGCCACCGCACCGGTGCCCGCGGACTGGACGGGGAAGGAGCACCACGTGGCCGGTGTCTTCGACGACGCGGCGAACACGCTCACGCTCTACCTCGACGGCAAGGCCCTGACCACCACCAGCACCGACCGCACGCCGGACAGCACCGCGGCGCAGCTCGCGCTCGGCACCGATGCCGAGAATCCCGCGCGCGTGTTCGGCGGGCACATCCGCGTCGCCCACGTGTACGCGCGAGGGCTCAGCGCCACCGAACTCGCGGAGACGACCCGCGACCCGAGTGATCCTGCCGTCCGGTTCTGGTTCGACGCGGCCACCGCGACCTACACCGAACAGCAACCCGCCGACCGGACCTTTCTCGCCTACGGCGGCGACTGGGGCGACAACCCCAACGACGGGAACTTCTGCGCCAACGGCATCGTCACCGCCGAACGCCGGCCGGGCGGGAAGGCCACCGAGGTCAAGCACGTCTACCAGTCGATCAACGTCTCCGCAGGCGCCGACGTCGTCTCGGGCCGGGTGACGATCACGAACGAGAACCTCTTCACCAACGTCAACTCCTACGACGGCAGCTGGGAACTCATGGCCGACGGCAAAGTCGTCCAGCGCGGGCAGCTCACCCGCGCCCAGCTCGACGTGCCACCCCGGTCGAGCAGGACGATCACGGTGCCGCTCCGCCGGCCGGTCCGCCTCGAGCCGGGAGCCGAGTACTTCCTTCGCCTGTCCTTCACCACCCGGACGCGCACGGCCTGGGCCGACCGCGGCTTCGAAGTGGCCAAACAGCAGGTGCCGGTCGACTTCGGCAGCCCCGCGGTGCAGCCGGTGCCACTCGCGCAGGTGCCGGCCGTGGTCGTCACAGACGCCGACAAGGCCATCACGGTCACCGGCGACGGGTTCACGGTGACCATCGCCAAGGACACCGGTCTGATCACCTCCTACGAGGCCCACGGCGTGCGGCTCGTGACGGCGGGGCCGACCCCGAACTTCTGGCGTGCACCCACCGACAACGACATCGGGAACGGACAGCCGAGCCGCAACGCGACCTGGCGCCACGCGGGCACCAACCGCCGAGTCACCGGCGTCACCGTGAAAACCCTCGCCGGCAAGGCCGCCGTCGTGACCGTCAGCGGCACCCTGCCGACGTCGGTCCCCTCGGCATACACCACCACGTACACGGTCTTCGGCAACGCCGAGATCAAAGTGGACAACACGCTCCACCCCGGTGCATCGACCCTGCCCTACATTCCCGAGATCGGAACGATCCTGCTCCTTCCCGGGGAGTTCGACACCATCGACTACTACGGCCGGGGACCCGACGAGAACCACTGGGACCGCAACACGGGCTCCGACGTGGGCTGGTACTCCTCGACGGTGGCCGCGCAGTGGACCGATTACATCCGTCCCCAGGAAAACGGCAACAAGACCGACGTACGCTGGGTCGCGCTGACCAACAAGCGTGGTATCGGGCTCCTCGCGAGCGGCGAGCCGCTGCTGGAGGCCAACGCGTCACACTTCACGCCGGAGGACCTGTCGGTCGGCGCGCGGCACGACTACCAGCTCACCCCCCGCCGGGACGTGGTACTGCGCCTCAACCACAAGCAGATGGGCGTCGGCGGCGACAACAGCTGGGGCGCGCACACCCACGACGAATATAAACTGTTCGCCAACCGCGACTACAGCTACACCTACCGGCTACGCCCCCTCACCAGGCGAGACCAGGCCATGACACTCACCCGCCGCCCCACGGCAACCTCGCCGTAGAGCGCGGTGCAACGCGCGCCGGGCCGCTGGCAGCGGCCCGGCGCGGAGAGCAATCCGGTCGTCATGCCGGCGGCGGGCCAGCTCTGCCCCGGCGTTGCCGCGAACTGCGCAGATCCTTACTCTAAGCAACAATTGGCAACAACAAACGTGTCACAGGCAGCTGACCGCCGCACGAGGCCTCGCCTTCCACAAGCGGTTCTCAGGACCGCGCCCGGCATCCCGCACCGACGAGCACGCCGCCGCCGACCAGGTTGCCAAGTCCGACCAGCACCAGGGCCTGATGCGGGCCCGGCACCGGCTGAGGCTCATACCCCGCGGCTGGACTTCCGGCACGGCTGGTGAGTCCTGATCCGGTTCGCCGGGCTTGCCCTGATCAGCTGGCTCGGCAACTATCCGGCGCAGGACGAGCACTCCGGCACCCCTCAGCGCACAGCCCTGTGAGCGTGCCGACGCCGCGACTACGGCAGGCAGCGCCGAGCGACGGAGCGAACCGGCCTCAGGCCCCGTTCGTGAAGATGGTCGTCGGATCCCGCTCGCAGTCCGGGTCGGTGAGCACCAGGACCTCGTCCCCGGATTCGAGTTCCAGATCCGCGCGCACCCGCAGGGGCCGGCCGTCACGGACTACCAGACTGATCCACATTTCGTCGCCGAGGTGCAGGTCTTTCACGGACTTGCCCACCGCCGGCGCCTCAGGTCCGACCCGCAGCCGCCGTGCTCCCCCGGGCTCTTCGCGCACCCGCACTCCCACGGCCCACGGCTGCGGCTCGACCTCCCGCATCCGCACCGCGCAGCGGGACGCCACCAGCGGCATCAGGCCGCCCTGCACCAGGACCGAGAACAGCACGACCACGAAAATGACCTCGTAGACGAGCACATCCTGCGCCTGGTCGGCGGCCAGGATGTACGTGCCGAGCAGGATCGGCACGGCTCCCTTGAGCCCGGACCAGAGCACGAACACCTTCTCGCCCCGCGGCATCCGGGTGCGCAGCAGCAACGGCCCGACGACGAGCGGCCGCACGACGAAGGTGAGGACCACGGCCAGTACCAGCCCGATCCACCAGGCGTCGGTGGTCACCAGCGCCGACACCGACACGGTCAGACCCAGCACCACGAACGCCACGATCTCGGCCAGGCTGGCCAGCGAGGAGTGAAACCGCTCGATCTCCCGCTTGAACGGCGCCGCCACATCACCGACGAGCACCCCCGCCACGAAGACCGCCAGGAAACCCGACCCATGTGCGACCGTCGCGGCGCCGTAGAGCAGGAACGAAAGCGCCAGCGTCCGCAGCGGGTAAAGCCCTTCGGACGGCATCCCGACCCGGCGAAGCAGCCATCGCAACCCCCATCCGCCGGCCAGCCCGACCGCCGCGCCGATGCCCATTTCCCCGGCGAACTGCCCCAGCACGTCAGCCGACGCCCCGCCGAACCCGTCACCCGGCGCGATGGTCAGCAGGCTCAGGAGCAACGCGATCCCGACCGGGTCGTTCGCGCCGGATTCACCCTGGATGATCGTGCCCGCCCGGCCGGTGACCTCCCGGTTGCCGAGCACGGAGAACACCACCGCCGGATCGGTGGGCGCCAGCGCGGCACCCAGCAGCAGCGCCACCAGCCACGGCAGACCGAACAGCAGGTGCGCCGCACACGCCAGCAGCCCCGCGGTGAGGAAGGTTCCGAGCACACCGACCGACAGCACGGTCCCGAGCACGTCGCGCAACCGGCGGGCCCCGATCGCCATCCCGCCGTCGAACAGGATCACCACCAGCGCGACGGTGACGACGTCCTCCACCGCGCCGAGCGACACCTGCCGCAGCGAGGGCACCAGATCCGACGCCACCGCAGCGGCGACCAGGAAGAACGCCGGCGCCGGAACCCGCAGCCGGGCGCTGACCCGGTTGGACAGCAACGCCAGCGTGACGACCACGGCCACGACCACGAGCGTCAATCCGAACGACTCGATGCGGTCCACATCGCCTCCTTCCCCACACAGGTCTTCACGCCTTCGGTGTTCCCGCAACCCCGGGCGCCACACCCCGGCGTTCGACACCGGGTGGCCTTGATCGCCGGTCCCCTCGTCGGCCGCCACCTGACGATCGTCTTGCATTTCGTCGTGAGCGCGCTTGGCGCCACCTGAGCGGGTAGTCGGCACGGTGTACAGCCGTCACGAAAATACCCACCCGCGCCGGATCCGCCGCGGTCGAGAGAGAAGCTACCAGTGCCACACGCGAAGATTTTTCGCCTTTCGGCGTTGTTCCCTGCCTCGGCGGGCGCGGTCCTGCTGGCGGCTTGCGGGGATGACGCCGCGCCCGCGGCGAGCACTTCGAGCTTGCCGTCACCCGCGCCTGCGGCACTGTCCTCGACGGCCACCACCGCCACCTCGGGCTCGACCGGTCCGGCAGCCTCATCGGCATCGGTTTCCACCGCGCCAACGAACGACGGCCCGTGCAAGGCCGGTGACGTCACCCTCGCCCTCGGCAAGAGCGGCGCGGCCGCGGGCTCGGTGTACCGGCCGCTCCTTGATCACCAACGCCGGCACCAGGTCGGCGAGGCAGCGTACCGCCAAGGGACCGAGGGCGCTCCCGTGAAGCTCGCGCCGGGACAGACCGCCGCCGCCGACATCCAGTTCGTGAACGTGCACAACCACGACGCCGCCGGCTGCCGGCCGACTTCGGTGCGCGGCCTAGACACGGGCAAGCCGCCCTCCGGCACGACGCCGGTCGGCCATGACATGAACGGACAACAGTTTCCCGGAGCAACGATTGTTGCGCGCGCGACGGGGTAGGCGCTGTCACAGGAGGCACCGATGACGGGATTCATCTCCCCGAAACCAAGGGACGCAGCCTCGAAGAGATCCAGCAGCAGCTCGCCGGCTGACGGGCCCATGGTGACTGTCATGCCGCTGATCAGCAAGCCTGAGCTTCCGTCGCCCGAAGAACGACTGTAGGCAGCCGAAAAACCGGCTCCGAGCAGGACCAGCGCCAAGCCCGAAATGAGGGTGACGACGGCCATGTCGCCGTAGTGGCTGAAGCCCACCACCCACGGTGACATCGCGATGTAGAGACCGCTGATCAGCACCAGTCCGTCGACCAGCCTCGCCTGCGGTGTCTCCGCGGCCTGTTCGTAACCGGCGCGCATGGCCAGGAGATCCGGGTGCCCTTGGATGGGAGTGGAGGTAGTCAAGGTGTTCACCTCTTCCGTCGTTGTCGGATGGCCTCCTCTTTCGGGGTGCCGGTCGCGCCTCGTGACAAACACCGGCAATCTGACAGTTTCGTCAGGTTGCCGCCGGATACCAGAGCAACAGTTAGCCTGAGAAACAAATATATTTGTTGTCAGCCGCTGAAATCGACGGTTGAAGTCCCGGCGGAACGGGTGAACGCGACCGTCCCAGACGAGTCAGCACTGCGAGGTACCCGATGACCCGTACCCGCCCCCTCGAGACCAGGCTCGCGCCGGAACCGGTCCGCCGGCCACGTGCGTCACTCGGGTCGTCGCTGCTGCGCCTGATCAGCACGACCGACCACAAAGACATCGGCATCATGTACGTGTCCACCACGTTCGCCTTCTTCCTGATCGGCGGCGTCCTGGCCATGCTGATGCGGGCTGAGCTCGCTCAGCCGGGCATGCAGGTGGTGTCGGCCGAGCAGTACAACCAGCTCGTCACCGTCCACGGGACGATCATGCTGCTGCTGTACGCGACGCCGAACGCGCTCGGGTTCGCCAACTACCTCGTCCCGCTGCAGATCGGCGCGCCTGACGTGGCGTTTCCCCGGCTCAACGCTCTCTCGTACTGGCTGTTCCTCTTCGGCGGCCTCATGGTGATCGGCGGATTCCTGACCCCGGGCGGCGCCGCGGACTTCGGCTGGACCGCCTACGCACCCCTGCACAACGCCGTGAACAGCCCGGGTGTCGGCGCCGACCTTTGGGCGACGGGGCTCATCCTCTCCGGAATCGGGACCATCCTCGCCACGGTCAACATCGTCACGACGATCGTCTGCCTGCGGGCACCCGGCATGGTCATGTGGCGGATGCCGCTGTTCACCTGGAACATCCTGTTCACCAGCTTCCTGATCCTGGGGGCGTTCCCGATCCTCACCGCGGCACTGTTCGGCATGCTGGCCGACCGCCACCTCGGTGCACACGTGTTCGACCCGGCCAACGGCGGCGCAGTCCTGTGGCAGCACCTGTTCTGGTTCTTCGGCCACCCCGAGGTCTACATCGTCGCCCTGCCCTACTTCGGCATCGTGAGCGAGATCTTCCCGGTGTTCAGCCGCAAACCGCTCTTCGGGTACAAAGCACTCGTCTGGGCGACAATCTCGATCATGGGTCTCTCGTTCTCCGTCTGGGCCCACCACATGTTCGCCACCGGCGCCGTGCTGCTGCCGTTCTTCTCCCTCACCTCCTTCCTCATCGCGGTCCCGACCGGCATCAAGTTCTTCAACTGGATCGGCACCATGTGGCACGGGAAGATCACCATGCGGACCCCCATGATCTTCTCGTTCGGGTTCCTGGTGACCTTCCTGCTCGGCGGGCTGACCGGGGTGATCCTCGCGTCACCGCCACTGGACTTCCAAACCCACGACAGCTACTTCGTCGTCGCCCACCTGCACTACGTCCTGTTCGGCACGATCGTGTTCAGCACCTTCGCCGGCATCTACTTCTGGTTCCCCAAGGCCTTCGGCCGGATGCTGGACGAGCGCCTCGGCCGCTGGCACTTCTGGCTGACGTTCATCGGGTTCAACCTGACCTTCCTCGTCCAGCACTGGCTCGGTGCGATGGGCATGCCGCGCCGCATCGCGGATTACCACCCGACCGACGGATTCACGACGTTGAACGTCGTTTCGTCGGTCGGAGCGTTCACCCTCGGAGTGTCGATGCTGCCGTTCCTGTGGAACGTGGTGCGCAGCTATCGCTACGGCGACCCCGTCCGCGTCGATGACCCATGGGGCTACGGCAACTCACTCGAATGGGCGACCACGTGTCCCCCGCCGCGGCACAACTTCCACGAGCTGCCGCGCATCCGCAACGAGCGTCCGGCCTTCGAGCTGCACTACCCGGACGAAGTCGAGCGGATGAAGACCGACAGGTACGTCCACTGGTTCTCGAAGGGATCGGGCAAGTGAGTGACGAAGAGGGCTGGGGCCGCCGCCGGGCGATCCTCCGCGACGCGGCCGAGATGGACGGCGTCCGGCTGGATACTTACGCCGATCGCTGGCCGGTCCCGGGCACCCGCGCGGAGCGGCGGGCCCGGAACCGGACCCTTGCCTGGTTCGGGTTGGCCGTCCTCGGCGCGCTGTGCTTCGTCGCGGTCTACCTTTTCTGGCCGTGGCGCTACGTACCGCCGCTCGGGCACGACGCGACGGGTTACCACCTCTACACGCCGCTGCTGGGTGCCACCTTCGGCCTGGCGCTGCTCGGACTCAGCTTCGGCATCGGCACCTACGCCCACAAGTTCCTGCCGAAGGAGCACGCGATCCAGGAACGGCACGACGAGCCGTCGTCACAAGCCGACCAGGACGCGACCGCGGCCATCCTGCACGACGCCCGCGACAGCGCCGGGCTGACCCGGCGCTCCTGGATGGCCCGGGCCCTCGGCGCCGGTGCCGGAGCGGTCGGCCTCGGCGCGGGCATCGGGGCGGTCGGTTCCTTCGTCAAGGACCCCTGGGACCAGCCGTCGAGCCCGCAGTCGCTGTGGCACACCGCGTGGGCGTCCCCGACCGGCGAGGCTGTGTACCTGCGGCGGGTCACCGGCAAGCCCGACGAAGTCCAGCTCGTCCGCCCGGAAGAGCTCGCGCCCGGAGCCGTCATGGTCTGCGTGCCCTTCCGCGAGTCCGAACGCGACGACCCCGACAAACTGCACGACGCACTGCGGCGTGCCGACAGCCCCGTCAACCTCGTCCGGCTCGTCCCCGGCACCCCGGTGACCCCACGGTCCGGTCAGGAGAGCTTCAACTGGCAGGACTTCTACGCCTACTCACGAATCTGCACCCACCTCGGCTGCCCGGTCGGCATGGACCTGGCCGAAGAGGACCGCCTGATGTGCCCCTGCCACAGCTCGCAGTTCGACCTGCACGCCGGCGCCCGCCCGATATTCGGGCCCGCCGTCCGGCCGCTGCCGCAACTGCCGATCACCGTCGACGAAACCGGCAATTTCCGGGCACGCGGCGACTTCACCGAACCGATCGGGCCCTCGTTCTGGGAGCTGGGCTGATGGCCGAACAACCACGCAAGTCACCGGCCCCGGTCCTCGCCGCGCCGCTGCGCTGGGCCGAGGACCGCATCCACTTCTCCGGCGGGCTGCACACCCAGCTGAACAAGGTCTTCCCCGGCCGGTGGTCGTTCATGCTGGGCGAAATCGCGCTGTACAGCTTCGTCGTGCTGCTGATCTCGGGCACCTACCTCGCCCTGTTCTTCGACCCCTCGACGACCGAGGTCACCTACCACGGCGACTACACGCCGGCCGACGGCCTGCAGATGTCCCGCGCGTTCGCCAGCACCCTGGATCTGTCTTTCGACGTCCGCGGCGGCCTGCTCATGCGCCAGATCCACCACTGGGCCGCGCTCGTCTTCGTCGCCGCGATCCTCGTCCACATGATGCGGATCTTCTTCAGCGGCGCCTTCCGGCGGCCCCGGGAGGCGAACTGGGTCGTGGGGCTGCTGATGCTGGTCATCGCCATCGTCGAGGGCTTCGCCGGCTACTCCATGCCCGACGACCTGCTGTCGGGCACCGGCCTGCGCATCGCGTCCGGGATCATGCTGGCCATCCCGGTGCTGGGCAGCTGGATCCACTGGCTGGTCTTCGGCGGCGAGTTCCCGGGTGACCAGATCATCCCCCGCCTGTTCACCGCCCACGTCTTCCTCCTCCCCGGCTTGCTCGTCGCCCTGGTGTCGGCGCACCTGGGCCTGGTCTGGCGGCAGAAACACACCCAACGACCCGGGCCGCAGCACACCGAACGCAACGTCGTCGGCACTCGCATCGTCCCCTCGTTCGCCGCGAAGAGCTCCGCTCTGTTCGTCGCCGTCGCGGGTGTCATGACGCTCATGGGGGCCTGTTCCAGATCAACCCGATCTGGAACTACGGCCCGTACAACCCGCTGCAGGGCTCCGCCGGGTCACAGCCGGACTGGTACATCGCCTGGGTCGACGGCGCCGCCCGCATCTGGCCCGCCTGGGAGATCACCCTCGGTGGCTACCGCATCCCCGCACCGTTCTGGCCCACCGTCGCCATGCCCGTCACCGTCATCCTCCTCGCGATGGCCTACCCGTGGATCGAAAAGCGGCTCACCGGGGACCGCGCGCACCACAACCTGCTCGACCGTCCCCGGGACGCCCCGGTGCGCAGCGGGCTGGGCGCGATGGCCCTGACCTTCGTGACCGTCCTGCTGGCGTCGGGGTTCAACGACATCATCGCGCTCGAATTCGACTTCAACCTCGACGTCGTCGTCTGGGTCGGCCGGTTCGCCATCCTGCTCCTGCCGCCGCTGGCCTACGCCATCACCTACCGCGCGTGCCGCGGCCTGCAGACGCGAGACCGCAAGATCCTGCGGGAAGGCATCGAGACGGGAATCGTCGTCCGGCGCCCCGACGGCCAGTTCGTCGAGATCCACCAGCCGCTGGGCTCGGTTCGCGAGGACGGCGAGCGCGACAAGCCCGGCTACGCGGGCGCTCCGGTGCCCAAACGCATGAACGACCTCGGGCTGGCGGGCAGTGCGCTGCCCGGCGGCCTGATCACGCCGGACCCGCTCGAAGAGACTGAAGCGCTCGACCGCGCCCGGTCGGCGGGTTCGGAGAGCTGAAGGAGTTCCGATGCGCACCGGTGATTCCCCCGAAAACCGGCTGTTCCGCTTCTTGGTCGCGGGCGCGATGGTCAGCGTCGTCGCCCTGGCCGGTATGGGCACGACGGCTCTGCTGCGCAGTCACGGGAGCGGGCCGGTGGCGGTCTTCGCCGGAGCGTTCGTGCTGGCGTTCAGCGTGGTCGCCGTCCTGGTTCGCCGCCGACGCCGGCGCAAGACGTGGCCGGGGACCAACCTCACCCGATGACCAGGGGGTCACATCCGTTCCTTGATGCCCTTGCGGATCAGCCACACGTTGACCGGGTAGGAGGTCAGGAACCCGATCACCATGCCGATCTGCATGAGGAACCAGTACGTGACGTGATCGGGGTGGAGGTGCGGCTCGGGAAAGAAGACGAACGACATCAACGCCATCCAGCCGAAGAGCCCGATCTCGAAGCTGGTCAAGGAGAGCACGTCCGCCTTGGCCGCCTGGACGATACCTTCTCGAAAGCCGAGACCGCGCATCGGCGCGATGGCCAGGTACTGGAAGACGACGCCGAGAAGCAAAGCGAGCACGAAGTCGCCGACGTATTCGGCCAGGAGGGTACTCCCGGCCAGCTTCACTCCCAGCAGGAACACGCCGAACTCGGCGATGATGTCGCCCAGCGTGCACCCGGCACCACAGTGTGAGGTACCCAGGGCGGCCGGGACCCAGCAAGGCGGATCGGCCGGTTCGCGCCCGTGTTCACGCTGCCATCGATCGGATTTCGGCCGTCCCCAGCGAAGGTAGGCCCAGATCGCGATCGGCCCGAAGTACAGCGCGGTGACCGGCCAGACGACGCCCATGATCGCCATGGGCGGCCGGTAGTCACGCCCGTAGATGTCGAAGACCAGCCACGCGGCACAAAGGACAGCCGCGGCGATCGCGATCCAGGACAGGAAAAGCAGCCAGGTCGGTACCATGTCTTCCGGATCACCGCTCACCGGGAGCGCCAAACGTCCGTCTCTGCAACGGTTTCCGCCACACGCGCGGGTGGGGGTGCGAAACCCGGCCCAGCACGCATCGCGCGGGACGGGAACCCCGCATCCTGCGGATCAGGCGCTGAGCCTCATCTTCGCCGAAGCCCGCCGGTCCGCCTCTTCCGCAGCCGCCCAGTGGCGGCGAGCCGCCGGCTCATCACCGGCCGCACTCGCCGACTGGGCCGCGGCACGTTCGTGGTGGGCCTCCGCCCGGCGGATCGCCACGAACGATTCCTCCACCAACCGTGCCCACTGTGGAGTGTGACGCGGATACCGCCGAGCTTCGCCACGAGCTTCGGCGGCCGCGGCGAGTTCCTGATACGCCATCGCGTGGCACGAAGCGACTTCCGCGAGCACACGTTGCGTCTTGCCCCGGTACAGGCCGTCGGGTTCGGTGCCGGTTTCCAGCTCGACCGCCAGCCTGCGGTGCGCTCCCGCCGCTTCCCAGACCCGTTCCGCCTCCAGCCGCAGCCGGTGGACCTCGGGAAGCTCCCAGGTTCCGGAGGTCACCTTCACCGCTACGTCGGTCGTCATGTCGTGGTCACCTTCCTTCTTTCTCGCTCGGGTTCCACCCTGACACGGGAAAAGGAGTTTTCAACTGACGACTGCCTTACGATCGCGGCCGCAGCCCGACCAGCGGCAGCTGGATCGCCATCCGGCGGCGGGCGAGATCGCTGCCGTCGTAGCGCCACCCCAGCAGCTTTCCCAGCGCGAACCGCACCAGCGGCCCGGCCAGGCGGTTGCGGTGTTCGTAACCGGCGATGACCGCGACGGCCTCGTCTTCGCCCAGGACGCGGTGTTCGGCCGGGAACCGGCACCGTCCGACGATCACCTCGACCGGGGGCCGGGCCTGGATGTTCCGGAACCAGTCCGCTCCCGCACCGAGGCCGGCGACCACGACGTACTCGTCGTCGTTCGTGCCGACGACTTCGAGGACAGTCCGGTACATCCGCCCGGAGCGTCGTCCGAGATGGGTCAGGCAGAGGAACCGGCGGCCGAGTACCCAGCCGAGCCCGCGGTCGTAAAGCCGCACCGGCGCGCGAAAAACCCCACGCAGGACCCGGTTCACCGTGCTGCTCCGGCGGCCGCGCGGCGAAGGTCGGCGACCAGCGCAGTGGGCTTCCCGGCGAGCACGGTCGCCACGTACCGGTCCAGCAGGGGAAGGCGTGCCAGCCGGAGCACAGTCCTGCGGACCACGAGCTGAAAGGGGGTCGCCGGGAGGAACCACCGGGCGCTCCGGCGGGCGACGTCCTGCTTTTCCGTGACGACTGGTCGCAGGAGGAGTTCGTAGTCGCTGAAAGCGTCACTGATCGAGACTGCTCGGGCCAGCCGCTCACCGAGCACGTAGGCGCCGGCGACACCGAGCGAAGCACCTTGACCGGCCAGCAGGGAAACCGCGTAGCACGCGTCGCCCACGAGCACGACCCGCCCGCTGCTCCACCTCGCCATGTCGACCTGGGCCACCTGGTCGTAGTACACGGCCTCCGCGGGCGGGCAGTGCCGCAGCGCACGGGGCACCAGCCACCCCAGCGAGCCGTACTCTTCCCGGAGCGCGGACCGGGGATCCTCGGGCAGCCGCCGGTCGCCGGTCCGGTGCACGGCGAACGCGGCCACCCGACCGTCGCGGAGCCCGTAGAAGCCCATCTGTCGGGCGATGCTGTCGGTCAGGCAGAACCGGTCCCCCACCGCCGCCGCGATCTCCGGATCGGTCAGCACGAAGGCGGCGGTGTGGAAGCCCATGTATCGCAGGTAGTTCTCGTCTTCGCCGAACACCAGCCGCCGGACGGCCGAATGGACTCCGTCGGCGCCCACGGCGACGTCCGCCTCGACCACGTGCTCGCCCGCGGTCACCCGGACCCGGTCGCCGAGGTCGTCGACCGCCGTGACGCCTGCGCCGAACCGCAGGTCCACGTCGGACGGAAGCTGCTCCCGCAGTGCCCGTTCGAGGTCCGGCCGCATGATGCCGCAGAGCCGGTCCCGCATCGTGCGGGCGAAGGTCGCGTACCGGATCGCCGCGCGGCGGCGGCCGCGCTCGTCGAGCAAGCTCGCCTCCTCGACCTGGTAGCCCAGTTCCCGGATCCGCGGCAACAAGCCCATCGCCTCGGCGGCGTCGAACCCCGGCCCGAAGAAGTCGATCATGTAGCCCTGTTCCCGGGGAGCCGGCGCCCGTTCCAGCACGACGACCTCGATGTCTTCGCGGGCCAGCTTGTTCGCCAGCGCCAAGCCGGTGATCCCGGCTCCGCACACCACGACCTTCACCGTTTCGTCTCCTTCGCGTTCAGACGAGCCGCCGCAGCACCCCGGCCACGTTCGGTGCCACCTGGGGGCCGATCGCGCGATGCAGAAGCAGTCCGTCGACTGCGGCGGCGAGCACCGCCGCCGTGTCTTCGGGTCGGGCAACGCCCAGTTGCCGCAAGCGGTCGCTGATCACCGCGCGAAGGTCGGCGAGCACCTGGGCCATCCCGGCCTGCAGCCCGGCGTCCCGCGTCGCCGCCAGGTAAGCCTCGACGAACAGCAGTGACGTCGGGTCGGCGCCGGTGTACTGCTCCACCGCCGCGACCATCGCGTCGACCAGTTCCCCGGCGCTGCCGACCGCGGCGACCAGCGGCTCGAACTCCCCCGCCACCGCCCGCATCGCGCTCAGCACGGCTTCCACCAGAACGGCCTGCACTGACGGGAAGTGGTAGTGGACGACGCTGGGCGTGACACCGGCCCGCTCGGCCAGCACGCGGGTGCTCACGGCGGTCCATCCCCGCTCCGGGATCAGCTCGACCGCCGCCGCGACCAGGCGGCGCCGAACGGCTTCACCGCGAGCAGCAGCCGGAGACGTCATCGCTCCTCCAATCAGGGCGATTGCCCTGGACAGTCGCCCTGTCGGCAACTCAGGCTAGCACAACTGTTCGCCAGTGCAACAATCGTCTCCTGCTAGAGTTTTGAAGGTGCCGACGCGTGTTCTGCTCGTCGAGGACGACGCCATGATCAGCGAGGCGTTGAGCCTCGCGCTGACCGACGAGGACTTCGACGTCCTCGCCGCCGCCACCGGCGAGGACGGCCTGGACCTGCTGGAATCCACCTCCGTCGACGTGGTGCTGCTCGACCTCATGCTGCCGGGCATCGACGGGCTCACCGTCTGCCGGAGAGTGCGCGAGCACGGCGACCTGCCCATCATCGTCATCACCGCCCGCACCGACACCCACGACGTCATCGCCGGCCTCGAAGCCGGCGCCGACGACTACGTCACCAAACCACTGGTGGCGGGCGAGCTCGCGGCCCGGATCCGCGCCCTGCTCCGCCGGACGGCGTCGGCACGTCCGGCCCGGTTCAGCGTCGGCAGGCTCGAGATCCGGCCCGACGAGGAAGCCGTCCACCGCGACGGCGTCCCCGTGCACCTCACGCGCACCGAATTCCGCCTGCTGACCGAACTCGCCGCGGCCGAAGGCAAGGTCGTCACCCGCGAGCAGTTGCTGCAGCGCGTGTGGGGACACGACTACTTCGGGGACACGCGGCTGCTCGACGTCCACATCAGACGGCTGCGCCGCAAGGTCGAACCCGATCCCGACGCACCCAGCCTCGTGTTGACCGTGCGCGGCAGCGGCTACCGCATCGCTCCCGAGCCATGATCCGGCGGCTTTCGCTGCGCTGGCGGGTCGCGGCCGCGTTCGGTGTCGGCCTGGCGCTGGTGATGACCGTGCTGGCGGTGGCGACCTGGAACCTCACGACCGGCTACATGCTCGACCAGCGCGAGCAGAGCGTCACCCGTCAGTCCGAGGTCAACGTCCGGCTCGTCGACGCCGCACTGGCCGACGACTCGGAAGGACTCGAAGAGCTGCTCACCGGCCTGGCCACCGGGCCCGACTCGTCCATCCTGCTGTCCCGGCCCGCCGGCTGGCTCACCAGCGGCCGGCAGATCGATCCCGCGATCGTGCCCACCGGGCTGCTCGGCCAGGCCAGGACCGGGGTAGCGGCCCGCCAGCGGTTCTTCGCGAGCGGGATCCCGGTGCTCGGGGTGGCCACTCCGGTCGGCGGTGACGGCAGCGTCTATGTCGAGCTCTACCCCCTCGTCGAGCTGGACCGCGCGTTCCGCTATCTCAGCACCCTCCTCATCACCGGCACTGTCATGGCAGCACTCTTCGGCGTCGGCCTCGGCGCCTGGACCGCCCGCCGGGCGCTCCGCCCGCTGACCGCGCTCACGGCGGCCGCGTCCCGCGTCGCGCGGGGCGACCTCTCGGCCCGCCTGCCCGATCAGGCCGACCCGGACCTCGCCCCGCTGGCCACCAGCTTCAACACGACCGCCGGGCAGCTCGAGCAGCGGGTCCGCCGGGACGCCCGGTTCGCCTCCGACGTCAGTCACGAGCTGCGCTCTCCCTTGACGACCATGGTCAACGTCAGCGAGGTACTGGAACGCCGCCAGGACGCCATGCCGGAAACCGCACAACGGGCCCTGCGGCTGCTGCGGTCGGAACTGCGGCGGTTCCAGCGGATGGTCGTCGACCTGCTGGAGATCTCGAGAGCCGACCAGGACGAGGGCACCGGCTCGGTCGAGCTGGTCGACCTCGGTGAGCTCGTCCGCAACGTCATCGACAGCCGTCCACCGTCCGACGTCCGGCTCGAGATCGACACGGACCCGCTTCTCGTCTCCGCCGATCGCCGCCGGATCGACCGCGTCGTCGCCAACTTGCTCGACAACGCCGACCACTACGGCGGCGGCGCGGTCGCGGTCACCGTCGAGCGCCGCGGTGACCGGGCCCGGATCGTCGTCGACGACACCGGCAGCGGCGTCCCGCCGGCTCTGCGCGAACGCATCTTCGAACGGTTCGCCCGCGGCCTGCACGCCGCCCGCCGCGACCAGTACACCGGCAGCGGACTCGGCCTGGCCATCGTCGCCGACCACGTTCACCGCCACGACGGCCACGTCTGGGTCGAGGATCGCCCCGGCGGGGGCGCCCGCTTCGTCGTCGAACTGCCGGAGGCCACGGGATGAAGACCGCCATCGCGCTGCTGATCCTGCTGTGCGCCACCGGCTGCGGGGTCACCGCGGAGGACGAGCCGGAACCGATCACCACCCCGGTACCCACGGCGACCCCGACGGTGACGAGCAGGCCCGCGTCACCGACGCCGTGCCCGCCCGAATCGTCAGCCAGTCGTCAGGTGCAGCCCACGCCCACGCCCACACAATGAGGACATGACCGTCGAAACCCACCAGGCCGACGACATCACCGCCGAGGTCGACAGCTGGCTGACCAGTGAGTTCGCTTCCCTGCTGCCCGCGGCCGACATCACCGCGATCGTCCGGTCGGCCCGCAGCGATCTCGAAGGCCAGATCGTGCCCGAGGCCATGGGCGAGATGCTGCACCGGCTGGCCCGGTTCCGCGTCCTGCGCACCCTCGAGCGCTCGTGACCGCCTACCGGCAGCACTGCCCGGTGGCCACCGCGGCCGAGGTGCTCGGCCAGTCGTGGACTCTCCTCATCGTCCGGGAACTCCTGCACGGCAGCAGCCGCACCGGCGAACTCGCCGAAGGCGTACCCGGCATGTCCACCGCACTGCTCGCCCGGCGGCTCAAGCAACTCGCCGACGCCGGCGTGGTGACCCGGCTCCCGTCCACTGGTGAAGTTCGCTACGCACTGACCCCGGCCGGCCGCGACCTGGCCCCGGTGGTCGAGCACCTCGGGTACTGGGGCCGCCGCTGGTTGCCACCGCCGCGCAGCGGGGACCTGAAGCCGCGCCTGCTGCTCCTCGACATCTGCCGGGGCATCGACCCGGCCCGGCTCCCCCGCGAACGCGTCGCGCTGCACCTGCGGTTCAGTGAGGTCCCGCCGCCGCGCTGGTGGTGGCTGGTCCTCTCTCCCGAAGGAGCGTCTTCGACCGAGAGCGACCCCCGGCTGCCGACCGCGGCCCGCATCGACTGCACGGTCTCCGCCCTCGCCGGTGTGTGGCTCGGGCACCGGATGTGGCGGGAAGCGCTGGCCGAGCGCGCCATCAGGTTCGACGGCACTCGCGAGGCCGTCCGGAACACGATCGGGTGGCTCGGCCGCAACCGGTTCGCCGATCAGCCTAACTCTTTCCTAGACGAATTGAATGATGAAGCAACAGTTTGACTGAACCAGGCGGCACCGGGGTCCGTGTTCGGAGTGGACACCGAACTCCCCACCTGGAGGCCGACGATGAAATCCCGGAACCTGTGGATCACGCTGTGCGGCGCGCTCGCCCTCGCCCTCGCCGCATGTGCCCCGCCCTCCCCCCAAGTGGTGACCGCCCCCCAAGTCCCGGTCCCCTCCGTCCGGCCGGCGACCTCCACCCCGGCGACACAGACCGAAAGCGACCTCACCGCGACGGCGTTCGGACCGATCAGCTCCGCGGGACGGAAGCTGCTCACGATCGTGGAACAGACGAGCCTCCGCGAGATCACGACCTCGACGTGGGCGCAGCAACGCTCGAGCAACCCGGCGGTCCAGGAGGTGGCACGGGTGATCATCACTCAGCACAAGGACCTCGAAAACCGCGACACCGACATCAGCACCCGGATGGACCTGCCCGTTCCCGCTGAACCCGCCCCGGACATGCAGGTCGGCATCGACCGCATGCGCACCGAATTCGGCGAGACCTTCGACCGCGACTACGTCAACACCCTTCGCAAGGCACACGCCGAGGCGCTGATCCTCGTCTCGACGGTCCGCGCCGATACGCGCAACTCGCTGGTCCGCCCGTTCGCGGATTTGGCGGGCGACTACATCAAGACCCACATCAACCTGCTGGAGAAAACCGGTGACGTCGACTACGCCCAGCTGCCTGTACCGAACCTGTGACGCCCGGTAACAAGATCAGCGGCGACAGTGCTGCTGCCGCACCGACCCCAGCCGGACACTTTCTCTCATTGCTTGCCAACATCGTTGGCATCGAGGCCTTCTCCGGCGCGCCTGACCGGCACGCCGGGCTGCCGGTGCGGCACACTGGGAGAATGCCTCGGAGCACTTCCGCCCTCGACACGACGGACGTCGACGCCGTGACCGACGCCGTGCTGACCGCTTCCCGCCTGCTGGTCGCCGTCTCGGCCCGGTCGATCGCGGCCGCCGGAGACATGATCACGCTGCCGCAGTTCCGGCTGCTGGTGGTGCTGCAGACCCGAGGACCGCTCAAGCACGCCGATCTGGCGGAGTACCTGCAGGTCACGCCATCGACCGCGAGCCGGATGGTCGACCGGCTGGTCGCGGTCGGCGTGGTCGACCGGCAGCACAGTGCGGTCTCCCGCCGCGAGATCGTGCTCGCCCTGACGAAGGAGGGCGCGAAGGTGGTTCGCCAGGTCACCGCCCGGCGGCGCAAGGAGATCGCCAAGATCGTCGCCCGGATGCCCGACGACGCCCGCAGCGGCCTGGTCGACGTCCTCACCGCCTTCGCCGAGGCCGGCGGCGAGCCACCTGCGTCCGCTGTCGCGCCCGAAGCCGTGTGGACCTGACGCCGGGCTGTCATCACAGCAACCGGCAGACGGCGTAGCCGGAGCCGGAGCCGGCCAGCAGCGCCTCGCCTCCGTCGACCGCGGCGCGCGACCGGTCCGGATCACGCCGGTCCGCTCCTCCCGACTGAGGCAAGCGCGGAGAGCACCGACTGGTGTGTGAGCCACCCGGCCAGCCGGTGGTCGTCGTCGAGCACGGGCAGGCCCGTGCCCGGTGCGTTCGCCAGGGCCGTCAGTGCGTCGGCGAGCGACGTCTCGCAGGTGATCAGGGACGGCAGCTCCGCCAGTTCCCCCACCGTGCCGTCGTGGTCGCTGCCCAGTGCCTCGGCGACCGCCCGAGCTGTCACGCAGCCCTGGTAGCGGCCTTCGCCGTCGACGACCGGCAGGATGCCGTGCCCGGACACCGCCAGCGCGTGCGCCGCGCGGTCCAGCGCCGTCTCCCCGGCAAGGGGTTCCGGTAGCGGCTCGGTGACCGCTTCGACCGTGGTCGCGGCCAGCCGGCGTTCCTGCGGGTGCCGGTCGAGGTCGACGCCACGGCGGCGCAGCTTGAGCGTGTAGATCGTGTCCCTCGACAACGCCCGGCTCGTGGCCGTGGCGATCACGATCGCCGTGAGCATCGGCAGGATGATCGTGTACTGGCCGGTCAGCTCGAACAGCACGATCACCGCCGTGATCGGCGCCCGCGCCGCCCCCGCGAACGCCGCACCCATCCCGATCAGCCCGTACACCCCGGGCGACGCGGTCAGCGACGGCAGCCACGCGTGCACCACGATCCCGAACGCCGTCCCGCCCATCGCGCCGATGAACAGCGACGGCGCGAACACCCCACCCGAACCGCCGATCCCGATCGTCAAGCTCGTCGCGACGATCTTGCCGACCAGCAACAGCACCAGGAACCCGATGACGTACTTGCCTTCGACGGCGTTCTGCAGCACCGGATAGCCGACCCCGTACATCTGCGGCAGCACCAGCAGCAGCCCGCCGAGGAACACCCCGCCGACGGCCGGGCGCAGCCATTCGGGACCGCGCCACACCCAGTCGCAGAAGTCCTCGATCCAGTACAGCACCCGGGTGAACAGCACCCCGCACGCGCCCACGACGACTCCGAGCACGACGAACAGCAAGTACTCGAGCGGGTTGCGCAGGGTGAACGGCGGCAGCTCGAGGAAAGCGGTGTTGCCGAACGCCGCCCGGCCCACCACGCTCGCGGTCACGCTGGCCAGGACGACCGCGCCGAACGACTCCGCGGCGAAGTCGCGCAGGATCAGCTCCATCGCGAAGAACGGGCCGGCCAGTGGAGCGTTGAACGTCGCCGCGATCCCGCCCGCCGCACCACAGGCGACCAGCACCCGAAGCCGCGACTCCGGTAGCCGGGCGATCCGGCCCAGCGTCGAGCCCAGCGCGGACCCGATCTGCACGATCGGGCCCTCCCGCCCGACCGATCCGCCGGAGCCGATCGTCAGCGCCGAGGCCAGCGCTTTCACCGCGCTCACCTGCACCGGAATCCGGCCACCGCGCTCAGCGACTGCGTACATCACCTCGGGCACGCCGTGGCCGCGAGCCTCCGGAGCGAACTTGTACACCAACGGCCCGTAGACCAGCCCGGCCACCACCGGCGCGAGCAGCAGGAACCACGGCCCCAGCTCCGGGAACCAGGGGTGCGCCGCTCGCCCGGCATCGGCGTAATCCGCCTGCCCGGAGAACAGGTGCGTGAACGTCGTGATCAGCCAGCGGAAGACGATCGCCCCGAGCCCGGCGCCCGCACCGATGAGCACGGCCAACCCGACCAGACCGGACCGGCTCTCCCGCAACCACCGGCCGATCGGCTGCCGAACCGGGACCGGGACCCGCCTGACCGCCACGCTGTTACCTGAAGACACTATTGCATTATGCAACGCTCAGCACGTGATCACTCGCCGGGGCCTGCTACCTGCGATTTCGCCCGTTGCCGACGTAGTACAGCACCGAACCGACCGACAGTTCGCCGTCCCGGCCGGGGTTCACGACGAGGTCGTCGGCCGTCCGCGCGGTCACGAGCTCCGTGACGGCGAACGTGACGCGAGAATACGCATTTCGGCAAACGGTGACTGCTCAGTCGTTGTCCATCGTGGAGCAGGTGCACCTCACGATCACCTTACGATTGCCGATAAGCGCAAAATGCGCGGTGATCCGGTTCGTCGCGGGGTACCCGGCCACCGTGAACGACGAAGACCAGGAATGGCGGCAGTTCCCCCCGCACGTCCTGCGCGAATACGCTCTTCTGGCCGACGGCGAGCGCGGCGCCTTGTGCGGACCGCTCGGCGACATCGCCTGGCTGTGCGCACCGACCTGGGCGGACGATGCTGTGCTGTCCGCACTGATCGGCGGCCGCGGTGTCTATTCGGTCCGTCCGGCGGTCCCCTGTGTCTGGGGCGGCGCGTACGAACCCGGCACGCTGATCTGGCGCAGCCGCTGGGTGACCACCGGCACGATCGTCGAGTGCCGCGACGCGTTGGCCTACCCCGCCGATCCTCGCCGGGTAGTCGTGCTGCGCAGGATCGAGGCCGGCGAGCAGGATGTCGCGATGCGGGTCGAACTCGACGTACGCGGCCGCTTCGGCACCCGCTCGCTGCGGGAGGTCCATCGCGACGACGACGGAACGTGGACGGCCCGAACGGGTGAGCTTCGCGTCCGATGGCAGGGAGCCTCCGACGCTCGCCTCGACGAAACCGGACGGCTCGTCCTCGACCTGCCCGTCACCGCGGGCCGCCGGCATGACCTGGTCCTCGAGATCAGTGACCAGCCGTTGCCGTCACCCCCGGACCCCGACCGGCTGTGGACCGAAACCGCACACAGCTGGAGCACCGCCGTCCCGCCCTTCACCGGCAGCGTGGCACCTCGAGACGCGCAGCACTCCTACGCGGTGCTGCGTGGCCTGACCTCCGACGGCGGTGGCATGGTCGCCGCGGCAACACTGGGCCTCCCCGAACGCGCGGAAGCCGGCCGCAACTACGACTACCGCTACGTGTGGCTGCGGGACCAGTGCTACGCCGGCCTCGCGGCGTCGGTCGACGAACCGCATCCGCTGCTCGACGACGCGCTCGCGTTCGTGACCGCGCGCGTGCTGCAGGACGGCGACCGGCTCCTGCCCGCCTACCGGACGGACGGACGGCCACCGCCGAAGGAGCGCACATTGGACCTGCCCGGCTATCCGGGCGGCGCGGCCGTGCTGGGCAACCACGTCCGCGGCCAGTTCCAGCTCGACGCACTGGGCGAGATCCTCCAGCTCTACGCGACGGCCGCGGGGCACGACCGCCTGACCTCCGACGCCCGGCAGGCCATCGACGTCGTGGCCGATCTGATCGCCCGCAAGTGGGACGAGCCGGACGCCGGTGTCTGGGAACTCGAGCGCGCCTGGTGGACCCACTCGCGACTTGCCTGCGTCGCGGGTCTGCGCAGCGTCGCCCGCCACTTCCCGGCCGGCCGGGCCGCCGAACTGGTCACGCTCGCCGACCACCTGCTGACCGAGACAGCCGGCCGCTGCGTCGATTCCCGCGGCGCCTGGCGGCGCAGCCCGGCACACGACCACGTCGACACCGCGCTGCTGCTCCCGCCGGTGCGCGGCGCACTGCCGGCCGACGATCCCCGCACACTGGCGACGCTCGAGGCCGTGCGCACGGAACTCACCCAGGACGGCTATGTCTACCGCTTCTCCCCCGACCACCGGCCGCTCGGTGACGCCGAAGGAGCCTTCCTGCTCTGCGGATTCGTCATGGCACTCGCCGAATGGCAGCAAGGCCACCAAGTGGCGGCGTTCCGCTGGTTCGAGCGCAACCGTGCTGCCTGCGGTCCACCCGGCCTGCTCGCCGAAGAGTACGACGTGCGCCAGCGGCAGCTCCGCGGCAACCTGCCCCAGGCCTTCGTCCACGGGCTGCTCCTCGAGACCGCCCAGCGGCTCGCGGGCCCGGCGCACGGCGAGGCAAGCAGTGCCTGACCGACCGGCGTTCTCTTGCTCACCGCTCGCGGCGGGACCGGTTCCTCGGGTGCTTCTTGCGGATCCACCTGCTGCAGGGGACCGAGCCGAACTTCGTTCCCGTGCCGGGAACGGGCTGCCCCAACAGCGCTCTCCCCGGCAACCAGCTCGCGGTCAAGACGGTGCACCCGGCCGGTGGCGCGCCGCCGCCTTGCGGCGGGCGGCCACGGTGACCGCCGTGACCGAGAAGATCGCGACCAGGATTCCGGCCACGAGAGCATTCGTTTTCGCTGCGTCACGGTGTCCTTCGGCCGGGTAGCCGAGCGCGAACGGCGAAGCGATCAACCAGAATCCGACGACGACATTGATCAAGCCCAGCCACGCGGCCGCCCGGGGAGCGACCAGCCGTACCGCTGCCACGACCGCCACGACCGCACCGCACAGCAGCACGTTCCAGAACCCCGCGGAACCGGCCAAGGTCACCGAGTAGCTGAACACGAAAGCCGCGACCACCAGCCAGGCTCCCACGAGGAACTCCGCGGCGATCGGGAGGCGGCCTTCCCGCATCTTCTGATCGCGGGCACCCTGCTTCGTCGCGGTTCCGATCTTGGCCATCGGACCTCACCTCACTCACTCGACGACCTCGCATACCCCCTCCGCGGGGCAGGAAACGGAGCACCGATGGCCAGAGATTTCGCCGAGGTAACAGTTGTTCCGACGAATGGTTGAGCCACGTGGTCGGGATATCCGAGCGATGGCGCGCTGTCGCCCGACGCACAGCGCTCAGCTGTGGTTCAGCCAGCACCACGGGCTTCTCGCCGCAGCAGGAGCCGCCACCGCGACAGCCGCGGGTGCCCTCGTCCACCGGCGTGGCAAACGGTGAAGCCGACCTGCGCGGGCTCGTACTCGACCGAATCGTGCGATCGGCATCTGGACGAACGAATGCATGACGCCGGCGGGTGCGGGTACGCGGAGGCACGACACCGGATCGAAAGGAGATGATCATGGGCGAACCGGACCAAACGGACCCCGTCGGAGGTATCGCGGACCAGATCGCCGAGCTGGTCCGACGGGAGATCTCCCACGCGAAGAAAGAACTGCGCGAGAGCGCGAAGTCGGCCGGGCTGGGCGGCGGCATGATCGGCGCCGCGGGTGTGGCAGGTCTCTACGGCGGCGCCTCGATCACCGCAGCGGCCGTGCTGTTGCTGGCTCGCCGCCTCCCGCCGTGGGCGTCCGCGGCGCTCGTCGGCGCCGGTGTCTCGGTTGCCGGAGCAGTGTTGGCGCGGCGAGGTATCGGCAAGGTGCGCGAAGCGTCCGCGCTTCCCCGCGAGACGATTCGCGAAACCAAGGAAACGCTCGATGGCACTGGCGGTGACCCCGTCCCGTGAAGTGTTCCAGCGTAGAAGCCCTGCGCGCGCCGCACCTCACGCGGGACGACACCGACGGGGCCCTCCGTCGCCACCGGATCCAGGAGCAGCGATGACCGAAACCCCACGCACCACCAAGCCCGCGACGTTCCTCGTGCAGCGCACCACGGCAGTGGTGGGAGCGATCTTCCTGATCGTCGGCGTGCTCGGGTTCATCCCCGGGATCACGACCCACTACGACCAGTTGCAGTTCGCCGGCCACCATTCGATGGCTCAACTGTTCGACGTGTTCACCGTGTCGGTCCTGCACAATCTCGTCCACCTGCTGTTCGGGGTGGTCGGCGTGATCGCGGCCCGCTACCCCGGCGGTTCTCGGGCCTACCTGATGATCGGTGGCCTGGTCTATCTCATCCTGTGCGTCTACGGCCTGGGAACGGACAGTGCCGGCGCCCCGAACTTCGTCCCCGTGAACGACGCCGACAACTGGCTGCACCTCGGGCTCGGCGTCGGCATGATCGCGCTGGGCATCGGCTGTACCGCGCTCGACCGGCGACGCGGCGACTTCCCGCCGCGCGATGTGCGAAAGGCATGACGGGATGGCGACCCGGCAGCAAGTGCAGGACCTCGTCGCGCTCGGCTTGGACTACACCGAGATCGGCCGCCGGCTCGGCATCCCACCGGGTCTGGCCCATCTCATCGGCACCGGGCTGCCCGCGGACGGCGGGGACGCGCCGAGCCCGGAGGAACGCCGGATCCGCGGGCTGCCACCGTCCGGACAGGACCTGTCCAATCCGGAGCACGCGAACCCGACCGGCCGCGAGACGGTGCGCCGCTGGATCGCCGAGCGTGTCCGCGCGGACGCGCAAATGCGGGCCGCGGGAAGCCAGGTTTGATCGGGGAAAACCCCGGGTAAACGCGCGCAGAGCGATGGAGGTGAGCGATGGGCCTGAAGCGCTGGGTCTCGGAGTGGCCGGTCTACCGGCAGCTGACCGAGAACGACCCGACAGGTCGCGGAGCGGCGGCCAAGAGCCGCATCAGCCTCGAACTCACCCCGCGCACCACGAACGCGGACAAAGTGGTCAAATCAGTCTGCCCGTACTGTGCGGTCGGGTGTGGCCAGAACGTCTACGTCGAGAACGAGAAGGTCACCCAGATCGAGGGTGACCCCGACTCGCCGGTCAGCCGCGGCCGGCTCTGCCCCAAGGGCTCGGCGAGCCTGCAGCTGACCACCGGCTCGGCCCGCGAACACCAAGTGCTCTACCGCAAGCCGTACGGCACCGAGTGGGAGACCCTCGACCTCGAGACCGCGATGGACATGATCGCGGACCGCACCATCGCCGCCCGCGCCGAGGGCTGGCAATGGGAGGTCGACGGCAAGCGCACCCGCCGCACCATGGGCATCGCCAGCCTCGGTGGCGCGACCCTGGACAACGAAGAGAACTACCTGATCAAGAAGCTCTTCACGGCGCTGGGCGCGATCCAGATCGAGAACCAGGCCCGGATTTGACACTCCGCCACCGTTCCCAGTTTGGGGACTTCCTTCGGTCGTGGCGGGGCCACGACGTTCCAGCAGGACCTGGCGAACGCCGACTGCATCCTCATCGAGGGCTCGAACATGGCCGAGTGCCACCCGGTCGGGTTCCAGTGGGTGATGGAAGCCAAGGCGCGCGGCGCGAAAGTGATCCACGTCGACCCGCGGTTCACCCGCACCAGCGCGCTGGCGGACATCCACGTTCCGCTGCGCGCGGGCACGGACATCGCGTTCCTCGGCGGCATCGTCCATTACGTGTTGCAGGAGGAGAAGTACTTCCGTGAGTACCTGCTGGCGTACTCGAACGCGGCCACGATCATCGCCGAGGAGTTCGCCGACACCGAGGACCTCGACGGCGTCTTCTCCGGCCTGAACCGCGAACAGCGCAGCTACGACACGCAGACCTGGCAATACGCCGGCAGCGACATGCAGGCGGCCTCCGGCGAGCGGGACCAGGAGTGGGACGAGCGCACCGGCGAGGGCAGTTCGGTGAGCGAGGCGGGCCGCGGCGAAGCCCACGGTTCCGGCGGCGCCGAGGTGGGCGCCGAGCCGGAGGTCGACGTCACGCTGCAGCACCCGCGGTGCGTGTTCCAGATCCTCAAGCGGCACTTCGCCCGCTACACCCCGGAGATGGTGGAGCAGATCTGCGGCGTCCCGCAGGCCACCTTCAGGCAGGTGTGCGAGCTGCTGGCGGAGAACTCCGGGCGGGACCGGACCAGCGCGTTCGCCTACGCGGTCGGCTGGACCCAGCACACGGTGGGCGTCCAGTACATCCGCACGGCAGCGATCCTGCAGACGCTGCTGGGCAACATCGGCCGTCCCGGCGGCGGGATCCTGGCCTTGCGCGGGCACGCGTCGATCCAGGGGTCGACCGACATCCCGACGTTGTTCAACCTGCTGCCCGGTTACATCCCGATGCCGCACGCCCACACGAACGAGGACCTTGACACGTTCGTGGAGGCAGAAGGGACCGAGAAGGGCTACTGGGGCAACATGAAGTCGTACCTGGTGAGCCTGCTCAAGGCCTACTGGGGTCCGGCGGCCCGGCCGGACAACGACTTCTGCTTCGACCACCTGCCCCGGCTCACCGGCAGCCACAGCACCTACGAAACGGTCATGGAACAGCTGAAGGGCACCTGTAAGGGCTACTTCCTGCTCGGCGAGAACCCGGCGGTCGGCTCGGCCAACGCCAAGATGCAGCGGCTGGGCATGGCCAACCTGGACTGGCTCGTCGTGCGGGACTTCTCCCTCATCGAGAGCGCCATGTGGTGGAAGGACGGGCCGGAAATCGAAAGCGGCGAGCTGCGCACCGAGGACATCGCCACCGAGGTGTTCTTCCTGCCCGCCGCCGCCCACACCGAGAAGGACGGCAGCTTCACCAACACCCAGCGGATGCTGCAGTGGCACCACCAGGCGGTCGAGCCGGCCGGGGACGCGCGCAGCGACCTGTGGTTCACCTTCCACCTGGGCCGCAAGATCCGCGAGAAGCTCCTGGCGGCCACGATGGAAGCGTCCACTTCGGACGAACAGCGCGAGCGCGACCGGCCGGTGCTGGAACTCACCTGGGACTACCCCACCAAGGGTGAGACGGCGGAGCCCGAGGCCGAGGCGGTGCTGGCCGAGATCAACGGCTGGAACTCCGACGCCGAACCGCTGGAAAGCTACGAACAGCTCAAGGACGACGGCTCCACCGCCTGCGGCTGCTGGATCTACTGCGGTGTCTACAAGGACGGCGTCAACCAGGCGTCCCGGCGCAAACCGACCACCCAGCAGAACTGGGTCGCCCCCGAGTGGGGCTGGGCCTGGCCCGCCAACCGCCGCATCCTCTACAACCGCGCCTCCGCCGACCCCGACGGCAAACCGTGGAGCGACCGCAAGGCCCTGGTGTGGTGGGACGCCGAGGAAGGCAAGTGGACCGGCCACGACGTCCCCGACTTCAAGGTCACGAAGGCCCCGGACTTCGAGCCGGACGAGGGCGCCACCGGCCCGGACGCGCTCACCGGCACCGACGCGTTCATCATGCAGGCCGACGGCAAGGCCTGGCTCTACGCGCCGGCCGGGCTGACCGACGGGCCGTTGCCCACGCACTACGAGCCGCAGGACTCGCCGTTCCCGAACCTGCTGTACCCGCAGCAGCGCAACCCGGTCCGGCAGGTTATCCGGCACAAGCACAACCGGTTCCAGCCCAGCGGCACCGACCCCGGCTCGGAGGTGTTCCCGTTCGTGGTGACCACCTACCGGCTCACCGAGCACCACACCGCGGGCGGGATGAGCCGCTGGCAGCCCTACCTCGCCGAACTGCAGCCCGAGCTGTTCTGCGAGATCTCGCCCGAGCTGGCGCGCGAGCGCGGGCTCGAACACCTGGGCTGGGCCACGATCGCCACCGCGCGCGGCGTCATCGAGGCCCGGGTGCTGGTCACCGAGCGGCTGACGCCGTTGAAGATCCAAGGCCGGACACTGCACCAGGTGGGCCTGCCCTACCACTGGGGTCAGAACGGCCTGACCACCGGCGACACGGTCAACGAGCTCATTTCGCTCAGCCTCGACCCGAACAGTCACATCCAGGAGACCAAGGCCGCGGCCTGCGACATCCGGCCCGGGCGCCGTCCCCGCGGGCCCGGGCGCGCCGAGCTGGTCCGACAATACCAGCACCGAGCGGGGATCACCCCGGAAACCGGAACGGAGGTGTGAGGTGACCGGACTCGATCCCGCGTCGGCCACCGGCTACCGCGACCACCCGCCGCGCATGGGGTTCTTCACCGACACCAGCGTGTGCATCGGCTGCAAGGCCTGCGAAGTCGCCTGCAAGGAGTGGAACGCCGTACCCGAAGACGGCATCGCCCTGACCGGCATGTCCTACGACAACACCGTCGGGCTCGGCGCCGACACCTGGCGCCACGTCGCGTTCATCGAGCAGCGCAAGCCGATCTCCCGGCAGGACTCCGGGCTGCACCACGACACCGACGTCCTCGCGATGGCCGCCGACGAGCCGTCCACCGACTTCCGCTGGCTGATGTCCTCGGACGTGTGCAAGCACTGCACCGAAGCCGCCTGCCTCGACGTCTGCCCGACCGGCTCGCTGTTCCGCACCGAGTTCGGCACGGTCGTCGTGCAGGAGGACATCTGCAACGGCTGCGGTTACTGCATTCCCGCGTGCCCCTACGGCGTCATCGACCAGCGCGATGGCGACGGCCGCGCGTGGAAGTGCACGCTCTGCTACGACCGGCTCGGCCAGGGCCAGGAACCCGCGTGCGCCAAGGCTTGTCCCACCGACTCCATCCAGTTCGGTCCGCTCGACGAACTCCGCGAACGCGCGCAGAACCGCGTCGAGCAGCTGCAGGACGCCGGTGTCGCCGACGCCCGTCTCTACGGCGAGAGCCCGGACGACGGCGTCGGCGGCGACGGCGCGTTCTTCCTGCTGCTGGACGAACCCGAGGTGTACGGCCTGCCGCCGGACCCGAAGGTCACCACCCGCGACCTGCCCGCGATGTGGCGGCACGTCGGCACGGCCGCGGTCACCCTGGTCGGCGGCGCGCTGGCCGCGTTCGCCGCGACGGCACTGGGAGGGCGGAAATGAGCGATCAGGAGGTCCGCCCGGGACGCGAAGCCCTCACCGGTGTGGCCACCGGCCGCAAGCGCCGGCGCAAGCGCGGCGAACAGCCGATGGTGCCCGACGCCGAGTTCACCTCCTACTACGGCAAACCGATCATCAACGGCCCCGTCTGGCACTCCCCCGACATCCCCGGCTACCTCTTCCTCGGCGGCCTGGCGGGCGCGTCCTCTCTGCTCGGCGCCGGTGCTCAAGCGACCGGGCGGGGGACACTGGCGCTCGCGGCGAAGACCGGCGCGTTCGGGGCGATCAGCCTCTCGCTCGTCGCGCTGGTCCACGACCTCGGCCGGCCCGAGCGGTTCCTGAACATGCTGCGCGTGTTCAAGGTGACGTCGCCGATGAGCGTCGGCTCGTGGCTGCTGTCCGCCTACGGCCCGCTCGCCGGGGCCGCGGCGGCCTCCGCCGTCACCGGCAAGCTGCCCCGCGTCGGCGCGGCCGCGACGGTGGGCGCCGCCGCCTTCGGCCCCGCAGTGGCGGCCTACACCGCCGCGCTGGTCAGCGACACCGCCGTGCCCGCCTGGCACGACGGCTACCGCGAGATGCCCTACCTGTTCGTCGGCTCCGGCGCGAGCGCAGCCGGGGGCCTCGGGCTGCTGGCCGCGCCCGAGCGCGAATGCGCCCCGGCCCGCAACCTCGCACTGTTCGGCTCGGCCCTCGAGATCGGTGCGCTGAAACGCATGGAGCACCGGCTCGGCATGGTCGCTGAGCCTTACCATTCCGGCAAGGGCGGCAAGTACCTGCGCGCGGCCGAGATCCTGTCCGCGGCCGGGGTGGCCGGGGCCGCGCTCGGCCGGGGATGGGTGCGACGGCTGTCCGGGGCCGCACTGATCGCCGCCTCCGCCGCAACCCGCTGGGGCATCTTCCACGCCGGGTTGGACTCCGCCGAAGACCCGAAGTACACGGTCGTGCCGCAACGGCAGCGTGTAACCACGGCTGCCGAAGGTAATTCTTCCGGGTGACCGAAGACAGCGCCGACGCCGTCGTGGTGGCGATCAACGCCGGCAGCGCGGCGGCCCACCAGCAGCTGATCTTCCGGCCCGTGCCCAGTCTCGGCCGGGCCGACACACCGGTCGATCGCCTGTACCTGGCCGGTGCGTCCGCCCACCCGGGCGACGCCGTCCACGGTGGACCGGGCGCCAACGCCGCCCGCGCCGCGCTAGCCCGCAACGGCGTCGCCGGCGGTCTCTACCGGGACGTCATCGCCCAGGCCCACCGCCTGCTCTACCGCTGAGCGGCCGACGTTTGACCGCCGCGCAGTGTGGGTAAGCGCCCGCACGACTGTGCCGACGAAAAGGGTGGTTGCGGCGTGCCGATGGATTACTCCGTGGCGGTGGACGAAGTGGTGGCCGGCAGGGTCGCGCCGGACGCGGAGGAGGTCGATCGGACCGGGACGTTCCCGAGGGCCTCGATTTCCGCGCTGGGCTCCGCCGGCCTGCTCGGCCTGCTCAGCTCGCCCGAGGACGGCGGTGCCGGAGCAGGACTGGACGCGGCCGCGGTGGTGATCGAGCGGCTGGCCCGGGCGTGCGGCTCGACCGCCATGGTCGTGCTCATGCACTACGCGGCTTCGGCGGTCGTGGACGCGCACGGATCGCCGGAGGCCAAGCGCGCCATTGCGAGCGGGCGGCACCTGACCACGCTCGCCTTCTCCGAGTCGGGTTCGCGCAGCCACTTCTGGGCCCCGCTGAGCACCGCCAAGGCCGAAGACGACAAGGTGCTGCTGGACGCCCGCAAGAGCTGGGTGACCTCGGCCGGCGAAGCCGACAGCTACGTGTGGTCCAGCAAACCGCTGGGCGACAGCGGAGCGATGACCCTGTGGCTGGTGCCCGCCGACACGCCCGGCCTGGAGGTGCACGGTCGGTTCGACGGCCTCGGCCTGCGCGGCAACGCCTCCACCCCGATCACCGCCACCTCGGCCGAAATCCCCGCCGACGCCCGCCTGGGCCCCGACGGCGCCGGGCTCGACATCGCGCTCACCACCGCCCTACCGCGCTTCCTCGTGCTCAACGCGGCCTTCTCGCTCGGCGTCATGGAAGCCCTCGTCGCGGCGGCCGCCGACCACCTGACGGGCACCCGGCTGGAGCACCTCGGCGAAAGCCTCGCCGACCAGCCCGCCCGGCGCGCGCAGTTCGCGTCGCTGCGGACCCGCACCGACGAGGTCCGCGCCTTCCTCGGCGACACCCTCACCGCACTGGCCACCGAACGCCCGGACGCGATGCTGCGTGTCCTGCAGGTCAAGCTGGTCGCGGCCGAAGCGGCCGCCGAGGTCGCCGACGGGGTCATGCGGCTGTGCGGCGGCTCGGCGTTCCGCAAGGACCTCGGCATCGAACGCCGGTTCCGCGACGCCCTGGCTGCGCGCGTGATGGCGCCGACGACCGAGGCACTGCAGGACTTCGTCGGCCGGGCGGCCCTCGACCTGCCCCTGTTCGCGGCGGAGGCGTGATGACCTTGCTGCTGGGAGCGGTTGCCTACGACCCCAAGGTCGTCACCATCTGGAGCGGGTTCCGCGACTGGCTGCGCGACCAGGGCCTGGCCTTCGACTACGTGCTCTACTCGAACTACGAACGCCAGACCGAGGACCTCGTGGCCGGCCGAATCCACGCTGCCTGGCATTCCCCGCTGGCTTGGGTGCGCACCTGCCGCCTGGCCAAGGCCGAGGGACAGACCATCCACCCGCTGGTCATGCGCGACACCGACCGCGACCTGACCTCGGTGATCGTCACCCGGGCCGACGCTCCCCACCGGACCCTCGCCGACCTCGCCGGCGGCACCGTGGCGCTCGGCGCGGTGGACTCCCCGCAGGCGACCCTGATCCCCGGCGCGCTGCTGCGGCAAGCCGGTCTCGTCGGCGGGAAGAACGTCACGGTCCGCCGGTTCGACGTCGGCGTCGGCCTGCACGGCGACCACATCGGCGGCGAACGCGACGCCGCGCGGGCCCTGGCCACCGGCGACGTCGACGCCGCGGCGATGACCGACGGCAACCACCTGCTCTTCACCCGCGAAGGCACCCTGCCCGCCGGCGGCACCCGGATCCTGGCCGCACCACCCCGTACGACCACTGCGTCCTCGCGGTCACCGACACCCCGCTCACCCGCCGGCTCGGCGAGCTGCTGACGTCGATGTCCCACGCGGACCCCCGGGTGCGGCCGCTGCTGGACCTCGAAGGCCTCACGCGCTGGGAGCCCGGCCGGACCACCGGCTACGCGCAGCTGGAAGCCGCGGTCGACCAGGTCGGCTTCTACGACGTCGACGGGACGATCACCGCGGCGGAGTACCGGCCGTGACGGCGGCCGGGCTCGATCTGGACCGGCTGTCCTTCGACCGCGGCGCGCACCTGCTGCTGCAGCGCGCCCTCGCGGACCTCTCCCCCGGTGACCGCCTGGCCGTCACCGGCGCCGACCCGGCGCTACCCGTGCACCTGCGAGCGTGGTGCCGCGAACACGGCCACCACGTGGAGGCCGACGAAGCCGGCCTGTCGGTCGTCCGCGGCCGCGCCGACCTGGATCGGTGGGCGGGCGCCGAGCGGGCCGGCGACCCGGCTCCGTCCGGCGTGGTGGAAGCACCACCCGCGCGGTGGGGCCTGGCGGCGCGCGGTGCGCTCGTGGAGGCCGGTGGCCCGGAACCGCGGTTCGACTTCGGCCACCGCGACGCGGTCTGGGCCGACGTCGCGCCGGCGCTGTACCGGCACGCCGCGTCGGCGCAGTGGGACCCCGACCAAGCCGTCGACTGGACCGCGGAGTTCGCCCTGCCCGCCGAGATCGAGCAGGCCGTGGTCCAGGTGATGACCTACCTGATCGAGAACGAGCAGGCCGCCCTGGTCATCCCCGCCCGGCTGCTCGGCCGCATCCACCCCCACTTCCGCGAGGTCATGCAGCTGCTGGCCGTGCAGACCGCCGACGAAGCCCGGCACATGGACGTCTTCACCCGCCGCGCCCTGCTCCGCGGCGGCCGGCTCGGCACCTCGTCCGCCGGCGGCCGCGAGTCACTGGCCACCCTGCTCGACGAACCCGACTTCTCCATGGCGTCGTTCATGCTGTCGGTTCTCGGCGAAGGCACGTTCCTCAACCTCCTGGAGTTCCTGGAGCGCACCGCACCGGACCCGGTCACCCGCCGGGTGACCGGGCTCGCCCGGCGCGACGAAGCCCGCCACGTCGCCTTCGGCGTCGCCCACCTGCACCACCTCGGCACCATCGACCCGCACCTGCGGACCCGGCTGCGCGCGGCGATCGAGCGCCGGCACGACGCTTTGATCGACACGGCCGGGCTCAACCAAGACGTCTTCGACGCACTCGTCGTCCTGGCCGCCGGCTCGTGGTCCGGGGAAGCGATCGGGCGCGGCTGGGACCAGGTCCAAGCGCTGCAGGCCGAAATGGACGAAGGACGGCGCCGCCGGCTGGTCCACATCGGATTCCCCGACGACGAAGCCACCGAACTGTCCCGGCTGCACACCCGCAATTTCATGTGACCCGGTGGACAACAGCGACCTCTACGCGGAGACGGGTTCGAGGGCCTCACCGACCGGGCGGGGTTCGGCCGCCGGAGCGGAGCCGCCGCGACCGAGGAAGCCGTAACCCGCGCCGACGAGCACGCCACCACCGACAAGGTTGCCCAGACCGACCAGCACCAAGTTCACCGCGAAAGCCCCGAAAGTCGCACCCGGCACGTCCTCGAACATGCCGAGGGAGAACACCGTCATGTTGGCCACCACGTGCTCGAACCCGGAGCCGATGAACGCCAGCAGGCACCAGAAGATCAGCGTCAGCTTCGCGCCGTCCGACTTCGTCCGCGCGGCCATCCAGACCGCGAGGCATACCAGGAAGTTGCACAACACGCCACGGAAGAACAGCATCACCGCCGGCTCCGCGGCCTTGGCCTTCACCGTCGCCGCCAGCAGCGCGGCCGCGGGTGCGGCGTGCCCGGGAGTGGCTCCGGCCTGCAGGATTCCGCTTTCGTGGACCAGCCAGGCGAACACGACCGAGCCGGCCAGGTTGCCTGCGAACGATCCCGCGATCACCGCGAACCCGGCGCCCACTCCGCGACGGCCCGCGAACATGCCCTGCACCATCGTCATCATGTTCCCGGTCGACAGCTCACCGCCCGCGAACACCACCAGCGTCAAGGCGATCCCGAACACCAGCCCCTGCACGAGTTTCGTCCACGGCGACTGTGCCGCGTTGAGCGGTCCTGTCACCGCGAGCAGCAGTACGACGGCGACTCCGATGTAGGCACCCGCCAGCGCCGAGCTCACCAGGTACCGGCCTGGCCGGCGCAGCTCGCCGATCTTGCTTCGGGCGGCGTCCGCCTGGACACTGAGGGCTTCGGCAATCGGGACGGGCACGGTGACTCCTCCTGGCGGTATCGGCTACGGCGATCGCACGATCGCTTGCCCAGTCGAACTGTTGCCAAGGACATGACAGTGACGCGGTGATCACGGTCTCGTGACCGAATTCGCACCGTCGCGACTTGGCCGCGTGAGGACGCCCATACGAGCCAAAGACGACACAACAGCGTGTCCTCTTTGGCTCGAACGGAACGCTCGCCGACCTCAAGCGTCATGTGAGCCTGTGCGCGGCCTTGCTGGATCTGTCGCGACGACGCAGCGCGCCGCCGACGCGGTCGGCCAAGCGGTCGCGACGCCGCCGAGACCGACGGACTCGCCCACGCCGCCACCACGAACCACGCCGGACGGACGCCAGCTGAGGGGTGACGGTCGTCCGGCCGACCCGGGGGAAAGAGGATGGCTCGTCGAACGGCTGCCGCAAGCAGCCGGGGGAACCGGCGGGCCATCCTCTCCGGCGGCCCACCCGTGACGGGGCGCCTTCCCGAGGGACGAGCCTGCCGGCGGAATCCGGGGCGCGCCGTCCGCGCAACCGGTGACCGGCATCCCGGAGGCGCACCTTCTTGCCCACCGTCCTGCTCGTGCTGACGGCGTTACGGTTTCTGTCGCCGTCTGGCCAAACGCAGCGCCAGCACGACGGCCAGGAACACCCCGATGAGGGTTGAAGCGGTGACGAGGTGGTTCATGAGCTGACCTCCGGCGAGCGAGATTCCCGCCAGCATATCGCTGGGCTCACGCCAAAACGATGGCCACGAAAGATGTCGTGACCACCACGGCCGCCAGCAAGATTTCTTCGCTGTCGAGGGGTCATGACCGCGACTCCTCGTCCATCGGACCCCGTACTCTGCCCGTTTACCGTGTTCAGGCGAAAACGAAGTAGCGCAGCCACAGGTACGGTGCCGCGACCAGCACGGTGATCACGGTGACGACCGCGCCCTTCTTGGTGAATTCCCAAAACGAGATCGGCGAACCGGAGCGGGCGGCGATACCCAGCATGACGACGTTGGCACTGGCGCCGACCGCCGTCATGTTGCCGCCGAAGTCGGCGCCGATCGCCAGCGACCACCACAGCGCCTCGGAATGCGCCGGATCGGGGATGTCCTCAGTGAGGGCGAGCACCAGCGGACTCATCGTCGCCACATACGGGATGTTGTCGATGACGCCCGACAGCACCGCCGACACGCCCAGGATGAGCGTCACCGCGAGCAGGGCGTTGCCGCCGGTGGCGTCGGCGGCGAGGCGGGCGAGCGTCCCGATGACCCCGGTCTTGACCAGCGCGCCGATCATGATGAACAACCCGGCGAAGAACAGCAGGGTTTCCCATTCGACGCCGGCGAGGTACTGCTTCGGCTCGGCTCCGGAGATCAGCACGAGGACGCCGGCGCCGAGCAGAGCCACGATCGACGGCTCGATGTGGATCACCGAGTGCAGCACGAAACCGGCGAACACCGCGAGCAGCACGACGCCGCATTTGATTAGCAGTTCAGGTTTCTGGATCGCTTCGCGTTCGTTGAGCGCCATCACGTCGGCCACCCTCGCCGGGTCGACCGTGAACGAGCCGCGGAACAACCGCGGCAGGACCAGGGTGAACACGACCAGTTCGATCGCCACGAGCGGGGCCAGGTTGACCAGGAAGTCGTTGAACGCCAGGCCCGCGC
This sequence comes from Amycolatopsis mediterranei, assembly GCF_026017845.1. Lineage (NCBI taxonomy): Bacteria > Bacillati > Actinomycetota > Actinomycetes > Pseudonocardiales > Pseudonocardiaceae > Amycolatopsis > Amycolatopsis mediterranei. The sequence goes on from NZ_CP100416.1 coordinate 6,646,990, forward strand.
GGCTGCCGATGATGATGTTCGGCGGGTCACCGATCAACGTTGCCGTGCCGCCGATGTTGGAGGCGAGCACCTCGGCGATGAGGAACGGGACCGGTTTGATGTCCAGCCGGTCGCAGACCAGCAGCGTCACCGGGGCGATCAGCAGGACGGTCGTGACGTTGTCCAGGAACGCCGAAGCGACCGCGGTGATCAGGCACAGCAGGATCATCACCCGCAGCGGCGAGCCCTTGGCCCGTTTCGCCGCCCAGATCGCGACGTACTCGAAGACGCCGGTCCGGCGCAGGATGCCGACGATGATCATCATGCCGAGCAGCAGGAAGATGACGTTCCAGTCGACGCCGGTGTCTTCGGAGAAGAACGCGTCTTCCGAGCCGCTCACGCCCAGCGCGAGCACGACCCCGGCGCCGCCGAGCGCGGCGGCCATCTTCGGGATCTTCTCGGTCGCGATGAAGAGGTAGGCGACCACGAACACGGTGACGGCGATGACGGTGCTCATGCCACCGCCCACGCCGGGGTCAGTGCGGCGCCAGCGCCAGCTCGAGCAGCCGGGACGCCGAAACCACGCCGAGCAGCGTCTTGCCCTCCATGACCGCGACCAGCGGACACCGCAGCCGGGCCATCATCGCCGCGACCTCGACGATCGTGTCGTCGGAGCTCACCCGGGGCAGCTCGGTGGCCTTCTCCGGCAGCAGCGAGCGCACAGTCTTGCCGGCCAGCTTGTCCGCGACCCGATCGGCCATCGACTCGTTCAGCACCCCGGCCAGCGAAGGGTCGTCGCGCACGTAGTTCGGGATGAGGAACTGCACCACCTGCGAGGCCGGCAGCACCGACTGCGGGCAGCCCGTCTTGTCGGTCACGACCAGGCCGGGCAGCCGCCGCTCGGCCAGCAGCCGGGCGGCGTCCAGCGCGTCGGAGTCCAGCTCCACGACCGGGTATTCCTCGGCCATCTCGGCGGCGTGCATCGTCCCAGCGTACGACGTCCCGAGCGGGGGCGCCGGGGTTCATGGGCTTCTCCTGTCGGTTTCTTGACGGTCCTCGGCGCGGGTGGCGTGGCCGGTGGGCAGGTTGTCCGGGGGCTCGACTCGAAGCGCCTTGGCGATGGGGACGTCGGTCGAGGAGTGCAGCACGATCGACAACGCGATCGTCACGGCGACGAGGTCGAACACCAGCTCGCTGTCCGGAATTCCGGATTGCAACGCGAGCAGTCCGTAAACCACCGACGCGAACCCTTTCGGCCCGAACCACGCCGCGGTCGAGCGTTCCCGCCCCGACATCGGGGTGCGCAGCAGCGACAGCAGCACGGCGGCCGGCCGGACCAGCACGATCGCCAGCACGGCGACGACCCACGCGCCGACGCTCAGGTGCGACAGCCGGTCGGGGGTGATCAGGGCGCCGAACACCAGCAGCGCGGCGAACTTCGTGATCTCCGACAGCAAGTCACCCAGCGGTTCGAAGTGCTCGGCCGCGACCTTGTCCATCGTCGCCAGCGTCGAGCCGGCGGCGAACGCGGCCAGGTACGGGTTCGCGTGCGTGAGATGACACCCCGCGTAGAGCATCACGGCGATCGCCAACGGTCCGAGCGCTTGCAGCCGCGGTTCGGCGGTGAGCACCTTGAGCCGCCACGCCAGGCACACCAGCGCCGGCACCGCAATACCCAGCACCAGCCCGAGCACGAGTTCGAGCGCGACCGTGCCCAGATCGGACTCGGTGTGCGCGGCGGTGGCCAGGAAGATCAGCACGAACGGCAGCGCCAGGCCGTCGTTGAGGCCGGACTCGACGTTGAGCAGCCGCCGCAGCCGCAACGGCACGTCGTCACGCCCGACGATCGCCGCCGCGAACACCGGGTCCGTCGGCGACAGGATCGCCCCGACCAGCAACGCGGTCGGCCAGTCCAGCCCGACGAGGAAGTGCGCCGGCACGGCCACGCCGATCATGGTCAGCGGCATCCCCAGCCCGAGCGCCCGGCCGGAGAGCCGCCAGCCTTCCCGCAGTGCCGGCAGGCTCGCTCGCTGGCCGTCGGTGAACAGGACGGTGAAGAGCGCGATGTCCGCCAGCGCGGTGACCAGCGGATCGCGGGGATGGATCTCGACCAGCCCGAACCCGCCCTGCCCGATCAGGGCTCCGGCCAGCAGGAACAGCAACGCCGTCGACAGGATCGTGCGGGCGGCGACGCCGGACAGCGACACGCTGATCAACAGCACGACGCCGAACGCCAAGATGAGCGCCATCGAACTCCCTACGGTCGGCGATACCGCCCGCCGCCCGGGGTGGGCACGGACAGGCCGACCAGACTTCCCGGCACTCCTGCGCGTAAAGATGCCGCATGGACCGGCCGAGAGCAAACCGACGGCGGCTCATCACCCTGTGGTGATACTCACCCGGCCACCGCCCGCCCGGAGCTTCAGTCCTGACGTCGTTCGCCCGGCTGGTGATCGAATCTCGCGCTCCTGGTCATCACCAGGAAGACGATCAAGCCGACCGTGACGACGGCGTCGATGACTGTCGGAACCCACTGGAACTCGCCAGTCAGCTGATTTGCCAGGAGGATCAACGGCGGCCCGGCCACACCGCAGAAGAACAGGTTGATCTTCATCGTCTTGCGAGTTGCTCGTAGGTCCTTTTCCACTGCTGCCTCCGGACGTGAACCACAGTTCCGGCAGCGCACCGGTACCAGGTTGCGACGCATCAGGCGGCATCGCTGCGCGACCGGAAGTACCTCACTTGGGCACATCCGGCCATGCTGCCCCCGCAAGAATGTCGCAAAGACCCGATACTGGCCAGGCGGGCGCGTTACCTGCCAACGTGGCGATCGCCGACCCGCAAGGAATGCGTTAGAAAGTCAGCGAAAGCCTTGACTCCCCCACGACGAAGGACCCGCCCCGTGCCCCGCATCACCACAGTTCCACCACACCCGCGGCCGGGGCTGATGCACCGCCGTGGCGTGCTGCTGTTCGCGTTCGCCTTCGCCGTGATGGCCGACCCGGTCTCGTCCGTGGCGTACGCGATCGAGGCGGCGCTGCGGGCGCTGCACGGCGATCTGGCGCTGCTGCTGCCGACGATGGCGCTGGTCGTCGGGATCGTGGTGCTGGTCATCGTGAACTACCACCAGCTGGTCGCCCGCTACCCGCAGGGCGGCGGCGCGGCCGCGGCGACCGGCGAGGCGTTCGGCGAAGGCGCCGCGTTCATCCCGATCGGGGCGCTCATCGTCGACTTCGTGCTCACCATCGCCATCAGCTCCGCGGCCGGTGCCTCCGCGGTGATCGCGTTCGTCCCCGCACTCGCGCCGTGGCGGGTCCTGATCGCGGTCCTGCTGGTCGCGGTGGTGGCCGGCGGAACGTGGTTCGGGCACCTCGGCCGGACGGTGTTCGCCGTGATGACCGTGGCGTTCATCGCCCTCGCCGTCGCCGTGCTGGTGTCCGGGCTGTTCGTCGACCCGCGGCCCGCCGGGACCACCAGTGCCGATCCGGGGCATTCGCCGCTGGTGGCGGTGGCGCTGGCGTTCCCGGTCGCGATGGCACTGGCCACCGGCATCGAAGCCCCGTCCTCGGCGATCGCGCAGCTCGGCCAGCTCGACGATCCCGGGCGACGCCGGTTCGGCCGGGTCACGCTGTGGCTGACGCTGGGTGTGGTGGGCACCATCACCCTCGCCTTGACCGCGCAGGCGGTCCGGCTCGGCATCGGCGTCCCGCACGAGGACACCACCCAGGTCGCCGAGCTCGCCCGCGCGGCCACTTCGACGCCGGTGTTCGCCGCGTTCCAGCTGACCACCGCGCTGTTGCTGCTGTCCGCGGCGAGTTCGTCGTTCCAGGCCGGACCGGGCCTGTTCAAGGCGCTCGCGCGGCACCGCCACGCGGACGGCACCACCACGGGCATCCTCCCGGCCGGGCTGGGCCGCACCAACAACCACCACACGCCGTACTGGGGTGTCGTGGTGTTCCTGGTGGCCGCCGGCGCGGTGACGGCCGCGGCCGGCGGGCGGGACCAGGAGCTCGTCCTGTTCTACGCGGCCTCGGTGTTCGTCAGTTTCCTCGCCGGCCTGACCGCGATGGCCAAGTTCTCCCTGCGGGAGCGGCGGATCGGGTTCCTCGTGGTCAACCTCGTCGGTGCACTGGCGGTCGGGTTCACCCTCGTGGTGAACCTGACCCGCGGCGACCCGATCATCTCCATCGCCGCCTCGCTGCTCATCGCCGCCGGGCTGTACTGGCTGTGGGTCCGGTCCGGACGTCCGCGCGGCATCCGCAACATCGCCGCCGAGGCCGAGCACGAGGAATGACGTGCCGGGCGGAGTACGGGTACGCTCACCAGCGGTGTGCCGGGAAGCCTGGTCGGCGTCGTTGAACCCGTCGATGTCAGGAGCACGCCATGCCGCAGGGAGCCGATCGGACCGCACTCGGGCCGATGGTCATCGTCGCCGCCGACCAGCACGAACACTCGCCGCTGATCATCGACGACATCGCCCGCGAGATCCTGCCGCGCACCGGGCGGCTGGTGATCGCGTGGCGGCCACTGCGGAAAGCCCTCTACTCGGCGACCGAGAAGAAGATGCCCGGCCTGTGGGCGAGCATGCTGTGCCGCAAACGGTTCATCGACGACAAGCTCCTCGCCGCAGTCGAGAGGGGTGTCGGCGCGGTGGTCATCCTGGGCGCGGGCTTCGACACTCGCGCCTACCGCCTGTCGGCACTCCACGGCATCCCGGTCTATGAGGTGGACTTGCCGGCGAACATCGCCCGCAAGGAGGCCGCGCTGCGGAAGGCGTTCGGGCGACTTCCCGAGTCGGTCACCCTGGTGCCGGTCGACTTCGAAACCCAGGATCTCGCCGAAGAGCTCGCCGAGCACGGCTACCGGAGTGCGCAGCGGACGTTTTTCATCTGGGAAGCCGTGACCCAGTACCTGACCGAGACCGCGGTGCGGCGGACACTCGACGTCCTGTCCGCCGCACCACCCGGCAGCGGCCTCACGTTCACCTACATCCGGCAGGACTTCCTCGACGGCACAACGTCCTACGGTGCCCAGGCCGCACACGACGAGTTCGTCGTCAAACGCCGGCTGTGGCATTTCGGGCTGCACCCCGGCGAGGTCGCAGCGTTCCTCGCCGGGTACGGCTGGCGCGAGGTCGAGCAGTGCGGCCCGGCCGAGTTCACCGACCGCTACCTTCGCCCCAGCGGCCGCGCGCTACCGGTGTCCGAAGTCGAACGGTCCGTCTACGCCGAGCGCCGCTGACCTGGTTCAAGTACCGATGTCGCGCCGGTTGAAACCCGCAACGGCGACGAGGACCTGTGGGGTTCCACAAGCCGGTCCGCGCAGCTGACCTGCGGCGACAAGCGTGTTAGACGCATACCTCCGGCGCCGGCCCGGCACACCGACACGACCTGGCGGCAGTTCCTGCGTACACAGGCCTCGACGATGCTGGCCTGCGACTTCTTCCACGTCGACTGCGCGGTCACCCTCAAGCGGATCTACGTGTTCTTCGTGCTGGAGGTCGGCAGCCGCTACGTCGCATATGGGGGCCCAGCAGCCAACTGCCCGCGAAGCCCGGCGCGTCGTCGAAGTAGAACTCGCGGATCGCCTCCAGCACGTCGTCCGTGGTTGTGAAGCCGTCGCTGTCCCCCGTCGAGCCGGCGGAACACGTCCCGGGCGTCGCTTCCGGGCGGGAGCGTCCGGGCCGTGACCGAACTCTTCGGCCAGCCGATGGTCCGCCGCGACGAAGTCTGACCGCTCGACGAAGCCGTCACCGTCGGCATCGGAGGTCTGGAACCGCCGAGCCGGTTTCCGGTCGAGAAACGCCGGAACTCTCTTGGCCTTCCCCTCCGGAGCGCAGACTTGATCAGGACGCAGTACGACCGCGCCCTGGTATCGGCGCGCATGGATCTCGCACCCGTTCGTGCCGGCCGCGCTCGGACCGCGCCCGTCGCTGTCTACCGTCGGGGTCCGCGATGCGTCGCGGCGCAGCCGAGCTCAAGCGCGAACGCGGCCTCCGCGTGGTCAAATCGCCGATCGGAGCAAGTGTCGCGCACGAACCTCGGCAAGAACCGGCTGTCCGCGCTCGTCCTGTTCGGGATGGCGCCCGCGGTCACGAAATTGCCGCCCGACTTCGGCGCCGACTAGGCACGTCACCTCTCCCACCAAGTCGCTCCCAACTCGGCCCTGGTGCCGTTGCGGAGCTTGCCCTCCGGACCGAATCGCTCGAGTGGATCGTGGCGGACGTGCGGGCGGCGCTCCTGGCGCCGACGGTCGAGCTGGACCGGGTTGGTCAGCGGACCGTCGCGTACATCTTCGATCCAGCAGGTGCAAGTGCGCGACCGCGTTCGAGTCTCGGATCGTGCGCGGCTCATACCCGGCGGCAAATCCTCTTGCAGGTCCCGGGTCGACCGCGCCGGCCGTGGCCAGGGAACGCCTAGGCGCCCGGTGACGTCCATCCTCTTTCCCGACGGAGTCGGCGCCGACGGCGTCCTGGCGTGTCGGAGGCCGGCATGGCGGCATTCGCGGGGAATACGCGTGGACTGCGACGCCGGTGCTCCTCTGCCACGGCGACATCAGGGGTGACGCGCTGCGCGTTGAGGTTGCGGATGGTGCCTACCAGCCGGGCGACATCGGCGTCCGAGGCGGTCGCCATGGACGGCATCGACTTCACGAACGCCGACATCGCGTCGTCGTCGTCCAGTTGAAGCCGTACCGGCAGCGCTACCCGCGCGCAACTGAAGGCCCGGTTCGCCATGCCACATCCTCCGCTCGTCGGTCGACGAGCACGCGGGTACCCACCACTGTCCTCGGCGGAACGCGCCGGGGAATGTTTCACCTTGTGGTGTACGCCACGCTTCCGGCGGACGCTCGACCGAGTCGATCTGCGGCACTCCTCGGCCGGTCACGGTGAACATTCGGCCGAGGCACGCGAATTGCCGCGTCGGCGATTCGGCTGTGGTCCGGTGCACCGCACCCTGCTCACTGTGCATCACTGTGCCCGCGTCACCGGTCACTCGACATCGTGAACCAAGGCGATTCCGCGAGGAGTTCGCGCACTCAATCAAGAACAATATGCCGCCATCCGACTGAACTCCCGGATCGCACCGCGACCTGCACGAGTGGCATTCCGATCGAACCGGGGTTTCCCCGGAACCGGCTGTTAGTTTCGCTGATGACGACGGGACTTCCCTCATAGAGAACCTGACCGGCGACCGTCCCGTGCCAACGCGCCGCGGGATCATCCCGGCGACCTCCTGCCACCAAGGTCACACCCATGCCCGGGCCCAGCACAGACGCAGTTACGCCGTCCACCCGTCCTGACGTTCGCGCCCGCCGTCGTCCATATTCCTCCGCTGCCGAGTGCCGACCACCAGAGCCGACCCGAACACTCGCAGCGCCGGCTGAGTGCCGCAATGCCCGAGCCGGGTGATTTCAGCATCCCGCCACACTGGCCAGATTCGGCAGGACGCCACAGCTGCGATGGGAGCAGGCTCGGCGGCCGGCACTGAGCGGCTTCACCCTGATTCGGCCAGGCCGGAGTGGCGAGCACGATAGGCGATCCGGGCCTACTACTGCGCCGCCCGGGGAGTGGTCGAACGAGGTCAGCCCGAGGCCCCGGAGTTCGGGCCGGAGACCGGGAGGGGAGCGGGTGCCCGGCCGGTTGGCCGGCGATCTTGCCGAACCGGTGCGCGGCGGGGCATCCGGGTCGTTGCCGCAGAAGAACTCCTCGAGTGCCTGGTGGAACTCGGCGCGATCCAGCTCGCCGGAGCCGTCCAAGTCCAACGCGGCGAAGACCGCCGAAAAGTCCTCCGTGGACACGGCCCCCAGGCCGATGCCGGTGCCGCCCACCGGGGTGTTCTGGGAGGTGCCGCGACACCACGGTCCCGGCCGGATTCATGACCGCAGGGGCTTCAGCCGCCGCCGATTCCTTGTTTCGGCGGCGGCACACGTGTAGGAACGGATTCTCGAGCCCGGATCAGTCGTTCCGGCGCCGACCTCCGGTTCTGGGAGACGACGTGCAGCCCGAATTCGTCAACAGCTCGCCCCACCACCCCGTTGTCGTGGCACACCAGGCACAGCGACGTGCCGATGTTCAACTCCGGATCGCCGACGCGATCACCGCGTTCGCCGGCTCCATGCCGTTCGTCTACATCCACGCCGTGCTGTTCACGGTCTGGATGGTCTTCATCGAGCCGGATCCGTGGCCCAAACTGACGCTGATCGTTTCCCTCGAAGCGATCTTCCTCTCGACGTTCGTCATGGTCGGGCAGAACCGTCAGGCCGCGTTCCAGCAGGCCAAGGCCGACCACGATTTCACCGAACAGGAGCAAGAACTCAAGACCAACACACAACTGACCCGGGAGATCCATGTCCTCACCACCGAGTTGCACCGGCGTCTGGTCGAGGACGCCGGCCGATGACCTACAGCAGCAGCTCGGCGGCGAGCAGCGCGACCTCGACCGCCAACCGGTTGTCGGCGATTGAACCACCGAGCAGGTCCTCGGCCTTGCGGACGCGGTAGTGCACGGTGTTCTTGTGCAGGTGCGGCCGCGCCGCGGCCTGCGTGTAGCTGCCCCGAGCTCGAGGAACACGTGCAGGGTGTCACACAGCTGCCTGGTCGCGGTCTCGTCGCCGATGAGCCCGGGCAGGATCCGGTCCACCCAGCGCCGGAGGTCCTCCTTGTCCCGGGTGAGCAGCGCGGCAACCGCGACGGCATCGAACAACACGACGGTCCCGACGTGGACGCCGCCCGTTTCGGCGATCGCGCGGGCCCGCTGGGCCTCGCGTAGCGTGCCGCGGAAACCGGCCGGCCCGGGGGCGGGGGCCGCCCAGGGCGATCCGCAGCGGGCCCTCGACCTGTGTCCGAAGCTGATCGCGATCGATCTCGAAGCGGCTGTGGTGGGTGAGCCACGCCCACAGCGTCCGGTCGTCGTCGAGCATGGTCAGCGGTGTTCCGCGGCCGGAAACCTCGGCCAGCAGGCGCGCGCCGGCCTGCAGCGCGGCCGGATGTCCGGGGGCAGCCACACCACGGCCGCCTGGTGCCACCCGCCCAGCGACCAGCCGAGCAGCGACTCGGCGGCGTCCTCGCCGAGACCTTCGGACTCGAGCACGAGCCGGATCTGGGCCGCGCGGGCGGCGCCGGTGCGGCTGTTCCACCGGCGACGCTCGGTCTCGTAGATGTCGATCAGGCCTTCGATGACCAGATCGATGTAGTTGCCGACCCGCTCGGACAGGTCCGCGATCGCGGCCAGCGCGACCGCGGTGTCGACGCCGGTGATGCGACCGAGTCCGACGCTGCTGCCGACGACGACCGCGTACACGACCCCTTCGGGCGTGTGGTCGGCGGCGTAGTCCGCGCGTCCGGTCACCTTCAGCCGTCCGTCCACTCGCGACAGCGGCGCGCCGACGGCGGTCTGGGGCTGCGGGCTCATGCGGCTCCTCCCACGCCGCGCAGCTGGCGTTCGACGGTGCGTTTCAGCAGTTCGACCTTGAAGCCGTTGTGCGCCAACGGCTGGGCGCCGTCCGCCGCCCGCGCGGCGGCGTCGGACCACAGCTGCTCGGACGGCTGCTTGCCGAGCAGAAAATGCTCTACAATGGACAGTTTCCACGGCACGGTGCCCACTCCTCCGGCGGCGACCTTCGCCTCGCGGACCACGCCGCCACGCACGTTCAGGGCGACGGCGGCGGACGTCAGGGCGAATTCGTAGGACTGCCGGTCGCGGACTTTCAGGTACCCGGATTTCAGCGTCCGTGGGTACGCCGGCACCTCCACGGCCGTGATCAGCTCACCCGGCCGGAGGGCCTGTTCGCGGTCCGGGGTGGTTCCGGGCCGCAGCAGGAAGTCGGTGAACGGCAGGGTGCGCGACCCGGTCGGCCCCAGCAGGTGCACGGTGACCTCCAGCGCCGTGCACGCCACGGCGAGGTCGGAGGGATGGGTGGCCACGCACTGCTCGGAGCCGCCGAGGATCGCGTGAGCGCGGTTGTAGCCCCCCAGCGCGGCACAGCCCGAACCCGGCGAGCGCTTGTTGCAGGCGGCGGTCACGTCGCGGAAGTACGTGCAGCGCGTGCGTTGCATGATGTTCCCGCCGAGGGTCGCCATGTTCCGCAGCTGGGCGGACGCACTCAGCTCCAGGGCCTGCGAAATGACCGGGTGGACCGCGGGGTGGGCGGCCGCCTGGGACATGCTCACCAGCGCGCCGAGCCGCAGCCCGCCGGTCTTGGTGACGGTGATCTCGCGCAGCGGCAAGGCGGTGATGTCGACGAGGGCGTCGGGCCGTTCGACGGTCTCGCGCATCAGGTCGACGAGCGTCGTGCCTCCGGCGATGTAGCGACCACCGCGCTGCCCGGCGTCGAGCGCGTCACGGGTGTTCGCGGCCTTCGTGAAGGAAAACGGGTGCATCGCCCCTCACTTCCGGCCGGCGGTCTGCTCGACCGCGCGCACGATCTTGACGTAGCACCCGCAGCGGCAGATGTTGCCGCTCATCCACTCCCGGATCTCCTCCGGCGAGCCGGTGTGGCCCTCGCGAAGGCAGCCGACGCCGGACATGATCTGGCCGGGAGTGCAGTAGCCGCACTGGAAGGCGTCCTGGTCGATGAACGCCTGTTGCAGCGGGTGCAGCTTCTCCCCGGCGGACAATCCCTCGATGGTCGTGACCTCGGCGCCCTCCAGCCGCACCGCCAGGGTGAGGCAGGCGTTGACGCGCTGCCCGCCGACCAGGACCGTGCACGCCCCGCAGGCACCGGCGTCGCAAGGCGGTCGCCGCCATGAACGTGCGCCGGGAAAGCTCGGCTGGAGACTCGAGGAGTTCGGCGGACATACCTGCTCTCTCGGTTCGGCGACGGCTCCGGCGGAAATCGGACGATTCACCCAGGTTGGCAGCGTGATCAGCCTCGGTGGCAGGACCTGCTGTGCCGGGGCACACCAGGGCCTGGCACCTCCGCGGCGACGCTGCGACTATGAAGAGCTGGGCCGCGGCACGACCTTGAGGGTCGCGGACCGTGCGGCCGGGCTGGTGATGGACCGCACCGGGCTCGAGTAGCGCCGGTACTTGGCGCGGTAGGCCGCGTCGATGCGGTCGTTCACCTCCTCGTCGTCGATATCCACAAAGGACACGTCGTATTCAGCGCCGCCGGCGCGGATGCGGCCTTCGTGGCGGGTCCGGGTGCCGCGGAACCACGCGGCCGACGGTCCCCGGACGGAACGGACGTAGAAGTCGTCGTCGAGGCGGACACCCCAGATGACGCGGTAGGACCGGGCGGTGCCGTCTTCCCGCAGCGAGGTGATCTCGACCTCGTCCGGACGGTCGAGCGCGGTGAGGTCGAAGGTGGTCATGATTTCCCTCATCGATCGAGCATGCGCATCTGCGCCTCTTCGTGGTGGTCGCCCGATGCGGGCGTGAGCGCGTCCAGCTTGGCGAGCTGTCCGGCGGTCAGCTCGAGGCCGTCGGCCGCGGTGTTCTCCTCCAGCCGGGAGACGCGCTTGGTGCCCGGGATCGGGGCGATGTCGTCACCCCGGGACAGCAACCAGGCCAGCGCGACCTGGGCGGGAGTCGCCCCGGCTTCGGTGGCGACGGCTTCCACCTCGTCGGCGAGACGCAGGTTGCGCTGGAAGTTCTCGCCGGTGAACCGCGGGTTGGTCTTGCGCCGGTCGCCGTCGTCGAAGTCCTCTGTGGACCGGATCCGGCCGGTGAGGAACCCGTGCCCCAGCGGGGAATACGGGACGAACCCGATGTTCAGCTCCCGCAGCAGCGGCAGGATCTCCGGCTCGGGATCCCGGGTCCACAGCGAGTACTCCGACTGCAGCGCGGTGATCGGGTGCACGGCGTGGGCCCGCCGGATCGTGTCGACCCCGGCCTCGGACAGGCCGATGTGGCGGATCTTGCCCTCGGCCACCAGTTCGGCGAGGGCGCCGACGGTGTCCTCGATCGGTGTCGCCGGGTCGACGCGGTGCTGGTAGTACAGGTCGATGTGGTCCGTGCCCAGCCGGCGCAGCGACCCGTCGACCGCGGCCCGGATGTTCGCGGGACTGCTGTCGGGTGTGCCGGGCTCGCGGCCGGTGTGGGAGATCAACCCGAACTTCGTCGCCAGCACGACCTCGTCACGATGGCCCTGCAGAGCCTGGCCGACCAGCTCTTCGTTGGCGTACGGGCCGTAGACCTCGGCGGTGTCGATGAGCGTGACACCGAGGTCGAGCGCGCGGTGGATGGTGCGGATCGACCCGGCATCGTCGGTGCCGGCCCCGGTGTAGCCGAAGGACATGCCCATGGCGCCGAGCCCGATGCGCGCGACGTCGAGGTCACGCAGCTTGACGTGCTTCATCGTGGTACCTCCCTTCACGGCTGGACGAGGACTTTGAGCGCTTCGCGGTCTGCCATCGCGCGGTAGCCGTCCGGCACCTCGTCGAGGCCGATCGTGCGGTCGAACACGCGACCCGGCTCGAACTTGCCCTCGAGCACGTCGGGCAGCAGCTCCTCGATGTACGCGCGGGCCGGCGCCACCCCACCGGTGACGGTGATGTTGCGCAGGATGGTGTCCATCCCGAACGGGATTTCGGTGTACTGCGCGACGCCGAGCCGGCTCACCGCACCGCCGTCGCGGACCACACCCAGCGCGGTGTGCATCGACTGCTCCGTGCCGACGCACTCGACGACCGTCTGGGTCCCGTCGCCGCCGGTCAGCTCGCGGACCTTGGTGACGCCTTCTTCACCCCGCTCGGCGACGACGTCGGTGGCGCCGAACTCGCGCCCGAGGTCCGTGCGGTCGGTGTGGCGGCCCATCAGGATGATCTGCTCGGCCCCGAGCCGCCGCGCGGCCAGCACCGCGGACAGCCCGACCGCGCCGTCGCCGATCACGGTCACCGACGAACCCGGCTTCACCCCGCCGGTGACGACGCCGTGGTGCCCGGTGCAGAACACGTCCGACAGCGTCAGCAGCGACGGGAACAGCGCGGAGTCCTCGCCTACCGGCAGCTTGACGAGGGTGCCATCGGCGAAGGGCACTCGCACGGCCTCGCCCTGTCCGCCGTCCACCCCGTTGAGGCCCCACTGGCCGCCGTGGCGGCACGAGGGCTGCAGCCCGGCCCGGCAGAAGTCACAGGTGTTGTCCGCCCAGACGAACGGCGCCACCACGACGTCACCGGTCCTGAACCCGGTTACTTCGGCGCCGGTTTCCTCGACCACGCCGAGGAACTCGTGTCCCATCCGCCGGCCGTGCTCGGAGGCGGGCATCGCCCCGTAAGGCCACAGGTCGCTGCCGCAGATACACGAACGCAGCACGCGCACCACGGCGTCACTCGGTCGGTCGATCTTCGGGTCGGGCACGTGCTCCACGCGCACGTCGCCGGCCCCGTACATCACAGTCGCTCGCATCGGCATCTTCCTGTCGTCGGTCTCGGTCACCTCCCACGAAACCCGCTCCGCCGCGGGCGCGGGAGGGACGGGCGTTCGGGGTAATGACAGTGCCCCCCACGATCGGGCGGCCACCTCTACCGTGGCCGTTGTGGACAGTGGAGTGAAGTCGCCCACGTGGCTGATCACCGGATGTTCGAGTGGCCTCGGCCGGGCGCTGACCCAGGCAGTGCTCGCCCGCGGCTGGAAGGCGGTCGTCACGGCCCGGAAACCGGAGTCGATCGCCGACCTCGTGGCGCCGTACCCCGAGACCGGTCTCGCGCTCGCCTTGGACGTCACCGAGCCGGCCCGGGTCGCCGAAGCCGTCCAGGCGGCAGAGGACCGCTTCGGCCAGGTGGACGTGCTCGTCAACAATGCCGGACACGGGTACCGCGCCGCCGTCGAGGAAGGCGAGGAGGACGAGGTCGCGGAGCTGTTCGCGACCAACTTCTTCGGACCGGTCGCCCTGATCAAAGCGGTCCTGCCGGGCATGCGTGCCCGGCGCGCGGGTGCGGTGGTGAACGTGTCTTCGATCGCGGGCCGGCTGGCCGCGCCGGGGTCCGGGTACTACTCGGCGACCAAGTTCGCCCTGGAGGGGATGTCCGACGCCCTGCGCAAGGAAGTCACCCCGTTGGGGATCAAGGTCATCGTGGTGGACCCGGGCGCCTTCCGGACCGGCTTCGCCGGCCGGTCGCTGCAGCAGGCGGGTCAAGCCATCGCCGACTACGCCGAGACCGCCGGGCGCCGCCGCAAGGAGAACGACAGCTCGCACGGCCACCAGCCGGGCGACCCGGCACGGGGAGCCGAGGCGATCGTCACCGCGGTGGAATCGGACAAACCTCCGTTCCGGCTCCTCCTGGGCAGCGACGCCGTCAAGACCGTGCGCGCGGAGCTCGAAGGCCAGCTCGCCGAGGTGAACGACTGGGCCGACCTCAGCGTGACGACCGACTTCCCGAGCTGAGCTCGGCACGGCTGTCGAGCAGAACCATCGCGTCGTGGTCCCGCGGGCGGAGGTGTTCGAGCAGCAGCTCCGTGCCCGGCGAGACGTTCTGCGTGCCCGGCACCGGACGGTGCGGCGGCGTCATGTGGGCGGCCTGAGCCGCCAGATCGAACAGGTGCGCGTGCTCGGTCTCGTCGAGGCGCAGTGCGGTCGCGAGCGCATCGATCACCCCGGGGCTCGGACGGTGTTCCCTGCCCCGCTCCAGCCGCGTGTAGTAGTCGACGCTCATCCCGGCCAGCGACGCCAGCTCTTCCCGGCGCAGGCCCGGCGTGCGCCGGCACCCCGGCCCGGCGGGTATCCCGGCCTGCTCCGGCTTCACCTGCGCGCGCCGGGCGCGGAGGAAGTTGCCCAGCTCGGTGCCGTCCTGCCGACCTGCCATGCGGACCAGTGTGCCAGCTCGGGGCGCCGGTCCCGCGGGATCGGCGCCCCGGTGCGTCAGGCTTCGGGGATCTCCCGGCCGAAGGCTTCCAGGGTGATGTCTTCGGGCTGCGGGCCGCCGCGCACACCGGTGTCGAGCGCGTCGATGGCCGACAGTTCCCCATCGGTGAGCTCGAAGTCGAACACGGCGAAGTTCTCGGCGATCCGCGCGGGCTTGGTCGACTTCGGGATGACCGACCGGCCCTGCTGCAGGCCCCAGCGCAACATGACCTGCGCCGGCGACTTGCCGTGGGCTTCGGCGATGCGCACGATCGTCTCGTTTTCGAGGGTGCTGCTGTGCTGGCCGTCGCGGTAGAACGTGATTCCCCCGATCGGGGACCACGCCTGCGAGATGATGCCGTGCTCCGCGTTCGCCGCGAGGACGTCGGGCTGCCGGAAGTACGGGTGCACCTCGATCTGGTTGACCGCCGGCACCACCGAAGTCTCCTTGAACAGGCTTTCGAGGTGGTCGCGCATGAAGTTGCTGACCCCGATCGCACGCACGCGCCCGTCTTCCAGGAGCTTCTCCAGCGCGCGGTACGCGTCGACGGTCAGGTCGAACCGCGACGGCAGCGCCTGGTGCAGGATCAGCAGGTCGATCTGCTCGATACCGAGCTTGCCCGCGCTCTTGTCGAACGCGTGCAGGGTGGCGTCGTAGCCGTAGTCACTGATCCACACCTTCGTCTCGATGAAGATGTCGGACCGGTCGACCCCGGAGCGCCGGATGCCTTCACCGACGCCGCGCTCGTTCATGTACGCGGCCGCGGTGTCGATGTGGCGGTAGCCGGTTTTCAGCGCGGCCGCGACCGCCGCGGTGGTTTCGTCCGGCGGGGTCTGGAAGACACCGAAGCCCAGGGCGGGCATCTCGACCCCGTTGTTCAACGTCAGATTCGTGCTCATGCCTCCACGCTAAGCGCGAGCGGCCGGGGGTGGGAGGCGCTGGCGTTGCCCCTCAGCCGATCAGGTGCGGTCGGCGGCTTCGCTCGTCAGGTCCTGCGTGGCGGCCCAGCTGGCGAGCAGCTTGAGCGCGTCGGCGGTCGGGGTGTCGGGAGCCGCGGTGTAGACGTTGAGCACCAGACCCGGCTCGGACGGGAGCTCCATCGACTCGTAGCTCAGGTCGAGCTCCCCCACGACCGGGTGCCGCAGCCGCTTGCGGCCACTGCGGTGGAACTGCACGTCGTGAGACGCCCAGCGCTTGCGGAACACCTCACTCTGGGTCGACAGCTCGCCGACGAGCTTGATCAGCGCCGGGTCGTGCGGCGTGCGGCCCGCCTCCAGCCGCAACATCGCCGCGGAGTCGTTGGCGACCCGTTCCCAGTCGACGAAGAACTCGTGCGCCGACGGGTCGAGGTACACGAACCTGGCCGTGTTCACCGGCCGGCGAGGATCCGCCAGCAACGGCGCGTACAGGGCGCGGGCGAGCCCGTTCATCGCCACGATGTCGTGCCGCCCGTTGCGCACCCACGCAGGCGCGTCGGTGATGGCGTCCAGCACATACTGGGTGGTGGCGCGCACGCTGGCCGGCGGCGTTCGGCGCCGGGAGGAGCCCGGCCCCGCGGTGCGGGCGAGCGAGAACAAGTGGTCCCGTTCCGCCTCGTCCAGTTGCAGCGCTTGGGCCAGGGCGTCCAGCACGCTCTCGGAGGCCCCGGCGAGGTTCCCGCGTTCCATGCGGACGTAGTAGTCGATGGAGACGCCGGCGAGCATCGCGACCTCTTCGCGACGCAGTCCCTTGACCCGGCGATTGCCGCCGTAGGCGGGCAGCCCGGCCTGGTCGGGGGTGATGCGCGCCCGCCGCGAGCTGAGGAACTCGCGGACCTCGGCGCGGTGGTCGGTCCGGTCCATACCCCCAGGGTAAGCGGCCCGCCACCGCTGAAGGAGGCACTGGTGTTACCCGGAACGGCACACACTCCCCGCGCCCGCGCGGACGCCGTTGACTGGGCACCCGAGTACCAGCGAAGGGAGAGCCGTGGAAAAGCTGCCGAAGACGCCCTCGACCAAGGGACCGGCCGAGATGTTCACCGGTGACGTCTACTTCGACGTCGTCTACCAGGGTGAAGAGCCCTCGCGCATGCGCGCCAACGTCGTGCGCTTCGCCCCAGGGGCGCGCACTGCCTGGCACAGCCACGCCGTGGGCCAGACCCTCCACGTGACCGAGGGCATCGGCCTCGTGCAGGCCCGCGGCGGCGACATCGTCGTCATGCGCCCGGGTGACGTGATTTGCACCCCACCGGGTGAATGGCACTGGCACGGCGCGGCGCCCGAGAACTTCATGACGCACCTCGCCCTGTGGGAGGCCCCGGCTCCCGGCGACGACACGCCCGAGTCGACCTGGGGCGAGCACGTGACCGGCGCCGAATACCGCCTGCCGTGATGGGCCGCCGCCGGTTCCTCCGCGGCGGCGCGGCGACCGCACTGGGAGTTGCTTCGCTGATGGCCTGTGGCACCGACGACCCGCGACCGACCACCCCACCGTCCCCGCAGGCCGGGAGGCGGGTTCTGCTCGCCTACTTCTCCCGCGCCGGCGAGAACTACTACTACGGCGGACGGAAGAACCTCGACGTCGGCAACACCGAGCTGCTGGCTCGCATGATCAGCGGCAGCATCGCCTGCGACGTCCACCGCGTCGAAGCCGCCGCGCCCTACTCCGACAGCTATGACGACACGGTGGCGCGCAACGTCCGCGAGCAGAACGCCGATGCCCGGCCGGCCATCGCCAACCCGCTCCCGGACATCGTCGGCTACGGCGTCGTGCTGCTGGCCAGCGGCCTCTGGAACGTCCGCCCGCCGATGATCATGCGGACCTTCGCCGAGCGCTTCGACTTCACCGGCAAGACGGTCCTACCGGTCACCACCTACGCCGTGAGCGGCCTGGGCCGGGCCCCCGACGACTACCGGCAGGCCTGCCGGGGCGCGACCATCGGCGAAGGACTCGCCGTGCGTGGCGAAGAGGTCGGCCAAGCTGGAGCCGACGTGACGGCCTGGCTCCAGCGCGTCGGCCTGCGGTGACCGCGTTCAGGCGCCGGACTTGTAGTCGGCGTCCATCGCCGCCAGGACCTTGTCCGGGGTGGACTGCTTGCTGAAGACCTCCTGGATACCGGTGAGCATCGTCTGCTGCACCTTCGGGTTGGGCCACAGCTGGTCCATGAACGGCACCGTCTTGTTCTGGGTGATGTACGTCGACAGCTCGGTGAGCGACGGGTCGAGCTGGTAGCCGGTGTCCGAAAGGGACGGCAGGCCGCCCTGCTTGCCCGCGAACAGGTTCATGCCCTGCGGGGACATCACGAAGTTGATGAACTTCATCGCCAGCTCCGGGTTTTTCGCCTTGGCGTTGACGCCGTAGCCCGCGCCGGCCGCGGCGGGCACGATGGTCTGGCTCGGGTCGTCGGTCGCGGGGACGGGCTTGAGGGTGAACGTGCCGCTCGGATTCTGCTTCTTGAGCAGCGAGATCACCCAGTTGCCCTGGATGATGCCCAGTGTCTTGCCGGTCGCGGCCAGCTTCTGGCTGGCTTCGTAGCTGGTGCCGAGCGGGTTTTCCTGGAAGCAGCCGGTCTGCTCCATCTCGCCGTACTTCGCGAAGGCCGCCGCCCACGGCGAATTCGCGAAGCTCGTCTGGCCGGCCGCCATCTTCTTCTCGAAGTCGCGGTCCGGGCCGTACACCAGGGTGGCGGCCAGCGGGTAGAGGGCGACCTGGGTGACCCAGTTGTCTTGGATGCCGAGCGCGAACGCGGGCGTGCCCTTCTCCTTGGCTGCGCGGCAGAAGGCGAGCAGTTCGGTCCACGTCGTCGGCGCGGTGAGGCCAGCTTTGCTCATCGCCTCCTGGTTGTAGACGGCGCCGATACCGTTGATCCCGTAGATGGCGTTGTACGTCTTGCCCTGGTACTGCGCGACGTCGCTGACCACCTTCGGGAACTTGCCAGCCCAGGGCTGGTCCGACAGGTCGCGCAGGTAGCCGCCCTTGGCCAGGACCGTGACGGTGCCCGGGTTGCCGTTGCCCGGCCACACCGACATGACGTCCGGCGCGGTGCCGGACGCGAGCTGGGTGCGGATCTGCTGCTGGAACTGGTCGGCGCCGCTGGTCGTGAAGTTGACCTTCACTCCGGGGTTGGCCGCCTCGAACGCCTTCACGACGTCTTCGATGGAGCCCTGGTCGACCGACGCCAGCGAGAGCGTCTGGTCGCCGGTGCCGGGGCTGGCGGCGTTGGTGCCTCCGCTGCAGGCGACCAGCGCGGCGCCGGTCGTCACGGCCAATAAGACGTGGCGGATCTTCATAGCGACTCCTTCGTGAAGGAAGCGGTGACGACGTGGTGGCCGGAGGTCAGCCGGAGGGTGGTGCCGGTCCGGATCCCGTGCTCGCTCGCGATGCTGGCCGGGTCGGTCGTGGGAACTTCCAGGACGGCGGTGGCCCCCGGCGGGACGTCGGCGGTGACTGTGATCCGGTCGCCGTCCAGGGACCAGCCGCAGGCGGCCCGGCCGCGTGCGGTTTCCTGCTCGGCTCGTGCCCAGGTCAGTGTGCCGCCGGCCAGCGGGCGCAGCAGGAGTTCTTGGTAGGCAACGGAGGCGGGTGTCTGGTCGATGCCGGCGACCCGGCCGTAGAGCCAGTCGCCGACGCTGCCGAGGCTGTAGTGGTTGAACGAGTTCATCGCGGCGGACTGGAACCCGTCGTGCTCGGTCCAGCCGTCCCAGCGTTCCCAGATCGTCGTGGCGCCGTGCCGGATCGAGTAGCCCCACGACGGGAACTCCTCCTGCTGCAGCAACGCGTACGCCAGGTCGCCGCGACCGTGGTCGGCCAGCACCGGGCAGAGCAGGGCGACGCCGACGAACCCCGTCGTCAGGCGGTTGCCCCGCTTCTCGACGTCCGCCGCGAGGTGGTCGACCGCGGCCGGGACCAGGTCGTCCGGGACCAGGCCGAACGCCAGGGCCAGCAGGTACGCGGTCTGGGTGCCACCTTCGACCGTGCCGTCATCGTCCACATAGGACTCGATGAACGCGGCCCGGATCGACGCGTGCAGGTCCCGATGTTCCGCCGCGACGTCGGGCCGGCCCAGCACTTCGGCGGCCTCGGCCACGAGCTGCGCGCTGCGGGCGAAGTACGCCGTCGAGAGCACATCCCGCGGCGTGGTGACGTCGATCTGCAGCCAGTCGCCGTAGGAGTTGCCGGTCCGGTTCCGCCAGCGCAGGTCGGGGTTGTGCCGGCGGATGTGCGCGACCCAGGCGACCATCGCGTCGAAACACCGCTCCAGCACGCGGCGGTCGCCGTAGGTGCGCCAGAGGTGCCACGGGACGATCACTCCGGCGTCGCCCCAGGCCGGTGCGGCCTCGCGGGGCATCGCGATGCGCGGGGCAACGTCGCCGAACGCGCCGTCGGCGTCCTGGCCGTCGACGACGTCGGCCAGCCACCGGGCGAAGAACGCCGAGACGTCGGCGTTGCGGCTGGCGGTCGGGGCGAAGATCTGGGCGTCGCCGAGCCAGCCGAGGCGTTCGTCGCGCTGCGGGCAGTCGGTGGGCACTGCGACGAAGTTGCCTCGCTGACCCCAGGAGATGTTGGCCTGCAACTGGTTGACCATCGGGTCGGAGCACTCGAACGACCCCGTCCACGGGGTGTCGTTGTGCAGCACGCGGGCCACCACGTCGTCCGCCGAGAGGGCGTACCCGGTGACTTCCAGGTACCGGAAGCCGTGCACGGTGAACCGCGGCTCGAACACTTCGACCGGCTCACCGCCACACACGTAACTGTCGGTGGCCGCGGCGCGCCGCAGGTTGGCCAGGTACAGCTCGCCGTCGTCGAGGATCTCGGCGTGCCGCAGGACGACCCGCTGGCCGGCCGGGGCGTCGCGGACGGTCAGCCGGACTCGGCCGACGAGGTTCTGTCCGAAGTCGACGATGAACCGTCCCGGTTCCCGTTCGGTCATCGAAATCGGCGGCACTTCGGTCGTGACGCGGATCGGCGGATCGGGCTCCGCGACCAGGGGGCCCAGGTCGCCGTCGAGCACGGCCACCGGTTGCCACGGTCCCGCCGCGGGCGACGCGTCGACGTGCTCGCCCAGCAGCAGGTCCGCGAACCGGACCGCACCCGGCCGCTCGGTCCAGACGGCATCGGTGGCCACCACCTGCCTCGAGCCGTCGGCGAAGTCGACCACGAGCTGGGCGAGGAACCCGGGATGGTCGCCGTAGTGCCGGGCGGGCCGGCGCTCGTCGAACCCGACGAAACCGGACCACCAGCCGTCGGCGACGACCGCGCCGAGGTCGTTGGTTCCGTTGCTCAGCAACGAGGTGACGTCGTAAGTCTGGTACTGGAGACGGTGGTGGTACTCCGTCCACCCCGGTGCCAGCTCGACGTCGCCCACACGGACACCGTTCAGCGACGCTTCGTAGACGCCGTGCGCGGTGGCGTACAGGCGGGCGCGCACGGGCTCCCGCGTCAGCTCGAACTCCCGGCGCAGGTTCAGCGGCGGCTCACCAAGGGGCTGGTCGTGGTCGGTCGGCGGGTCGAACACTGGTTGAGCGTGGGGATCGCGGGCGATCCACTGGGCGGTCCAGTCGTCGCGGTGCAGCAGGCCGGTTTCGAACCAGGTCTCCCCCGTGCCCGCCGCGGCGCCGGTCTCGTCCCAGACCTCGACGCGCCAGTGGTACCGGGTGGCCGAGCGCAGGACCGGCCCGTCCCACGGCACGAGCACGCCGTCCGCGGCTTCGCGGCGGCCGCTGTCCCACAGCAGCCGGGACGGCTCGTCGAGGTCGGCCGCGCGTTCGGCGGCGGTGATCCGGTAGGCGCTCTGCGCGGCGCCGTGCCGGTCACTCGCCAGCCGCCACGACAGCCGCGGCCGCGGCTCGCCGAGGCCGAGGGGTTCGTGGCGCTGCTCCGCCCGCAATGCGTACGGCGTCAGAGTGTCGGTCATCCTTTGAGCCCTCCGGCGAAACCATTGATGATGCTGCGTTGCAGCGCGAAGTAGACGACCAGGATCGGCACGATGCTGATCACCAGCGCGGCGAAGATGAGGTTCCAGTCGGCCACGTACTGGCCGACGAACCCGGCGATGGCGACCGGCAGGGTCTGCTGAGCGCCGCCGCTGAGGTACAGCAGGGGGGTGAAGAAGTCGTTCCACACCGCGACCGCGTTGAGCACCAGCGCGGTCACGGTCACCGGCTTGAGCATCGGCAGCACGACGTACCGGAAGCCCTGCAGGGTCGTGCAGCCGTCGATCAGCGCGGCGTCCTCGAAGTCGCGCGGGACCGCGCGCAGGAACCCGACGTACAGGAACGTCGTGAACGGCACCTGCAGCCCGGAGTAGAACAGGATCAGCGACCACGGCGTGCCGAGCAGGCCCAGGTCCCGCATCGCCTGGTACAGCGGCAAAGCCGCCAGCTGGAACGGCAGCACCAGGCCGAGCATGATCAGCAGGAAAGTCCACCGCGACCACCGCGCGGCGACCCGGGCCAGCGGGTAGGCCGCGAGTGCGGAGACGGCGAGGATGACGACCACCGAGCCGACGGTGACGAGCACGCTGTTGGCCAGCGCCCCGCCCAGCGCGCCCTGCTCCCACGCCTGCGTGAAGTTGTCGAAGGTCGGCGACGTCGTCGGCGCGAGCGGCGACGACGTGTCCGACGGCTGCCGGATCGCGAGGTTCACCAGCACGTACACCGGGAACGCGAAGACCAGCCCGACGGCGATCATCACCAGTTCCAGGGTGAGCGTCCAGCCGCGGTAGCGGTTCACGACACGGCCTTCTCGGCTCGCGACAGCCCGAGGTACTGCCCGGTCGAGGCGACCGACACGATGATCGTCAGCACCACGGCCAGCGCGATGCTGTACCCGAACTCGCCCAGGGTGAAGGCGTCCTTGTAGATCAACGTCGAGAGCGTGTCGGTCGCGTGGCCCGGGCCGCCGCCGGTGAGCGCGTACACCTGGTCGAACAGCTTGATCCCGCCGATGATCGAGAGCATCAGGTTGATCGTGAACACCGGCGCGAGCAGCGGCCGCGTCACCGACCAGAAGCGGCGGATCGCGCCGGCGCCGTCGATGGCCGCGGCCTCGTGGATCTCGCGCGGGATCGATTGCAGGCCGGCCAGGAAGATCACCATCGAGTACCCGGCGAACTGCCACACGATCACGCCGACGACCGACCACAGCGCGATGTCCGGGTCGCCCAGCCAGTCCTGCCGCCAGGAGTCCAGGCCCACGGCGCCGAGCAAGCTGTTGACCGCGCCGTCCGGGCCCAGCAGGTTGCGCCACAGGTACGCGGAGACGATCGGCGTGACCACGGCCGGTGCGAACAGGAGCACTCGCAGCACGTTGCGGGACTTGATGATGCTGTTGACGCCGAGGGCCAGCAGCAGGCCGACGCCGTTCTGGATCACCGTGATGGCCACGGCGATCACCAGCGTGTGCCAGACCGCCTGGGTGGCCGCGGGATCGTCGACCATCTCCGCGAAGTTGCCGAAGCCGATCCAGGAGAAGTCCGGCGACAGGCCGTCCCAGTCCGTGAACGCGTAGTACACCCCGCGCGCGCTGGGCACCAGCACGACGAAAGCGAACAGCAGCAACGCCGGCACGGTGAACCACCACGGCGGGGTCGCGCGCCGGTTCCCCCGGCCACGCCGGCGGTCCGGCGGCGGGGCGACGGCGTCCGCACGTCGGTCCTTGATGGCGACAGTCATTGGCGCCCACCTCGTTTGAACGTTTCAACGTTGCGGCCGACGGATCAGCCCTGGTCGAGGAGCTTTGGGTAACGTTGCCCATTATTGGGTGCGGGTGACTCTAAGAGCCGGTGACCGACACGTCAAGACACCTGGTGGCAAGCTTGCATGCGTTAGGTAACGTTTCCCAGATGGACCGAACGGAGCCACCACGGCGGGTGACGATCGTCGACGTCGCCCGCCACGCAGGCGTTTCGACGACGGCGGTGTCGAAGGTGCTGCGCAACGCCTACGGCGCGAGCCCGGCCATGCGGGCGAAAGTGCACCGGGCGATCGAGGAGCTGGGCTACCGCCCCTACGCCGCGGCCCGGGGCCTGCGCGGGAAGACCTACACCATCGGCGTCATGCTGCCCGACATCCGCAACCCGTTCTTCCCCGACATCCTCGACGGTCTCACCGACACGCTGCGCGACACCGACTACCACGTGCTGCTCGGCCCCAGCTGCGACAACGAGAAGGACGAAGGCAAGCTCACCGACGCGATGGTCGACCGCGGCATGGACGGGCTCGTCCTCATCGCCCCGGTGATGTCGCGAACGCGCCTCGACCGCCTCGCGACGACCATTCCCACCGTCGTGGTGGGGCGCCACTCCCGGTCGGCGCACTACGACACCGTGACCGACGACGACACGGCCGGCGCCGCCCTCGTCGTCGACCACCTCGCCGATCTCGGGCACCGCCGCATCGCCCACATCGAGCACCACGAGACCGACCCCGCCCGCCTCGCTGAAATGCCCAACGCGGTCCGCGCGGACGGCTACCACCGGGCCATGCGCGCGCGAGGGCTGGCGGTCGACATCGTGTCGACCAGCTACACCCAGGAGGGCGGCTACCTCGGCGCCCAGCAGATCCTCGCCCGCCCCGAGCGCCCGACGGCCATCTTCGCCGGCGCCGACATCGTCGCCATGGGCGTGCTGACCGCGTTGTCCGAGGCAGGCCTGACTGTGCCCGAGGACATCTCCCTCGCCGGGTACGACAACACCAGCTTCGCTGCCCTGGGCCCGATCTCGCTGACCAGCGTCGACCAGGCCGGGCACCACATCGGCACCGACGCCGCCCGGCTCCTGCTGCAGCGCATCGCCGACCGCACCCGCCCGGCGGCCCAGGTCAAGCTCGCCCCGAAGCTGGTTCCGCGGCGGACCACCGCTCCCCCGCGCCCCTGAAGCGGTTCACAGCTCGCCGGTCGGCAGCGCAGCCAGTGCCTTTTCGATGGCTTCCACGATGTCGAGCGGTGTGTGGCTCAGCGGATCCCGCAGCCGGCGCCTCATCACTCCCACTGGTAAAACGATTTAATCTCAGCGCATGCTCTACGTCGGTCGGGAAAGATCACTGCCGGACGGTCGAGGCCCGCACGACCAGCTCGGGCGAGAACTCCACCTGGGGCCGGGGCAGGTCCGGGCGGCCGCCGGTCGAGCCGAGCGCCTCGATCTCGGCGAAGAGCAGGTCGGCGACCGCCGTGCCCAGCTCCGCGTGGGGGGTGCGAATGCTGGTGAGCGGGACGATCGTGGACCGGGCGAACGCGATGTCGTCGTAGCCGACCACCGCGATGTCGGCGGGCACGCTGACGACCTTCGAGGACACGAAGGCCTGGACGACGCCGATGGCCAGCAGGTCGTTGGCGCAGAACAACGCGTCGGGACGTTGCTCGGACGGCCGGTTCGCGATGGCGTCCGCACAGGCGATGCCTGCCTCGACCGAGCGCTCGGGCACGGGGATGACTTCCAGGGTGACGCCCGGCGCCGAGTGCACCGCGGACAGAGCACCGTTCAGCCGGTCGGCCACCTGCTTCAGCTCCAGCGAGGAGGAGACGAAGCCGATGCGCTTGCGTCCCTGCTCGATCAGGTGGGCCGCCGCCAGCTTGCCGCCGGCGACGTGGTCGATCGACACGGACGCCTGCTCGGGCGACTCGGCGCGTCGGGCGCTGAGCACGCTCGCGATGCCGAACGAGCGCATCCGGGCGAGCTCCGCCTCCACGTTGCCGACCGGGGCGATGATGACTCCGCTGACCAGTTGCTTCGCGAAGAGCTGCAGGTAGCTGCGCTCGCGCTGCTCGGATCCGGTGTCGTTGGCCATCAGCATGTACATGCCCTCGGCCGACACGCGCTGTTCGATCGCCGCGGCGATCTCCGGGGTGGTGGCCCCGGCGAGCTCGAAGGCGATGTAGCCGATGACCGGGCTCACCCCGGTGCGGAGCGTGCGGGCGGCGTCGTTCGGGACGAACCCGAGGGCGTCGACGGCCTGCTGGATCCGCGCCCTCGTCGGTTCGGAGAGCTTCCCCGGCTTGTGGAAATAGTTCGAGACCGAGGCAGGCGAAACCCTGGCCAGCTCGGCGACGTCGCGAATCGTGACCCTGTTCAGCCGACCGTTCCTCTCCGCACGCCGTGGACCCGGAGTCCATGCTAGTCCAGGCGCGTGACCCGCAACCGGCCCGCTGACCTGGGCCGACGTGCGATGCGCGTCCGGTATCGGACAAACGCTTGCCCGGCGTCGTACTGCGTATCCAAGCTTTCCTCCTGGCCCCCTCCCCGGCCACCCCGCACACCTCCACTCGACGAGGAGAGGAAGGCGCTCGAATTGAAACGATTCACTCGCGCGAGAGCGACTCGGTTTCGCCGTCTGGCGACCATTGGCGTGCTCGCTGCCATCACCCCCGTCCTCGCCACCACCCCAGGTCAGGCCGCGCAAGGGCTGGGCAACGCGGCCTGCAAGTCCTACGTGCTCGGGCCGTCGGCGTCCGACGTGCACGCCGTGCGGGCCGAAGGCCGCGGCGACGTCAAGCATCCCCAGTCCCTGACCAGCTCCCACGGGCCCGCGACGACTCTCACGACGGTGGCGGGCGGGACGCCGGCCTCGGTGCTGCTGGACTTCGGCCAAGAGATCGGCGGCACCCCGTACCTCGAGCCGACCCGGGTCACCGGCGCCCCGGCCCTCACCCTGGTCACCTCCGAAGCCCGCCAGTACATCCGTACCCCGGCCGCGACGACGGTGCCGTCCGCGGTGCCCAGCGGGTCGACCCAGGTCCCCCT
This sequence comes from Amycolatopsis mediterranei, assembly GCF_026017845.1. Classification (NCBI taxonomy): domain Bacteria; kingdom Bacillati; phylum Actinomycetota; class Actinomycetes; order Pseudonocardiales; family Pseudonocardiaceae; genus Amycolatopsis; species Amycolatopsis mediterranei. The sequence goes on from NZ_CP100416.1 coordinate 6,673,470, forward strand.
GGCCTCCGCGGCCAACCTCGAGACCGGCAACACGATCACGTTCACCGCCGCGGGCGGCACCCCGGTCACGCGCACCATCACGGCCTTCGACACCACCGCCCGTACCGCGACCGTCACGCCCCCGTTGTCGGCTGATCTCCCGGCGGGCACGGCCGTCAAGACGTCGCCAGGCGCGCCGAGTTCGGACGAATCCCGCGGCCTCGCGGGTGTCGGCGGTCCGGACACCTTCCAGCCCACCGCGGCCGGCCGGCTGACCGGCGGTTTCCACGGCGGCTTCCGGTTCGCGCTGCTCACCGTTTCCACTCCGGGCAGCGTCAGCCTTTCCTCATTGGGGGTGACCTTCCAGGCGTTCCGCGCGACCACGGCCGACTATCAGGGCTGGTTCCTCTCCAGCGACGACCAGCTGAACCGGATGTGGTACTCCGGCGCGTACACCCTGCAGATGAACCTCAAGGCGCCGGGCCTCAACGGGCTCCCGGACGCGCGGATCTACGACGGCGCCAAGCGCGACCGGAGCATCTGGACCGGCGACCTGCTCGTCCAGATCCCGACCCTGCTCACCAGTCTCGGAACCGCCGGGGCGCCCTACGTGAAGTCGTCGCTCGACACCTTGCTGGCGACCCAGCGGGCTGACGGCGCGTTCCCCGGCTCGCCGGACTTCGCCAAGCGCACCAATCCCGCGGGCTCGCCACTCTTCTACTCGAACAACTACTCGGGCTACGGGTTGCGGGCGTTCATCGACTACTACCGCTACACCGGGGACAAGGCCTACGTCACGGCCGTGCTTCCCGCGCTGCGCAAGGAACTCGCGTACAACGACAGCTTCCGCAACGCGGACAACCTCGTCGTGTCCAACGACCGTGACTACTGGCAGGCGACCCAGACCGGGGAAGTCACCAAGTACAGCATCGACTACTCCATCGTCCTGCGCGAGATGTCCTGGCTCGAACGCGCCGTCGGCTCCGCGGCGCTGGCCGACGGCTACGACACCAAGGCCGACGCCATCAAGACCGCGGTCATGAGCAAGCTGTGGAACCCGGCGCTGGGCGCGTACGGGCAGAGCAGCGCCAAACCGGACGTCCTTGTCGAGGACGCCAACGCCCTGGCGCTCCAGTACGGCTTCGTCCCGGCCGGGCAAGAGGCGAAGGTCCTCGCCGCGCTGAAGACCCTGTGGACGCCGTACGGCGCCATCATGGGCCCCGGCCTGCAGGACCCGACCGGGCACACCATCGAGCCGTTCGGCAACGGCATGGAGACGGCCGGCCGGTTCGCGGCCGGCGACACCGCCGGAGCGCTGGACCTCGTGCGACGCACCTGGGGTCCCGTGGTGGACCCGCGGAACCCGCTCTACACCGGGGCTTTCTGGGAGTTCAAGAACAGCACCGGCGGGGTCAACCGGGCGACGGCCAGCCTCGCGCACGGCTGGGCCGCGTCGCCGTCGGTCCAGCTGACCGAGCAGCTCCTCGGGATCAAGCCGGTCGGCGCCGGCTACCAGACCTGGAGCATCGCGCCGAACCCCGGCACGGTGCGCTCGGCCGCCGGTGCCGTCCCGACCGCCTACGGAACCATCAAGACGCAGTGGACCAGCGACTCGCGCTCCGGCCGGTTCACGCTCACGGTGCAGGCACCCGCCGGCACCTCGGGCACCATCACCGTGCCGGCAGGCCGCGGCTCGGTGGTCACCGTCAACGGTCGTGACTCCGGGCCCCGGGCGAAGTCGACCGGCGACTCCGCGACCTTGACCGTCTCGGGCGGCTCGTACCAGATCACCGTTTCCCAGGGCTGAAATTTCCTTCAGCGGGCCGCCGTGGCGAGCTCCGCCGCGGCGGCCCGCGCCACACGCACCCCTTGGAGGTGTGCCATGTTCTTGTCCGCAACGCCGCGCAGAAGCCGGTGGTCCCTCGTGACCACCGGCCTTTCCGCGGCGGCTGTCTTCGCCGCATTGACCGTGGTCCCCGCGGCGAACGCGGGGCCGGATGCCGGCACGGCAGCCGGGATCGACACCCTGCAACCCCTCGCCGGCGGCCTCTCCCCCGCGCAGTTCGCGCACCCGGACAACCACTTCAAGCCGGCCACGCGCTGGTGGTGGCAGAAACCTCTCGACGACGCCGAGGCGCTGCGCGAACTGCAGGTGATCGCCGACGCCGGGTTCGGCGAGATCGAGATCGCGTTCTCCGCCGGCGCCTGGGCCACCGACGAACAACGCGCCATTCTCGGCCACGTCCTGGACAAGGCCGCGCAGCTCGGCATCAAGATTTCGATGACCATGGGGGCGGCCTGGCCGGTACAGACGCCGAGCACCGGAGCCGGATCGGGGTTCGCCTCTCAGGAGCTGCAGTACGGCCGAGTTCACCTGGCGGGTGGGCAGAGCTTCTCCGGACCCGTTACGCCGCCGATGGACGCGGCTCAGCTTCCGCAGGTCCGGAAACTCGTCGCGGTCACCGCGGCCCGGGTCGTCGACGCAGGCCCCGACGTCACGACGCCTGGCCAGCCACCGGCGAAGTCGACCGCCCTGGCCCCCGCTTCCCTGACCGATCTGACGGCGCAGGTGACGGACGGCAACCTCACCTGGCGTGCGCCGGACGGCGGGAACTGGGATCTGTTCGCCTTCTGGTCCCGGGAGAACAAGGGGAACTACACGAACCCCTTCGACGCCGATGCCTCGCGCAAGGCCGCCCAAGACCTCGACCAGATCCAGATCGGCAAGGACAACGCGCCGAAGCTGCGGAAGGCGGGCGCGGACCTGTTCGAGGATTCCCTCGAGCTGCACGGCACGTCCATCTTCTGGACGCCGAAGATGGCGGCCGAGTTCCGCGGCCGCCGCGGCTACGACATGGCCAAGTTTCTGCCCTTGATGTTCGTGCAGGGCGAGTCGGACTTCCCGGTGCCGCCGAAGGAGCCGAACCCCGACTTCACCCTCACCGACGGGTCGGCGGACAAGGTCCGGCACGACTACTACGAAACGTTGACCGACCTGTACATCGGCAACCACCTGCAAGTGTTCCAGGACTGGGCGAAGCAGTACGGCATGCAGTACAAGGCCCAGGCCGCCTACCTGCAGGACCTCGAGCCGATCCGCAGCTTCCGCTCGCTGCAGAGCTTCGGCGGGAGGTCCGAGACGGAGTCCCTCGACGCCGGGGAAAACCTGCCCATCTCGACCGACGACCCGGCCTGGCGGAACTCCCTCGCCTTCCAGCAGACGATCGCGTCCGGCGTACACCAGGCGGGCGGGAACCTGCTGAGCGTCGAGCTCGGGGCGATCTTCAAGCCCGCCTACAGCATGAACCTCGACGACTACCGCGACCTGATGGGCAAGGAGTGGGCCGCGGGCGTGTCCCAGCCGTTCATCCACGGTTTCGCCCTCCAGACCGCCGGTGCGGCCTGGCCGGGCACGACCCGCTTCGGCGAGACCGTCACCGACAGCTGGAACGACAAGAACTTCCCGCAATGGTCGAGCTGGGCCACGCTCAACAACTACTTCGCCCGGGGAACCAGCGTGCTGGAGACGGGGACGGCGCGGTCTGGCCGAAGCCCGCTTTCACCTCGAACTCGTGCACGGTCGCGACCGTGCGCAGGATCAAGCTCGACAGCGCGATCGGGGCCGTCGACGGCGCCGTGCTGTTCTGGCGGAAGACGACCTTGAAGTAGCGGGCCGTGGTCTGCGGCACGAACAGCGTCCGCTGCACGCCGCTGTAGATGCCGGTGGTCCGGAGATCCCACGTGCGGCCGTCGCCGCTGCTGTAGACCTGGGCTGACGGCCCGTACTCGACGACGTCGTTCCAGCCACTGAACGCGCCGCCGGCCGCGATGGTGAGGCCGGTGAGGGTGACCGGGCGGTCGTAGTCGAGGCGCACCCAGGTGCCGTCAGGCCCCGGGGCGGGCAGGTTCTGCGGGTCGGCGACCGAGGCGTTCGCCAGCTTCGCGCCGTCGAGTGGGCCGGCGGCGGCGTACACGCGCGGGGCGAGTGCCGCCTGGTTTCGTGTTCCGTTGGGGACGCGGTAGGCGAACACCCGCGCGTCACGGTAGAACATCGGCAGCGGAGTGGGCGTCGACGACGAGGCCGCGGCGTCGGCGAACTGGCCGGCGACGGCGGGCGGCTGCGGGAGTTCGACATCGTGCTGGCCGCCGCTGACCCAGGTTTCGGTCCAGACGTACTTCTTCATCGCGTCTTCGGCCGCCACCCACGGGCCGCCGGTCTCCGACCAGCCGGGCGAACACGCGACGTCGGCTTCGAGGCCGAGCTGGTCGGCCAGCTGCATGGCGGAACGGAAGGCGGCCTTCCAGCCGTCGGACATGTACGGCAACGGGGTGGGCACCACGACCGGAACGCGGCCCGCGCCGTCGAAATTGACCATCCCGCCGATCCCGGCGCGCTTGAACCACTCCAGGTCGGCCTTGATGCCGTCGGTGGTGATGTTCTGGTTCATCCAGTGCCACCACACGCGCGGCAGGGCGTCGGCGGGCGGCGTCCGGAACCCGACCAGCACGTCGGAACCGTCCAGCGCGGATGCGAGCCGCGGGCCTGCAAGCGGTGCCAGCCCGGACAAATCCGGCGCAGTGCCGCCCGCCGCCACCGCGGTGTCCGGCACCGCCGCGGCGCCCGCCGCACCGATCGCCGCCACCGCCGCGCCGCGCAGAAACCCTCGCCGACTCGTCGCCATTGACTGTCCTCGTTGTCGATCCGGAGGTGTGTCCACACCCCGCCTTGAAACGATTCACCTCTCAGGCGGCCGCCGGTCGACAAGACCGGTAATCCTCAAGAGGCCGAGCTTCCCTGTACAGCAAGCGATGCATGCCCTCGAGGAACTTCGCGCACGTACGAAAGCCGCCCTACGCCCAGCTTTCAGCGAGACATTCCGGGCGTCACCTGTGCAATGAATCGATTTACGCTCTCGACGCTAGGACCGATTGCGTTGCCGCACAAGGGGTTGTCCACATTCGGACGCACCCGCCGAGGGCAGCCCGAACCCGCGGCCACCACGGCTCAGACCAGCCCGCGACGGGCGGCCCACACCACCGCCTGGATGGGCGTCGAACACCCCACCCGATCGCAGATCGACCGGAGCCGGCGACGGATCGTCCGATCAGACAACTCCAGCCGGCGCCCGATCGTGTCCAGCGGCAACCCCTCCGCGAAGAGAGCGAGCAGATCGATGTCTTCGCGTTCGAGCACCGCGTTCACCTGCCCACCGCTTGCTCACCCCTCGACGAGGGCGGCGCCCAGCACCCGAGGCCCGGCGGCCACCGAATCGGCGGCATCACTCCCCCACACCGCGCTGCGGGCTGCCCGAACCGGATCCTGTCGCACCATCGCGTCCTCCGGAAGATTAAAAGGTTTCAACACCGGGTGCGATGACGCTACTATCCCCTGTAAAGGCAAGTCAACGCCGAGCGCGATCAGGTGGTGAAACGTTTTGCCTCAGCCCACGGAGCGGCGCACCGTCGGCATGAAGGAGGTCGCCGCCGCGGCCGGGGTGTCGGTGGGCACCGTGTCGAACGTGCTCAACCGACCGGACCTGGTCAGCTCCCAGACCCGAGCCAGGGTCCAGACCGCCATCGCCGAGCTGCGGTTCGTGCGCAACGAGACCGCTCGCCACCTCCGCGTCGGACACAGCCGGGTACTCGCGTACGTGATGCTCGACGGGCGCAATCCCTTCTTCACCGACGTCGCGAGCGGCGCGGAGGACGCGGTGGACGAAACTGGCCTTTCGCTCTTCCTGTGCAACAGCGCCAATCTCCCCGCCCGTGAAGCCGCTCACCTGGGACGGCTGGAACAGCAACGCGTGCAGGGCATCCTGATCACGCCGGTAGATCCCGCTTCACCTCAGCTCGACGAGATCGCACGGCGAGGCACACCGCTGGTGGTCGTCGACCGCACCCGCAACTCCGGCAGCCACTGCTCCGTCGCCGTCGACGACGTGGTCGGCGGCGAAATCGCGGTCCGCCACCTCCTCGAGCAGGGCCACGACCGAATCGCGTTCATCGGCGGAACGCTCGGCGTCGGCCAGGTGCGCGACCGCCGAGAGGGCGCACTGCGCGCGTTGCGGACCGCCGGCCTCAGCCGGGACCGCCTGGTCGACCTCACGACGTCGCAGATGGCCGTGGCGGACGGCGGGAACGCGGGCCGCCGCCTCGCGGGCCTGCCGGCCGCGCATCGCCCGACCGCGGCGTTCTGCGCCAACGACCTGCTTGCTCTCGGCCTGCTCCAGGCGTGCGCCGCCCTGCACATCCGCGTTCCGGACGACCTCGCGATCGTCGGCTACGACGACATCGAGTTCGCCGCTGCCGCGACCGTCCCCCTCACCTCGGTCCGGCAACCGCGCCGGCAACTCGGGCACACGGCCGCGGAGCTGCTGATGCAGGAGACCGGCGATACCGCACACGAGCATCAGCAAGTCACCTTCACTCCGGAATTGGTCGTCCGCGCGTCGACCGCTCCGCGGTAGGCGCCAGAGCCTCGATCTCCGCGCTGAGCTCAGCCGGCTTGCTCTGCCTGGCCAAGCACCAACGAATACCGCACCGACCGGAAGCTCTGCCGTACAACGCAGAAGGTTCTCCGTCCGGTGGCGAGTTCGCGATCGTCGCTGCGAGTTTCGACGGGTCCGGCACGCGTCACGACGTGGCGGCGTCGCGGACCAGCGCGGTGTCGGCGAACTGTTCGAACCGGACGATCAGCCCGCCGCGCACCGTGAAGTGGTGCGCCACCCGGACGTTCAGCGGGTTGCCGGTCACCCGGTGCGTCGCGGTGTAGCGGGCGAGGACGACGACGTCCTCGCCGTCGACGACGTAGGTGTCGTCGTGGGCCGTCCAGTTCTCCCAGTCCTGCGCCAACTTCTCCATGACACCGCTCGTGACGCCCTCCGGCGTGCGGTAGGTGCCGGCGAGCGGGAACCCCGCCATCTCCGTCCACTCGACGTCCGGGGCCAGCGTCTCACGCAGGGCGGCGAGATCACCCGCGGCCGAAGCGAGGTACTGGCGCCGGACGACGGCGGCGGGCGAGGTGTCCTCGGTCAGCCCCATGTCAGCTCGCCCTTCGCGACCTTGGTGCCGAGCGACGCGGCGATCTTCAGGCCGGCGTCCGGGTACGCGGCCAGCAGCCGCTCCTCGGCCTCGGCGGCGTCAGCGGCCTCGGCGACGGTCTTCTCGAAGAACCGCAAGTAGTCGCCGGTGTGCCGGATGGCCGTCAGGTCGGTCGGGGCGCCGGCGGCCCGGTGGCCGGCCACGACGAAGGCGGGGTCGAGCGCCTCCAGGTCGTCGAGGACGCGGAGCCATTCCGTGCGCTGTTCGGTGCTGCCGCTGTCGGCGGTCCAGACGTGCAGGCCCTCGAACAGCAGCACCCCGCCGAGCAGCGCGCGCTCCGCCGGCTCGAAGACGTACCAGGCGCGGTCGCCCAGGGCCGCGCTGCCGCGCCGAACCTCGATGGCCACGCCGTCCACGGTGACCGACGGCGTGGACAGCGGTGCGATGTCCACCAGCCGGGTCGGCAGGTTGGCGCCCAGGTGCGCCCACGCGGTGAGCTTCTTGTCGTAGGTGTCGCGGATGTGCTCGATGACGTCGGCGGGCGCGAGGAACACCGCCTCGGGGAAGGCGTCGGCGATGACTTCGGCGCCGAAGTAGAAGTCCGGGTCGCCGGCGGTGATCAGCACGGCGGTGAGCCGCTTGCCGGAGTCGAGGACCGCGGCGGCGATCCGGTGTCCGTCGGCCCGGGTGAAGGCCGCGTCGACGACGACGGCTTCGGTCTCGCCGGTGACCAGCACGCTGGTCTTGTTCAGCGAGGTGTCGGCCGCGTCGATGATCTGGTAACCGAGGGTGCTCATGGTTCGGTCCTTCCGGGGTTCAGTGCGAAACAGAGGTGAGGTGGCGGTCGAGGGCGTCGGTCAGGTGGGCGGCGGTCGAGGTGGGGCCGCCGAGGCGCACGACGCCGGTCGCGGTGTGCAGCAGCAGCGTCGGGTAGGAGGTGACGCCCAGCCGGGCGGCGCGGGTGAAGTCCTGCGCCGCCAAGGCACCTGAGGAGGTGAATCCGGTCAGCACGGCGTCGGCGTCGAGGCCCAGCAGTCCGGCGAGGTGCCGGTAGGTGTCGGCTTCGGCGAGGCTCAGCCCGTCGACGTAGAACGCGCGCTGCATCGCCTCCGCCGCCTCCAGAGCCCGATCCGGTGCGACCGCCCGCAACGCGGCGAAGCCGGTGGCGGCGGCCGTGGAATCCATCCGGAACCGGCCGTCGGAGACGAGGGCGCGGTAGCCGGGGCCGAACTCGGCGCCGGTCAGCTCGGCGATGCGGGCGTTGGCGCCGTCGACGTAGGGCATGGTGCCGATCGGGGCGACGCGGGCGCCGGTGAACAGTCCGCCGCTGACGACGTCGAGCTCGATCCGCCCGGCGTTGGCGGCGGCGAACCCGGCGACCGCCGGCCCGAAGCCGTGGCACCAGCCGCAGTAGGCGTCGAACACATAGGTCAATTTCACTGCCATGACCACAGAGTAGGAACGCGACCTGGCCTTTTCACGGTCGGCACGTGACCTATCATGGTAAAAATGGGACAGAGCATCCGGCCGGTCCGGTACGAGCCGCCACCCGGGGTGACCGGCGAGATCGAGCTCACGTCGCTGGCACGAATGCGGGCCCGCAGCGGACCGCACGAATTCGTCGCGCCCCAGCGCCTGGGCTTCGACCTGCTGATCGAGATCGAAGCAGGCCACACCGTGCACACCGTCGACTTCACCGGCCATCCGCTCGCGCCCGGCGACCTGCTCTGGGTGCGCTCCGGCCAGGTGCAGCAGTGGGGCGCCATCGACCACATCGAGGGCCCGGTGTTCCTGTTCACCCCGTCCGCGATCGACATCGGAACCTGGGAGCTCATCCGGTCTGCGGGCGTGGCGACGCCCAACCACTGGGCCGCCGCGACGGTCGCGGGCACACCGGCGGCGGCCGCGCTGGCCACCGCGCTCGTCACCGCCGCCGCGCCGGACGCGAGCCTGCGGGACGCCGCGCTCGCCCGCGCGCTGGCCGCCGCGCTGCTCCTGCTGGTGATGGCCGTCCCGGAGGGCAGCGGCCGCCGCCCGCCCACGCACGAGGCGTTCGTGTGGTTCCGCGACGAGCTGGAGAACAGTTTCCGGACCCGGCACAAAGTCGCCGACTACGCCGCCCGGCTGGGCTATTCGACCCGCACCCTCAACCGCCTCGCCCGCGAGAACACCGGCCTGTCCGCGAAGCAGCTCGTCGACGAACGCATCGTCCTCGAAGCCAAGCGCCAACTGGCCCACGGACGCAACCCGGTGGCCCGCATCGCCGAGGACCTCGGCTTCGACGATCCGTCCAACTTCTCCAAGTACTTCCAGCACCGCACCGGAACGACGCCGGCCGCCTTTCGCGACCGCGTCCGGCTGGACGCGAACCACCGCTGATGACCACGGCGTACGAAACCATGCTGAAACGCGCGATCCTCGACGAACTGCCGAACACCGTCGAGGACTCCATTCTCACCTGTGTCAGTCCGGCAGGCGACTTCAGGGGACGCCGCGATCGCCGAATGGCGCATGGACTCGGGCCGGACGGTGGATGCGCGACGCCGCCCGGCCCGGGAGATCATTACTGCACAGGGGCGGGTGGACGTTCTGGACCAGCTGCCCGAACTGGGCCTCGAACCACTTGCCCGGCAGCGAGGCGTTCGCGGCTTGCTGGGTACCGTGGAAGGTCGGGTCGCCCATCGGGTCGACCCCCCTTGCCTTCGTCGTTGGGGATCTGCTGGCTCGCGCCGTCGGACTCACCCGGCGGCTTGATCCAGACGTAGGCGGGAAATGCGCGCCGGCAAGACCCGTCTGACGCGCACCCAGACCCGCACCGCTCTTGATGCGGGCCAGCCCGCAGTCGCGCCGTTTACCGCGGTTTGCGTGGGCGCCCGCCGCCTGTCCCAGGGCCGCACGTCCGCTCCCAGCGCCGTCAGGTCGGCCACCTTGACGCTGTAGCTGACATACCGGCCCTGCCGCCGCCCGGCAGGAGCGGACGACCTGCTCGGCGGCGCGGGGGGCTCAACCGTTACCCGGGGATACGCCCAATCCCGGCTATTTCGAGCCCCGGAAGCGGTAGTTCCCGGACCCGACGACCACAACGGTGGCCTTCTTCGCCGCGTCGTAGGTCACGCTCGAAACGCCGGGGGCCCACCGCACCGGCTTGCCCGACTCGGTGACGTTGGCCGCCGGGATCACCACTTCGCCGGTGGTGCCGGCGGGCACGGTGACGTCCATGGTCAGCCCGTCACCGGTGATGCTCCAGGCGTCCGAGAGTCGCCCGTAGACGGTGTCGATGGCGCCTTCGGCGTGGGTGAGCCCGCCGCCGAGGTGCGGCTCGATGACGCTCCGGCGGTAGCCGGCCTCCTTGATCCGGATGCCGCCGATGTACTGGTGCATCCAGTCGGCGACCGCGCCGTAGGCGTAGTGGTTGAACGAGTTCATGTCCACCGGCCCGAACGTGCCGTCGGGCTGGATCGAGTTCCACCGCTCCCAGACAGTGGTCGCGCCCTTGCCGATCTCGTACCCCCACGACGGATAGTCCTTTTTGGACAGCAACGTGTAGGCGAGGTCGTCGCGGCCGATGTTCGTCAAGGCCGGCATCAGCCACGGCGTCCCGATGAACCCGGTCTTGAGGTGGTTGTCGCTCTGGGCGAGCTTCGCCACGTACCTCTCCCCCGCCTTGGCCTTCAACGCCGGATCGGTGATCAAGTCCATGCCGAGCGCCAGGGCGTACCCGGTCTGCGAGTTGCCCAGCACCGTCCCATCCGCTGCCACGTAGGCGTTGGCGAACGCCGCGCGGACGTCGCCGTAGAGCTTCGTGTACTCGGCGGCTTCGGCGGTCCGGCCGATGGCCGCGGCCATCTCCGCCATCATCCGGACGTCCTGCGCCCAGATCGCGGTCCCGAGCACACCCTGGTTCGACGGGTCGTCCAGGTTCAGCCAGTCGTTGGTGAAGAACGTCAACCGCCCGGTCTCCAGGTTGTCCGACCCGGCACTCGCGCGGGCATAGGCGAAGAACCGGCTCATCGCGGCGTAGTTGTCGCGCAGCACCTGCGCATCCCCGTAGGCATGCCACACCGCGTACGGCACGGTGATCAGCGCGTCTTCCCAGCCGACGCCGCTCTCATCGAACGCACCATTCGTCGAGGGGACGACCGCCGGGATGGACCCGCTGCTCTTCTGCTCGTCACGGACGTCGGTCAGCCACTTCCCGAGGAACGCCCGGGTGTCGCCGAGGTAGCTCGCCGTCGGCGCGAAGATGTTGATGTCGCCGGTCCAGCCCAGCCGCTCGTCACGCGCCGGAGTGTCGGTCGGGATCGAGAGGAAGTTGCCCCGCGCACCCCAGGAAACGTTGCTGAGCAACTGGTTCAGCATGCCGTCGGACGTCCCCAGGGTGCCGGTGCGGGGCAGGTCCGAACCCCACACGACACCCTGCACGTCCGCGGCGGCCGGCGGCGTGGCGAGCCCGGTGACCTCGATGTAACGGAAGCCGTGCTGGGTGAACGTCGGCTGGTAGGTGACCGTGCCGTCGCCGGCGAACCGGTAGTAGTCGGTGGCCGTCGCGGCCCGCAGGTTCGCCACGTACATCGTGCCGTCCGGGTTGAGCACCTCCGCGTGCCGGATCTTGACCGTCTCCCCCGCCTTGCCGCTGATCTTCACCCGGGCCACGCCGACCATGTTCTGGCCGAGGTCGTACACGGTCACCCCCGGCGCCGGGTGGCTGACCGCTTTCGTGCCGAGAACCTGGGTTTCCCGCACCGGCTCGTCCGGCTGCGGCGACAGCTTCGCCGTGTCCGAGGGGCGGGTGACGACCGGCGCCCACGCCGAGTCGTCGAACCCGGCGGCCGCCCAGCCGGGCTGTTCGAGCCGGGCGTCGTAGGTCTCGCCGAGCTGGTTGTCGGTCGCCGCGAACGGACCGGTGCGCCACTTCCAGCCCGGTGCCGTGTCGACCCACTGCACGCTGCCGTCGGCGTAGGTGATCTTCAGCCGCGCGACGAGCGCCAGGTTGGTCCCGTACTGCCCCTTGCCGGCGAGCCCGATCTTCCCGGCCCACCACCCGTCTCCGAGCGCCGCACCGAACCCGTTCGCGCCCGCCCGGACCAGATCGGTGACGTCGTAGGTCTGCGACTGGATCCGCTTGGCGTACTCGGTGTAGCCCGGCGCGAGGAACTGGTCGCCGACCTTGCGGCCGTTGAGCGTGAGCTGGTAGACGCCGTGCGCCGAGGCGTAGACGCGAGCCTGCGCCACGCGCTTGCCCGGCGTGGTCGAGAACGACGTCCGCAGCAGCGGCTCGTAGGAGTCGCGGCCGGCCAGCAGGGCGTCGGTGCTACCCGTGACGGTCAGTGCTCCGTTGTCGATGCTGCCGCCGGTGAACGGGTTCGGCACGGCGAATTCGGGGTTCGCCAGCACGCTGCCGTCCGGTTTGGTGACGGCGAACTTCGTGACCGTGACCGATTCCGTCTCGTAAGTGCGCAGGCCCGCCCGGCCGCTCGGGAAATCGCTGGCCGTGCGCGTGTCGACGACGACACCGTCCAATGTGGTCCGGATCGTGGTGCCGTCGACGGTGTAGGCCACGGTGTGCGTCCCGGCCAGCAGGCCGGCCCGGGTGAACCCGAACGGCCGCAGGTCCACTTCGGCCAGCACCGAGTAGCCGCCGTTGACGCGCAGGTGCGGACGCAGCAGCGGCACGGACGTCGCGGAGTCGCCGACGTTGACCTGCCACATGTAAGCGTTGTTGATGTCCCGGGCACGCAGGAAGGTGCCGAAGGCCAGGTTGTTCAGCCGGAAGTTTTCGGTGACGGTGTAGTCGGTCCACTGGGCGTCCGACGGCGCCGGTTTGCCGATCCAGGCAGCGGAACCCCAGTCGGCCGCGGTCAGTAGCCCGGTCTCGAACCACGCCGGCTGGCTCCAGCGGCTGGGCGCGCCCCGGTCGTCCCAGCTGCGCACCCGCCAGAAGTACCTGACGCCGGAGGCGAGATCCGGCCCGCCGTAGGCGACGTCGACCTGTTGCGCCGACTTGACCCGGCCGGAGCGCCAGACGTCGGCGGCTCCCGGCGTCCGGCCGACCTCGAGCTCGTACGCGATCTGGGTGACCGCCCGACGCGGCGAGGACATCTTCCAGCCGAAGACGGGGTCCGCTCCGGGAATCCCGAGTGGGTTGGTCCGGCCGTTCGTGGTGAGCCCGTCGAGGGTGGCCACGGTCGTCGCGGTGGCCTCGGTGCCGTGCAGCAGACCGAGAACCATGAGGACGACGGCCAGCAGGCTCCTGGCCGTACGAGGGGCTTTCCTGCGGCGCTGCCGTCCGGCCACATCGACTCCCAGATAATTGAAACGATTCAATCGAGCGGGGCTCCGGTGAGAGTAGGTGACCGCGGTCACGGTCGTCAACGGCCCCTGACCCAAGCCGGTACAGGGATCCGGCGGCCGGCTCGGTGAATCCGTCGAATGCCCGCCCACGTCGGCGCGTCCGAATTGTGCCGGCCGCAGCCCGGCGGGCGGATCCACACCCGCGCGGTCGGCCGCTTCGACGACACCGGGGCGCGCACCGCGTCGGTCTGCCCCATCGAAACAGGAGAAGCATGCGGATCACCCGGCTGCTCCTCGGCCACCACGTTTCTTCGTGCCGGCTGCGGCACCACCGAGGCGCCCACCAGCAACGCCGCCGCCACCGGCAGCACCGGTCCGATCACCGTCGTCGACGCGCGCGGCAAGGAGGTGAAGCTGCCCGGCCCGCCAAGCGCGTCGCGGCGACCGAGTGGAACGCCGTCGAACACCTCGTCTCCCTCGGCGTCATGCCGGTCGGCGTGTCCGACATCAAGGGCTACGGCCAGTGGGTCAGAGCCGAAAAGCTCGACGGCACCAAGGACATCGGCACCCGCGGCGAACCGAGCCTCGACACGCTCGGCTCGCCGGGTCATCGGCGGCTTTCTCGTCGTCCCAGGATTCCGGCAGGAACAGCCGCCAGTCGATCGCGGCCGAGGCCCAGTCGGTGACCGCGTGCACGCTCACCCCGATCTGGCAGTTCCCGGTCTTGCCCAGCGCGCCGCAGTACATCCGCGCCACACCGGGGGAATCCTCGCCGTCCTTGGGGAACCCGGTGTCATCGATGTCCAGGGCGTCCGGGTCGACGAACTCACCGGCCCATGCGGCCAGCCGACGCCGGACCTCGACGTGGTCCCAGGTCGAGGTGGTGACGAACTGCTGCAGCTGCTGGTGATCGACGCCAAGCCGTTCGGCCATCGGCTGCATCGACTTGCGTTTGTCCACGAGGTCTCCGGTGTTCAGGTTCTTCTTGGTCGACGAACCACCTACCGGAGACCTCACCCATGTCGAGCACCGACACGCCCAGCAACACCAACTCCAGCTCAGCTTGCTCGAGACGACTTCGATACAGGCCCTAGAAGGATGTCATCGTGCCAAGCCCTGCTCCCGTGAGTTCCGTGACGACGTCGTCGCCGTGGTCCGTCGCGGCGATGCTTCGTTGAAGCAGGTCGTGAAGGATTTCAGGATTTCCGAGTCGTACATGGCCGATGACATCGATAGCAGTAGTCCGGCGCCACGGAACGGAAGCCGGTGGCGCAGTTTTTCCGATCTATCCGCTGGCCGCTAGTGCTGTGGTTGTGGGTTCTCGTCTAGCGCGTACCGGATTGCCGCATCGAGTCCGGAGCCGGCCCCTTCGGTGAAGGCAGTGTCGAACGCTTCGGCCCCAAGTGCCGCGGATGTTCGCTCGGCGCATTGCTCGTCGAAAGTCTGGTAGGGGCTCGTCTCGTTGATGCGCGCGCCGGATTGTCGCCAAATTGCCACGGTACAACCGAGTAGGCGGGCGGCCCGTTCGTACTCGGCAGCCGACGAGTGGCACCAGGTCAGCGCCTCGAAGAGAAACGCGAGCAGGGTGCGATCGGCCAACCGCAACGCGATGGCCTCACGGAGGATGCCTGCAGCCTCACGAGGGCGGCCCGACCGCCAACGGTGAATTGCGACCGCCCACAACGCGTACCCCCGCGACCAACGGGCCTCGTGTCGCTCAGTCAACGCCACTGCCTCCGCAGCGACAGCCTCGCCGCGCGGATCGTCGAGGAAGAAGTACATGGCGGCGAGCAGGACCAGTGCGTCGAATACCAGCAGCGCGTCACCGGCCGCGCGGTACCCGGCCAGAGCACGTTCCAGCAGTTCGGCGCCACCGGACAGGTCACCCGCGAAGAACGCGGACATCCCGCTGCACTCGGCGTAGCCAGCGCGGAGCCGTTCGTCACCGAAACTTTCGGCCAGGCCACTCAGTTCGGCCAGCATCTCCCCCGCAGGGCCGGCCTCACCGATCTGGATCGCCAGGAACGAGGCCGCATACAAAGCTTGCGCCCGCACCAGTGTGTGACCGTGGCAGAGTTCAAGCCCCTCATGCAGGTGCCGGTAGCCCTCGCGCACGAGAGCGCCCCCGTACCAGAAGTTCCACAGGGAAGCGGCGATGTCCAGCGCCTGGCTCGCCCGGTCGGGGATCGACAGGCAGTGGTCCATCACGGCCCGGAGGTTCGCGTGCTCACGGCGCAGCCGTGCAACCCACTCCAGCTGCCCAGGCCCGAACCCCTCGCATCGATATCGCTGGGCCACAGCCACGTAGTACTCGGCCTGGCGCAACCGCACATCCTGCTCGCCTCCCCGCTCGGCGAGCTTGCCCGCACCGTATGCCCGCACGGTCTCCAACATCCAATACCACGTGTGCCCGCAAAACGCGCCTTTTTGGCGGAACAGGACCGACTTGTCCATCAATCCGGTCAAGACACCGAGTACACCGGCGTTCGGCGCGTGCTCAACCTCGCCGATGTGCTCGACCGCCTCCAGGTCGAACCCGCCGGGGAAGACAGACAGCTGCGCCCACAGCCACTGCTCGTCCGGAGAGCACAGCTCATAGCTCCAGTCGATCGTGGCCTCGAGCGTCCGCTGCCGCGCCCGCACGGTGCATGGGCCCATAGTGAGCAAGGCGAACCGGTCCACCAGGCGTTGTAGCAGCTGATCGACCGACAACACCCGCAGCCAAACGGCGGCCAACTCCAGTGCGAGCGGAATACCCTCCAGCCGCGCACAGATCTGCTTCACTGCTGCCATGTCGCGCGGCGCGAGCTTCAAGTGAGGCACGGCCGCGGCCGCCCGATCGATGAATAGGGTCACCGCGTCGGTCTGACGCTTGCTTCCGGCCGCCTCTCTTCCGCCGCTCGCGTCGACGTCGTGTGGGACCACCATCGGCTCGACACAGAGGACGTGCTCGCCCTCAGCGTGTAGTACATGACGGCAGGTGGCCAAAACGCGAACCTGATCAGCCGCCGTGAGCAACTTGGTGACCAGGGCCGCGCACTCGTCAGCCATGTGCTCACAGTTGTCGAGCACCAACAGCAACTGCCTGTCCCTGAGAAATTCTGCGAGGCCAGCAGCCGGATCAGCGGTATCACGCAACCCCAACACGGTCGCCACCGCGCTCGGCAACAACCTCGAGTCACGCAGTTCGGCGAGCTCGACCAGCCACACGCCGTCGGTGAAATCCGCGCGTAGCTCGGCCGCTATCCGCAGCGCCAGCCGCGTCTTGCCGACACCTCCGCTACCGGTCAACGTCAAGAGCCGCGCCGTCGACAGCAGGCGCTTCGCTTCCTTCAACTCGTGCCGCCTGCCGACGAAGCTGGTCAGCTCGGCGGGTAGATTATCAGCAGCCCTGCTCATATTGTCAGGCATATGGCGGTCAATGACATTGACCCAGCCGGTCGTCATCGTCTCCTTCACGTCGACTTGGACCAGCCTAAACATGGCCGGATCAATTCCACGACAGTTTCGGATTACTTCACCGAAAAACCATTCGGAAGCAATGACGGCCAGCAATCCAGAAGATTCAGCAAGTGCGTCCTTCAACGGCTTCGCATCCAGCAGCCGAAAAGCGAGGTTGATCGACGTTGCCGTCACCCCGTGATCATCGTAAGCCACCTCGCCAGCATGCAGCGTCATCCGCAGTCGGATCCGCTCCTCCACTGGACGAGTCGAGTTATGCTCACATAAGGCGGCAACCAGCAGATGCGGTACCACTTCCACGAAGTGAGCTTTTGGCATCTCTGGTGGCGCAAGTATAAACAGACCGTCACCCAGGTCTTGAAGATCGCATTTTGCCCACGGGATGTTCGCACCCTCGAAAGCCTGCCGCATGACCGAATACAGTCCAGCACGTACGGCGAGTCGATGGGGATTGGTGCGACGCGGGTCGCCGTATCCCTCGATGTCCACCGCGATGATCGTACGATGGACCGCAGGTTGTGGATTTTCCATCCCGCCTCCGTTGACGACAGGGACGTTCAGCAGTGCAGTTCACATAAATATAGAGGAAAGATCGCCTTCGACTAAGCCGGGGTCACACTGGGCGACTTGATCTAACTGACCCAGCCGGCGTAGCTGGGAATGTAGACCTGCAGCCACAGTATGGACTGCGCGCACGAGGTAAGTTCAATGGCCTGATTCCGCCGCAACGGCCTGCGCCGGAACAGGAATTCGTACCATTTGGTGCGCCTGCGCACCTATCAGACGTGGCCAAATCAGTCGCGCGTCCGCGCCGGCGCGAGAAGGGTGCTCAAGTGGCGGTCGGCGGTCTGCCAGGTGACGACAGTGTTGTCGATGATGAAGTCGCCGATGTTGGCGAGCGCGATGACCGCGTCGCAGACCAACGCCTGGCTCGACGAGGCCAGCCGGTATCGTCAGCGCTTCACATGCTTCGCCGATAGAGGCAAGCACAGGTGCGACCTGTACCCGTCAGCGCCGCGGCGTCGAGTTGGCCAAGTGCCTTCATGAATCTTCTCCAGCGGGCGACGAAGTTCACCCCGCCTACCACTCGGAAGCGGCCGCATGACGCCGAGCGGTCCAACACCTAACCGAAATTGCAAGCCCTGCTCAACACGCTCGCGCGGCGCGGAACGCTGCTGGTCGTGGTCTTCCAGCCGGCCACGACCGGAGCCGCCGGTCGCGGCCGACCGTGCGTCGGACGCCAGGTGGCTTATCTGCCCGGGCTAGCGATGCGCCGCATCGCCGACCTCTGCCCCGACCGCGCCAAACCGACGCCCGGGACGCGTTCATCATCCCCGACGCCGCCCAATCGCTGCCACACACCCTGCGCCCGGTCGTCGTCGGCGATGACACCCTGGCAACGCGGGACGATCCGTGCGTGAACGACAGTCGGCCAATCACAGTGCAGTAACGGGCCTACGAGCGGCAGTGCGGCCATTCGGGTGCGATCGACTATAACCTCGTCATCTGTGCCGGGCGACCGCGTTCCACCCGCGCCCCGAACCGCCTCAAGCACCGAGGTACACGATGATCAAAACCGCCCACGAAGCCATCCTGCCACGCACGGTGCCGCCGCGTCGGGCCGGCGCCCGGTGTCGTCGGCAGGCCGTCGGAGACCGCGGGCTGAGGTTCGCGTTCTACGGACGGATGTCCACGGTCGAGTTCCAGGGCCGGGAGACGTCGTTGGGGTGGCAGCGAGAGGTCGCCGAGGAGACAATCCGCGGGCGCGGCGTGACCGTGACGGAGTACTTCGACGAAGGGTGTTCACGTCGGTTGCCCTGGCGTCAACGGCCGGCCGCGGCCCAGCTGATGGCAGCCGCGGAACACCCGAACCGTTCATTCGATGCCGTCGTCATTGGCGAGTACGAGCGAGCGTTTTACGGCGACCAGTTCAACGCCGTGCTGACCACACTCCAGGAGCAAGGCATCCAGCTGTGGCTCCCCGAAGCGGACGGTCCGGTGAACCTTGATGACCCGGTGCACCAGGCACTAATGCTGTTGCTCGGGTCCCAGTCACGTCGCGAGGTGTTGCGGGTTCGGCACCGAGTGCTGACGGCGATGCACATCCAGGCCTGTGTTCAAGGCAGGTTCCTCGGCGGCTGGCCACCCTACGGCTACCGCCTAGCCGATGCCGGTCCGCACCCGAACCGAGCCCATGCGAGCTGGGGTCGCCGCCTACACCGTCTCGAGCCCGATCCGGCCACCGCACCGTGGGTGCGGTGGATCTTCCAGCAACGAGCCACCGGGCGAAGCGTAGCCGGAATCGCACGGGAACTGAACGACCGCGGCGTCCCGTGCCCGTCGCGTGCCGACCGGGTTCGGAATCGTCATCGAACGAAGCACGAGTGGATCATCCGGACCGTCATCGGCATCCTCGAAAACCCGCGGTACACCGGACGGCAGGTGTGGAACCGGCACGGCACCAGAACTACGGCCCCCTCCCATCGCCGCGTTCCCACTCGGCCGCCGGCGACAGGAGGTTGGGCCGAGTCGGAGAAGGTGACACATTCTGCGCTCGTCACCGAGGCCACCTTCGCGGCGATTCAGGGCATGCGCGCAGCCCGACCCCCCCAGCACGGCCATACCAGGACGTACGTGCTGGCAGGGCTCGTGCAATGTCAGCTGTGCGGCCGTCGACTGGATTCTCACTGGGTGAACGGCCGACCGGGCTGCCGCTGCCGCCACGGCCACACCAGCGCCCGCAACCGCCCACCAGAACTCGCCAAAAACGTCTACGTTCGCGAAGACCACCTACTCAACGATCTCCACGTGCGATTCGCCGATACTGTCGGTGACGACGGGTCTACGATCGCCGACTACCTCAGATCGAACGACCTAACGATCATGTGCGGCGGCCCGCCTCGAGAAGTCAAGGCATCCAGCCCACAATCCGCACTTGCCACGACAGTCGAGACCGGCGGCGACCAGCTGCTGCTACTCTGACCTGGCCGCGACGCGCGGCTCAATGGGGTAATTGAGTGTCCGAGACCGAGTTGATCTATAACCCCACCCTGAAATTCGCCACGGACCTGCGACTTGACTGAGATCCAGAAGCCCAACCGCGAAGCGGGAGATTTCCCACGTCTACGTGTTCAAAGGGGGACTTGAACCCCCACGGCGGTAAATCTTCCCCGGTTTAGGGAAAGTCATGGCTTGACGATAGCAGATCACGCTTCCCCTAGCGACCCGCCGCCTGCAACGGGATGCGGTTCGCGGGTGAGCACCGCGAGGGCCGCAGCAACGTCGTGGATCGAGGCTTTAACGTAGGTTGCGGTTGTTCCGGCCTGATTCAACGTGGTCGAACTCTGATGACCGGCATAGGCTTGGGCGACCGCGTAGCCATGCGTACGTTCAACCCAGGTGAGAGTCGTGTGGCGCAGCCAGTGGGTAGAGATACCTTGATGCGCGACCCATGGCAGGTGTCGTCCTACGCGGTCCCACAGGTGGTCGTAGCGACGCCTGGTGATGGGGCGTTTCCGTCGATAGCGCAGGAGCGGTTCATCGGGATCAACGGCGCCTCGACCTTCGCCGTGTGAAATCAAGTGGGCCATCAAGCTGGGCGAGACGGGTTGCCACCGACTGGTGTTCGCCTTCTCGCGCAGGTAGATCAGGCACTGATGCCGGTCGAGATCTCGTGGCCTCAGTTGCAAGGCCCCGCCGCGGCGGCATGCGGTCTCGGTGTGGAGCCGGAGAAGGAGTGAGTCGAGCTCAGGATCGTCGCCAGTCGAGCCGGCCACGCCGTTGATCTCTGTGAGTTCTAAGGCAGTGAGTGCACGCCGGGGCGATGGTAAGCGACGTGGCTTGCTGACGCGGGCAGCGGGATTCGCTACCCGTGTGATCAGCCGGTCGTCTTCAGCATGGTGGTAGAGGCACCTTGCTGCAGCGATGAAGCTCTCGGCTGCGCCGGTTCCGCCGCGGAAGTTGTTACGGCTGACCGCGTTCGCCTTGACTTCTTCGGCGAGTTGCTTGACCTCAGACGGGGTGGGTTCGTCGATTCTCCGACTTCCCCAGCTGGTTTCCAGGTGCTTCCAGTAGGAAGCGTAGGTAGAACGTGTACCTAATGACACAGCCGCGGCCACCACCGGAATATACTCGCTGAAGGTCGGCACAGACGTCGGGCACTCAGACTGATCAGCTACCAGGTCGGCTGGGTCGACGCCCAGCCGCTCCAGCAGAAGACGTGCCGCGGCCAGATCGTCAGCCCGGTCAGCGCAGCGTGACTGCTGTGCTGCCATGGTCACTGCGCGGCTGTCGCGCGCGCCGGGTGATAGCGGGACATCATCTGATCCAGGACCGAGAATGAGTGCACCACCAGCGTGTCGTGTTCAACCGCAGCCGCTAGTAAGACACCGTCGCCGCCGTGGATTCCGGACCGAAACCGCGCCGCAGCCGGAAGCACCACACTGCACTGCTTCGTTACGCGGCTCACGCTGCGTGTTGCGGGACGAAGTACAATGATACCGTCAGACGTCTGCAGTGCGAGCTGATCTCCAACTTTCCAGTTCAACGCAAGAAGAAGCCTTCGCGCAGACAGTCTGCCCGAGGAGTCAACTCGGCTGATCTCGTACTGCATGGACCCGTCGCTCAGCAATGACTGCAGTTCAGCCATTGGCAATACCGGAGAACGCTGAGCATGCATAGGCCGTGAATAGCTCGGAATGAGCGCTGCGACCACCGCGTCGGCAACAGCAGGGGACACTGCAGCAAACGGAGGCGAGTCGTCTCGAGCAACTTGCCCGCCAACGGCATCAGTCTGATCAACCACGGCATCTCCCGCCAGCTTGGCCGACACAAAGATCAACAGCAACCGAGTCCGGCAGCACCGCCGCGGCTCGCCAGCTCAACGTGTCTCGATGGTCCCGTCAGTTGAGATACGCCGTTTGCTGGACGTGTTTGATGCGCCTGTATTTCCAAGGTCACGGAGAATTTTAGGTCTCGGCCGTCTCGATTGGGCAGTCTCGCGAGTCCGCGAACGTCTCGCAGGAGTGGCCTGAGCTCCCTCCAGGTATCCGGCCGCCTGTTCCACGCAGCCAAGTGGGCTAGGGAGGTTGTCGAGTCGATTGTCAGCCGGCGGCGATAGTGCCAGACCGGTGGCCCCGTGCAAGCCCCCGGTACAGAACGCCGTATCCCCGATGAGGTACGCACAGCTACCACGCGGCCTGGACGTCGCTCCGACCTGGAGATCTCCGCGACACTGACCCTCGTCGAGTTCGGCCGAGGCCACTGGGGACGGTCATGACGCGAACTCACCGGCATGACCTGTCACTGGGGATCCAGTGTTTCTTCACCGGCCTCATCGCGGTCGGCGCCGCGTTCGCCTCCTACCGGCACGGCCTCCACTTCGCTCTGCGCTTCGGCGCGGACGAGGCGACCGCCTGGATCTGGCCACTCATCATCGACGGCCTGCTCACCATCGCTACCGTCGAGCTCTGGAAAGCTGCCGGGAGCAAGTGGCAGGCCTAGCTCGCGTTCGTATTCGGCATCTCGCTCTCGCTCTGCGCCAACATCGCCTCGGCTCCCGAACTGAGCATCTTCGGCATCATGGTGGCCGCTTGCCCGCCCCTTGCCCTGTTGCTCGCTGTCGAATTACTGAACCGAGCTTTGAAGCGCCGACGCTCGCCGTCGGCACAGGCCTTCAAAATCCCACGGGAAGCAGAGGCGGCCGACTTGTCCACAGAGTCGGATGAGCCTGTGGACAAAACCGCGGAGCAACGGATGTGGGAGTTCTATGAAAAAGAGCGGCGGCAGGGGCGCACGCCGACCGGGGCCGACCTCGACCGGATCGCCGGCACCCACAACTACGGGCGCCGCATCCTGCGCAAGTGGCGCGCCGCCGACCTGACCACGTCGACGACGACTTGATCCTCACTCCTGGCGGCGTCGCGGGAGGGATAACGATTTCGGCCGCGGCAAGACCTGCAGCCGGGGAAGGGGCAGGCTGCCGTCCGGTCGGCGGTGCCCGCCAGCCCGCTCCTTCCCGAGCCGGAGGAGCCGCATTCGCCACGCTTTCACGCCTGCGGCTTCTCCTCGCTCTGGATGATGTCCTCCGCGACTTCCTTCGGCACGGAACCATTGGTCTTCGGTCCGATCACTGGCGCCAGGACGACGATCCCGTGCATCCGCCGCGCCTGTGACCGAAGCGCCCGGATCTCCTGGGCCTGAGATTCTCCAGGAGCAAGGCGTTCGAGCTGGGCCAGGTGCGGCTCGAGCGGCGACAGATCGACCGACACCTCGGCCAGGGCCTTGACCAGTTCGGCGGTGAGCGGCCTTCTGGGCTCACCGGTCCTGATGTCCGGCCAGGTGACCAGGGCCCGGACACCCAGGCTGATATTGGACGCCTGAGCGAGGTAGTAGTCGACTTCGGACAGGACGTCGTGGACCGTCCGGTACACCGCGTCCCATGCGGTGTCGCGCCGGGCCGCGGCCGCGATCGCCTCCTCCTTCGCGCGCTGACAGTTGTCGTGCGCGATCTCGGCGGCTTCTTCCGCGAGAACCAAGGCGGTGGGCGGCCGCGCTTCGTCTTCGGCCCGCAACGCTTCCAGCTGCTCGAGCTTCGGGTTCTCCGCGTAGAGGTGGGCCAAGAACACGACCCAGGGCAAGGTCACGAACAACAGCACCAGGACCGGGGCCATGGCGTTGCGAAGGGTCCCGTCGCTCACCTGGGAGGCCCCGAGCCGAGCCGACGCGGCGAGCCCGAAGGAGATTGAAGCCGCCGTCAAGATCAGGGTGGCTCCCAGGCCGGGCAGGTGGCGGGTGATCCAGCGCGCCGCGCGCACCAGGTGACGGCTGCGTCCGGACGCCGACGACATCACGTACGCGGGGGCCTTCAGCATCCCGTGGCGCAGACGGGCGACGTGCTCCGCGAGAACGTGCGATGCGACGATCACGACCACCGGGCTGAGCAGGCCGAGGAAGAACCCGCCGGTCATGCCGATGACCAGGTGTCCCCAGTCCGTCCGCCCGACCTGCAAACCGCTTATGGTCAAGTAGATCTGGAAGAAGAACAGCTCGTCGAAAGCGATGACGACGCCGTCAGCCGTGCGGGCGAGCAGGCGCCGGTATCGGCGTTTGCCGCCGGTCTCCAGCGAGGCCAGGTCGAGGTGCCGGTCGGGGTGCAGGTGCGGCGGCGTCGTCCGCTGTGGCGGGTCCTCGTAGGACGGCGGCGGGTCCCGCCCTGGTGCTCCGGCATGTCGTCGAGGTCGGCCGGAAGATCGGCCATCCTCCGTTGATAGCGGAGCTCCTCGAGGCGCCGCGCGAGCAGGACGGCCCCGGCCCCTTCCCGTTCCTGGGCGAGAACGAGCTGCTCGTGAGCTTGTTCGAGCCCGCCGCCAGTCGAAGTCAGCTCGCCCTTTCTGGCCTCGCAGGCGGTGTACACACCCGCCTTGGCGATGAGCTCGCCACGTACGTCGCCGAAGACCTTCTCGCGCTCCGAAAACCGGGATCTGCCGTTGACCAGTTCGTGGATGAGGTCCTCTCGCATCCGCCGCTCGTGTGGCGCGAAGGGCCGGTTGCTGCGCCACCTGCGCCAGAACGAGGGTTTCTTCGGACGATCTTCACGACCGCGGAGGTCCGGCGGGTCGTCGTCAGTGCTCATGGGTCAGCGTCCTTTCGTGGGAGTGACGATGTCGAGGACGATCCGGCGGTTGCGTTGAGCAGCCTGCTCGATCAGGTTGCCGGCCGGGTCGATGTCGTTTACGACCTGCTCGCTGCTGCCCACACCGCGGGCGGGAGCCAGCGCCTCGGCCGGGACGTGCTGCTCGATGAAGTAGTTCCGCACTGCTTCGGCGCGCTGGACCGACAGGAGGTCCCGGCCGGGGATCGGGCCCCAGGTGGCGGTGTGACCGGTGATGGTGGCATGGGCGCCGGGGCCCTGCAGGATCGTCACGTACGGGCGGAGCACAGCTTCGGCGGCCGGCGCCAGCACGGGCGAGTTTGGGTCGAAGAGCGCCTGCGCCGACAGCGACACGCTGCCGGTGCCGACCGGCGGCTTCGGCTGCGGAGGTGCCGCGGCGAATACGGCGTCGGCGGGCACGTTCGCCGGTGCTCCGTCGAGGATGTCCCCGGACTTGCGTTCGAGCCGCGGTTTGGCCACGCCGGCGGCCTTGAGGATTTCGCCCCAGACGGAGACGATCCAGCGCTGCTCGCCCTCGGTCATCTGCCGCCGCCCCTGCGATGTCTGCCCCAGCTCGAGGATCTGCACGTCCACGCCCTGCAGACCCGGGATTTCGGCGTCGCCGGCGAGCATCTTGGCGACCGATTCCGGAGTGGCGTCGCCGGCCAGCGGGACGCGCAGGTCCAGCGGCGCGGTGTTGTCCAGCCCGTTGGACACGGCCACCACGCTGACCGGCCCGTGCTCGGTACCGATCTGGCGGCTGACTTTCTGCAGCGCGTCGAGCAGGCTGCTGTCGGGCTGCTGGGGGACGAGGGAGGAGGTCCAGGCATCGAGGCATCCGAGAACCCGGCGCACGTAGCCGTCGCGGTCGGCGTCGACGTCCGTGCGGTACCGGGCGACGCGGTTGGTCTGCTTCCAGAACGCCGCCCCGTCGCTGCGTCCCTGGATCTGGCCGACGTCGATGAGCACCCGGCCGCCGCCGGTGTGCGCGTCGAGCATGTCGTGCAGCTTCTCGCCCAGCTCGGCGGGCATCTTGATGCGCGGGGCGTCGGCGGTGTGGTCGACCAGCACCTCCAGGCGGGAGTCGGGGTCGCCCGGGTCCGGCGCCGCGGCCTGGTAGGCCGGCAAGGTCTCGTCGCACGTCGGCTCGTCGACCCCGCATGCCGCCGAGATCGCCATCGGGCAGCCGACGAAGACGCCGGCAATGAGGACACGCACTCGGGGTGGTCGCCTCCGGCGAGGTGAAGACATCGGTTCTCCAGTTCATCCGTTCGGTGTTCCTGTCCGTAGCCGGCGAGCGTAGGAAGGCCGATCACGACGGCGAGTCCACAAAAGAGGGGAAGAAATTGGACTTAAGGCCATGAGCGGCAGAGCACAGGACCTGACGCCGGAGGCGGCCGCCGAGCTCCTTCTCGAGAGCTTCCGCGGCGAGGGCTACCGCAAGCTCGACGTCAAGGCCTGCGCGCACGTGCTCGGCATCGGCAAGAGCAGCTTCACCAGCCGCTTCGGCCGCAAGCGCGCGATGATGATCATCACGGCGTTGTGGTGCTGGCTGGAGAATCCCGTCTCGCCGTGCACCGAACGCCACACCGTCGGCGAGGCACGACGTCTTCTCCACGACGTGGCGGAGAACATCGCCGGGTTCCTGCACCGCGAACGCACACTGATGGTTCAGCTGGTGTACGGGCTCAGCGACATCTCCAACTACGAAAAGAACGATGACGAGAAGGCCTGGCGGAGCGAGTCGTTCGGCGAGCCCTGGGCCACGGTGCTGCGCGCCGCGCGGACGCACAACCGCTGGGTCGGGTTCGCGCCGCGACTGCGAGAAGGTGTCGAGGTGGCCGCGCGAGCCGTCGGCCACCTCGACACCGCGGCGCACCAGTCGATGGCCGACGCTCTGTCGGACCTGCTGCTGCGCGTCTGGTGGCAGAACACCCACGCCCCGGCAACGGTGATCGCCGAGCAGGTGACGGGGCTGTGGTTCTCCGGGATGCTGCTGCCGGCGACCGGTCCGTGGGTCGGCCGGGCGTACGCGGCCGAACAACAGCTGCTCCGCGCGCTGCGGCCCGAGCATGCCCCGACCTGGGAGATCGCCAGCCGGACCGAACTGGGAACCGCACTGATCTCCGGCCAGACACTGTGGCGACGCGCGCTGCGGGAGTTCGGCCTGGCGTTGACGGAGTTCTCGCAGCTGGAAGATTCACTGCGCGCTCAGCCCAGCCCCCTGCTGATCGGAAGCCTGCGCAGCAGGCACGGACAGTGCGCGCTGCGCTACGGCGACTATCCCCAAGCGCAGACCAGTCTGACCGAGGCGCTTCGAGAGGCGCGCCGGCTCGGCAACGAACACGACATCGCCCGGGCGCGCACCAACCTCGCCGAGCTGTACATGCGGACCGGCCGAGTCACCGAAGCCCTGACCCTCGCCCGGCAGGCCGTCGCCGCCCGCCCGCTGCGTCCGGTCTGGTCCAGCCCCGTACCGCGATTGTGGGACGCGGCGGTGGTGAGCACGGTGGTGCTGACCCGGGCGCACCTGCACGCGGGCCAGGTCACGGATGCGGTCCGGCTGGCCGAGGACCTGCTTGAGGTGATCGACGGGGAGGGCGGGCGGGCGGTCGCGCCGGACGGCCCGACCGCCGCGCTGGCGCGCGCCACCCACGGCCGCGCACTGCTGGCGGCCGGTCACCCGGACCTCGCCCGCCGGTCTGTCACCGATGCCGTCACGGCCGCGGCGAACGCGACCGGCCGCCACTCACTGCTGACCAGGCAGGCACGGACGCTGGAAGCTCGCTGCTACCTGGCCCTCGGTGATCCGGAGTCCGCCTGCCGGATTCTCGATGAGCTCGTACAGGACGAGAACTGGGTAGCCGAGCACATGTCCTTCCGGCACGCCCTCTCCGTGCGCGTTTGGCTCGGCGCTGCCTGGCTTGCCGCGGGAGACGCCGCCCGCAGTGCGCAGGTGCTCGACGACGGCCTCGCGCTGCTGAGGCGTCACCTCACCGATCCTGATCCTCAAAGCATCGAGTACCGGCGCGTCGCCGCGGTGACGGCCTGGCAGCTCGATCAAGCCGCCGCGGTCGCCGACCTCGAACGGCTCGTCGACGCCTCGTCGTCCACGCCCGTCCTCCCGCGGCACGTCGACCTGCTGCACGATCTCGGCCAGGCTTACGCGGCACGAGGCGAGGGGCACCGTGCGCGCCAGACCTTTCGCCGCGCGCTGAGGGAAGGCGAAACCGGCATCGACCCCGCGCACCCCAGCGTGCTCGCGGTCCGCGTCGCGCTGGCCCGGCTGCAGCTCGACGACTCTCCGGAGCACGCCGCGAAGCTGCTGGAACCGGTCCTGTCCGACCGGCCGCTGGCCCACGGGCTGACGGCCCTGGCCAAGACGCACCCGCTGCTGTCCGCCGCCCGCTCACTGCGGGACCGGATCGCGAAGAGCTCCGGGACGCAGTGAGCGGGCGCGGACATCAGCCGTGAGCGAGACCGGCCCGCCGCCACCGCCGGTCCAGCGCGTCGGCGTACTCCTGCGGCACGCCTCGGCTGCGAAACCGCTTCTCCGCCAACACGAACGGACCCGCGACGTAGGCGCAAGCGAGCGTCGGCAGGGCGACGAACTCAGGACTGCTCATCGTCGCGGCCGATGCCATCGAAGGCGAGCTTGCCGCCGCGCGCGGTCCCCACTCGCCGATGCCGGGCAGTCGCGACAGGCGTTCGATCAACCCGGCGCGCAGCACGGCGATCTCGTCCGGCCGCTCGCTGATGAGGTAAGCGCTGATCTCGACCGCCGTGGCCAGGGCTTCGGCGGCAAGCAGGCGCCGGCCGAACTGCCAGCGGACCGGCGCGGCGCTCCGGGCGAGCAGGTCGAGGTGCGTGCCCACGTGCAGCCCGAGCCAGACCCGCAACTGTGCCTCGGTGATCAGGCGGGGCGTCGCGGCGAAGAGCGGTCCGCAGCCGGTCGCCAGCCAGCCGCGCCAGGTCAGCATCGCCGGAATCGCCAGGTCGGCGCACCGGTGGCCCCGGACCGCGGCCGGCCGGTCGACGGCCGTGCGCTCCAGGACCTCGGCGACTCGACGCGCGGTGGTAGCGACCCGGCGTTGGTAGCCCGGGCCGTCGGGCTCAGGCGCTTCCCGGCGGTCCAGGAGGCGCGCGAGACGACCGGCCGCTTCCTGTACAGCGTCCGGCAGACGGGTTGCGATCGGCCTGGTCGGGACGTAG
The DNA here is from genome assembly GCF_026017845.1 of Amycolatopsis mediterranei. Taxonomy (NCBI): domain Bacteria; kingdom Bacillati; phylum Actinomycetota; class Actinomycetes; order Pseudonocardiales; family Pseudonocardiaceae; genus Amycolatopsis; species Amycolatopsis mediterranei. Next base: position 6,702,106 of record NZ_CP100416.1, read on the forward strand.
CGCATCGACGGCATCGGCCGGATCCCGAACCGCGACACCGAGATGTCGCCGAGCGCGCTGACCCGCTCGGCGAACCGCCACCCGACCGGGCCGATCGACGGGACCACGCGCAAGACGGCATCCGCCAGGTCTCCGTCACCCGTGGCCAGCGCCTGCACCAGCAGCTCGGCCATGCCCCGCGCGCGCCAGTCCGCCCGCTCGCCGTCCCAGGCCGGCACGTCGAGGGCCGCCTCCACCAGCATCCCGGCCGACAGCGGCGTCGCGGTCATCGCTGCTCCCCGGCACGCGTTTCCGCACGGGTCCACAGCCGGACCCGCAGCAGGTGCCGCCGGGGATCGGTGAACGCCGTGCGGGAGTGCAGGACGCGGCGGTTGTCGAACACCAGCACGTCCCCGGCCTGCAACGGCAGGTCGAGCGCGCCGGAGGCAGCGGCCAGGTGCTCCCGGAAGCTCGCCGCAACGGCGTTGTGCGGACGCGCCACCTCGAGGTTGTCCCAGCGCCACCGGACGGTGTCCGAGGCCAGGACCGGGAACTGTCGGATGCTGCCGCCGCCGAACACCGCCGGCGGACGCCAGCTGAACGACGGCTGCCGCAGCGCGGTGACGACGTCGGCGTCCAGACCCGTGCGAGCGTGCCGCTGGTGCAGCAGCCGGCTGACGCCGCCGTCGGCCGCGGGACGGACGCACAGCAACGCCACCAAGTCCTCCGGGACGTCGCGGTAGGCGGCATCGGTGTGCCACTCGGCAGCGCCCGCACGCACACTGAACGTCGCGTGCACGTCCGTGGTGGCCGGCCGGACGGGCCAGATCGCGGTGCCACCGTCACGCGCGGAGATCTTCCCGAAGACGCTCATCAGGTCGCCGACCGCGCCACGGTCGACGGTCCGGCCGTCGGTGAACTCGCACCCGCGCAGCAGGACGAACCCGGTTGTGTGCAGGTGCCGACGGCTCTCGTCGATCGGCATGGAGAACGTCACGATCGTTCCTCGTTTCGCTTGCGTGGCCCCGCCGCGGGAGGCGGGTGACGACCACGCGCCGACGTTCTCGCCGTTTCCTGGGATTTCCGGTTTCCGGCTCCGTTCGGAACCAGCCCGGAAACTCCGTGCGGTGGCGCGGCCCGGGATTGGGCAAGATGGCGTCGTGACGGACGAGGTGGCGCTGGCGGCGCTGGGTGAGGTGCTGAGCCGTCGCTGCTGGAGCACCCAGCAGCGAGACGACGCCGAGTCCGCACAGCGCATCATCGACGAGATCGCCCGATCGGACATCGACAAAACCGTTCTCGTCGCTCTGCTCGGCGGCGTGCGCGCCGCCTTCCTGCCAGACGAGCTCACCGACGAACTCGCCGAAGCGGCAGCGACTTCCGCGCGTCAGCTGATGCCGACCCGGCTCGCCGATACCGAACGGCTGGCCGTCGCCGCCGCGCTCGGCGTCTTGGCGGACAGCGGGCGCCCGGCCCGCCGTACGGCCGACTTCGTGGCCGTGGCCCTTTCGGCGCACCACATCGAACAGGACCAGCTGGGGCGCTGGGCCGCCGAGCGGGCCCTTGCGGCCGCGGACGACCTCACGCCGAGCCAAGAAACGGCAGCGGCGTTCGTGCTCGCCCTGATCAGCCAGGACCGCGCGGATATCCTTCGAGCGTACGAACTGGCCGCGACTCTGCCGCCGGATGACCCGCGGGCCCGCCAGGCGGAAAGGCTGCGTGCGACCCTCCACCCGGATCTGCCTTCGCAGCTCGAGCCGGCCGGGGACGCGGTCCGCGCGGGCAACCGGGAGGCTGCCGCACGATCGCTGGCGGAGGACTTCGGCCGGCTTCACGACGAGACCGGGAATCCGGTCGTCGGTGGCCTGGCCGAGGCGATGGCCGCGCTGGGCGAACGGGAGGTGGACGTCGAAGCGGCCCGGCGCGGGCTCACCACGGTCGTGCGGGCCCTGCGGTCCCGGCAGCGCTACGGACAGGTGCCGGCAGTGGCCAGGACCGGCATCGACATGATCGCGAGCATGCTCACCATCGACGCCACCGCGGCCACGGCCGACCTGTTGGCCGAGTTCCTCGAGGCGCTGGCCGACGCCGGCCTGTCCGACATCGTCCTCGACGAGCACCTCGATGTCCTTCCGGCCCTGGTCCAGGCGCGGTTCGCCGATGTGGCCAGTGCCCTGCCCACCTGGCCCGACCTCGCCGGCTGCGTGCACGGCCTGCGGGGACGTCCGGCGTTGCTGCTGCGGCGGCAGCGCATGTTCGCCACGAAGAACGCGTCGGTGCTCAGCATGTACGTCGAGCCGCCGGACTCGGTCGCCATCAAGTCGACGTTGCTGACCGACGCCGACGCCGCGGTGCTGCGGAGGTTCGGGCGCGCCCGCCCGGCGGAGCTGCGCGCGACCGACCTGCGCGAGGTCAACCGCTTGATCAGCTCCTTGCTGCCGGCCGCGCTGCTGGAGCGCCTCGCCGATGCCGGTCGGCAGCCGATCGTGATCGTGCCGGACGGCGAACTGTGGTCGCTGCCGTGGCAGGCGGCGCCGGTGTTCGACGACGTCACCGTCGCCCTGACTCCTTCCCTGTCCGTGCACGCCCGGCTGGCTCCTACGTCAGGCGTCGTGCGCACCGTCGTCACCCTCATCGATCCCGGCGTCGAAGGTGCCGACGAGGTCAGCGCCGCGCTCGAAGCCGCCCAACGGTCGGGCACGCTGACCGTCGCCCACTACTCCCCCGGTGTTACGCAGACCTGCGATCTGCTTCTGGTCTTCGCCCACGGCGAGGGCACCGGCCTGAGCTTCCGCACCGGTACCGCGGCACAGCCGGTGCCGGCGCTGCAGGTCGCCACCGAGGTGAAAGCCGGCGCGGCCGTCGTGGCCGCCTGCCGGGCCTTGGCCGCGCCACCGGTCTCGTTTCCGATCACGCTGCCTTCGGCGATGCTGCTGTCCGGGTTCTCGACCGTGATCGGCGGCCTGTGGCTGCTCCCGGCCGAGCCGACCGCACGGATCGTGGCCGATCTGATCCACCGGCTCGCGTCCGGCACCGAACTGGTGACGGCCTTGACAGCGGCGCGTGCATCCGTGCCCGACTTGCTCGATCAGCGCTGGGGGCTGGCCGTGCATGGGCTCACATGACCGGCGAGCATTCCGAGGGTCGCCAGTCCCTCGAACACGACTTGGTCGTCGTGCTCACCTCCGTCCTCACCCGGGCCTGCACCGGCGCCTCCAACCCCGAGGACGCCGCCTTGGCCCGGAAGCTGGTCCACGACCTGCACCAGCCCAAAGTGGACAAGTTCGTCCGCGCCTCCGCCGTGGCCGCGGTCATGGCGGCTTTCCCGCCGCAAGAAGCGCCCGATCGCAAGCTCGTGCTCGCCGCCCGCACCAGCGCCCGGGTCCTGTGCGAGCCCGATCAGCCGGAACCGTGGATCCTGCTCGGCGGGCAGGCACTGGCGTTGCTGTCCGCGGGCGGGCACTCGGACCAGCCGGCCGTCGACTTCCTTCTCGCCGCCGAAGCCATGCGCAAGGTCGAGCAGTACAACCTGGCCACCTGGGCCATCCGGCGGGCACTGGCCGAGGGCGGGCTCGACCAGCAGCGGCTCGTACACGCACACCTGATGCTGTGGCTGGTCACCCATGATCCGGAAACCGGCGCACAAGCGCGGGCGGGCGCGGCGCTGCTGCCCGAGGACAACGTCGTCCGGCGAGCGATCGAAGCGACGGTGTGGCCCGGGTCCCCCGGCACCGGCGACGCCGGTGTCCTCGACAGCCGGGTCACCGGGGCACTGCGGATGCTGAAAGTTCTCGACGGAATCATCGGCGAGGGACACGACGACGACATGCTGCGAGGTCTGCGGCAGGCCATCGAGGCCTACTCCCGGCCCACGCTCGATCTCGGACAGGCACGCGCGGGACTGACCCGGGCGATCGGGTTCTGGCGTTCCCGGCGCGGGCTCGGCCAGGTTCCCCGCGCGGCGACCGCGGGCCTGGACGCCGCTATTACGTTGCTGCTGATCGACGCCACATCCGAGCAGGTCATCCTGCTGTGCGAGCTGCTGGAGGCCCTCGCCGACGCCGGCCTCACCCGCGACCAAGTCGACTGGGCCGCCGACTCGATGTCACCAGCCGCTTTGCAGGCGTCGCTGGCTCGCCGCGCGTCTCAAGAGCCTGTCTGGCCCGACCTGGAGCTGCTGTTCGACCGGCTCGCCGACCGCCACGTCCTGCTGGTGCACCCGCGACGTGGCCTCGGCGACGCCGACGTCGTCGTCCTCTATCTGCGCCCGCCGGGCGGCTACCTCTTGAACCGCGTGTGGCTCGACGCCGAAGACCAGCGCACCCTCGATCGCCTGAGCGGCCGCCCGCTGTCCGGCTTGCGCTCGGTCAGCCAGGACGATGTGGACCGGCTCGCCGGCAAGATCATTTCGCCGGCCTTCGCCGAGGCCCTCGACCAGTCCAGCACGCAGGAACTGGTGATAGTGCCAGCCGGGGCGCTGGCGACCGTCCCCTGGTCGAGCGCGACCGTGCATGGCCGTTCCTGGACGACTCGCCCGATCACCGTCGCGGCGTCGATGTCGGTGGCCGCGGCCGTGCCGCCGATCGCCTCCGCGCGACGCCGGGTGCACGCGATCATCGACAGCAGCGTCCAGGGAGGAAAGGAGCTGCTGTCTGTCCTGAAGGAACACGCGACCGTCCACACGAAGCTGCCTGCGGCACCACATCCGGACGACGTCCTGGTGATCTTCGCGCACGGGACCGGCGCCGGTCTCGAGTACCGGTTGCACCTGCCGGACGGCCCGGTCGACGTCCTCTCGCTCGCCAGGGCCCGGCTGCCGCAGCGGGTCATCCTGGCGGCGTGCCGTTCCGGCGGGCCTCCGCCGGAGGCGTTCCCGCTCGCGGTGCCCACGGCGCTGCTCCTCGCCGGCGCCACCACCGTCGTGGCGGGCTTGTGGCCGCTGCCTGCCGCCTCGACAGCCCGGATCCTCGCCGACGCGCTGCTCGAACCCGAGAGCGGGCTTGCCGACGCGGTCCGGGCGGCGATCGGCCGAAGCGGCTTCACCACGGTCATCGACCGGGCCGGCCTCGCCGTCTTCGGACGCGACGATCGATGAGCCGCGCTCGTCTTCGTCAATCGAAGCAGGATTCGAACACCAAGGGCCGGTACACGGCGACTTGGTCGCCGTTGTAGCGGACGCCGAGCTCAGCGGTGAACTCGTACCCGGACTCCGCTTCCGTGAATCCTAGGGTGACCAGGAAGTTGTCGACCTCGTCGGGGAGCAGCGAGTGCCGCACGCCGACCTCGCCCTCGTCACCGTCGACGAGCAGGTCGTAGCCTGCCGAAGGAGCGTAAGCGGTCAAGTAACTTTTACGGTCGAGGATTCGTAGGCTGACGCGGGTCAGATTGGCCACCGACGGACCCGTGTTGCGCACGCGGACGTCCAGGACGACACAGCGAAACTTCTGGAAGACCTGCACGTCGTCGATGCTGACGGCGGTCGCCGTCGTCACGGCCGCAGACTCGAGGTCGAGCGAACCGATGTCCGCAGTGGCCTCGGCATCGTGAACCGCATCCGCGGCCATGCTGACAGCTCGCTTCGCCTGATCGAATTCGGTGCGGAGGCGACCCAGGTCATGGCGGTTCCCGGTCTCCTTGTCCACGGTCTTGTAGAACTTCAGCCCTCTGGGCTCCCACGGCGTGTCCCGTTCGTTGGGCCGCAGCTTGGCGACGTTCGACGTGCTGTAGTGCAGAGCGGCAGCCACATCCACTTGTTTGCCGAACTTCTGTTCCAGCTCGTCCAAGGCCTTACGGCCGGCCTTCTTCAACCTCGCCTTGGCCGTGTTCAGCCGCTCTGTCGCGACCTTGTAGGCGTGGCGGGCCTTCGCCAGCTCGTCGTCCGCGGTCATGCTCACCTCTCGAGGCTCAGACGATGTCGAGCCTAGGCGCTGCCGACGCCGCTTCGGCCGCGGCGACGATGGCATGCGCGTCGGCGACGTTGGCCACCCGGACGGCCACGGCCGGAATCGCGCGTTTCGTAGGCCGGGTCGTATAGACGGCGAGGTACTTGGTGGCCCGGTTGTAGATCGCGGCCTTGGCCTGGTTCCAGTCCACTTCCAGGACCTGCTTGCGCACGATGCCGACGAAGAGGAACAACAGCCGTTGGCGCACGACGCGACCAGGCAGGATAAGGTCCGCCAGAAGCGTCGACTTGCCCGAGCCAGCAGGCCCCGGATGACGGTAAAGCAGGCGATCCGTCCAACCCAGCCGCGCGAGCAGCTCGTCGCGGCTCAGCCTGGCGGGTTGAGCGGGATCACGAACGATGCTGAACATCTCGCGCGCGAGATGTTCAGCATCGCGGCTGACTGGGTCCTGGTCCGGGCTCAGCAGTGGATCGACGAGGAGGATCCCGAACTTGAACTCGAAGTCGCACAGGAATGAAACGAACGCGTCGTCATCAAGGCCGCTGCATGTCCGCAGCGCTCGCCACGCCGGCTCCCACTGCGTGATCTCGGATAGTTGCGCTAGTTCAGCCCATCGGGTGATGCCCGTTCGGCGGACGCGGTCTTGCACGGGCAAAAAAGCCTGCCCTTGAAAGGTGGCGAGACTTCGCGTCCCCGACGCGGTCGACTTCCCGATCGGCGAGGTCACCGTAGCCTTGGTGGTGGACGGGGTGTTATTAGTACATAGGCACACGACCAGCTTCCCAGTCGTCACTCCCCGTAGCCTTCGCCACGCCTGTGCCAGCTCGTGCAGTAGTGCCGGCCCGTCCTTCGAGGCGCTTGTCAGGTCAGCCCAGGTGTACGTACTCGGGTACTGGGACCCTTCACTTGAAGCGCGTAGCGCGCACCACCCGCACCGAACTGGAAGTCATCCGCGACGCCGGCGGCAGGATCCGCGAGTTGCACCCACTCAATCGTGGACATTTTGGCCAGCACGACACGGGCGGCAAGATCGTACTGGCCACCGAGCCGACAATCGCCCGAACTTCGCCCTCGCTTGGTTTCACGTCGCCGCACCTGCCTGCTGCCTCACGAATCGACAAGGCTACCGGCTCGCTGCCTCGATGCGAGGACGGCACGCCTTGACGCCGACCGCATACAGGCGCCAGATCTGCCCGGCCAGGTCTGGCTACCTCCTCATTTCGTGGCGGAGCGGTCTGTCCGCCAGATGCGTCGTTCAGCTGAGCGCCGGCTTCGTGAGTCACGATGACGTACGGCTTACCGACTTCTGCAGCGAAGCGCCCCCAGCCAGCCGCTCGGCGGAGAATTGTCAGTAGAAGTTGCGGGGCGTCACGTTGCGTCGCTGTCCACGTGGCAGTGCGTCCTGGCCGAGGCGGTCAGTTCGGCCGAGTTCGGCATCGGGGCGTTGATTACGCGGCACGAACGCCGGGCGGTTCGGGTCGATACTGCTGATCTCGACCGGGCCGCTGGGGCGCCGGGCGTGCATCGTCGGCCGGACCTTGCCGAGCTGGAGTGCTGCGCCGACCGCGGAGGCAATGGTGCGGCAGGGTTGGCCGGGCACAGCCCGACAATCAGGGCAGTGGTGATCGCTGCGTTCGGCTGGCGGCGTGCTTGTGCGTCGCTTACTCCTGGGGCCGCCCATCGGGGTGCCAACAAGACCGCGCAGACCGCGCTGACCTTTCTTCTTCACCATGCCGAGGTTCTACACCCGCGAGTCTGGGCGAAGCGTCGCTCCGACTCGGCGAGTCGGGGAGATCAGCGGAACGGGCGCACGACGGTAACGAGCGGCGTCCTTGCTACGTCATCGAGGGCAGCGACAGACGGTCGCACGGCAGAAGGATGTACAAAGTGGAAGCAGCGCGCGACGATCTCAGCCATGTGTCCGTACCGGACCTGCTGGGCAGGTACGCCGCCATCCTGCAGGAGCTGCAAGACCGCGGCGTCGTGCGGACCCGCAACGCTCCCCTGGGTGACTACGCCGAGTACCTCGCGGCCCAGGTCTACGACGGGGAGTTGGCCGCAAACTCGCTGAAGTCCTACGACCTGCTCGCCGCCGATGGCCGCCGGATTCAGGTGAAGGCCCGCACCGTCGCGCCGGACACCCGGGCGGGTGCCGTGTTCTCGGTCTTCCACTCCTTCGAATTCGACATCGCGGTGCTGATCACCTTCGACAGCGCCACCTACGCGCTGCGCCAGGCCAGAGAGGTGCCGGCCGCCGATCTCGAAACTGCCGGTCGGCACTCCGACCACGTCAACGGGCGCCTAATCAGGATCACCGCCGGCATTCGGCTCGGCGTGGATGTCACGGCGAGGTTCCGTGCCGTCGCCTCGCGGTAGCTGCCGGAGGTTGTGCGGTCTCAGCTCTGCGCCGGAGCGTGAACGAGGACGAACCGGCGATTCGTACGGTCCCAGCAGAACGCGTGGATCTGCTCCCACAACGCGGGCAACCGCCAGTGCGGCGCCACCTCCGGGGCAGACACCATCGAGTCCGGGAGTGCCATCCATGCCGATCAGGTAGTCGGTCGGCTCGAGTACCTGCCGCCACAGCTTCCATGTCGGTTCGCCGATGATGACGGACCCGATGACGTCGGAGGTGATCTGCAGCCCGCTGAACTCGGGCCGGATGGGGATGCGCCACTTCCGCTCGTGCAGCCAGTCGCTGGTGTAGGCGTCGAACTTCACCGCCCAGTCCCGCTGGTTTGGCGTCAAGGTCCGGTGCTGGGCCTCGCGGGTATACCAGACCGGTACGCCGTCGGAGCAGTAGACCCACTCGCGGGTGAACAGCAGTGCCCAGGGCGGGAACGCGCGGTCGTTGAGCAGCCAGTGCAGGTGCTCGACGGGGCTTTCGGAGAAGCACGCTATCAGAACCGCGCGGCCCGCTCACCCAGAGAATGTTCGCCAGCCGGTCAGCCGGGGTCATCGCGGTGATTCCGGGGTCCAGCCGGGCGGATGTGCCGATGCCCGGCGGCCGGTCGCAGAAGTAATAGATCAGGTTGGACTGCGCCGCTCCCGGTTCGCGCAGTTGCAGGATGGCGACGGTCATGACGCGTCGGCCAGGGCGCGGTAGAGCGAGGCGACCGACGAGTTCTTGCTGGTGCGGTTGGTCAGCTTCTTCGCGATCTCCGGCATCGAGGTATCCTTGTCCCGCAGGGCACGGACGAAACCAGCATGTCCTCGTCGATCACCTTCGGCCGGCCGCCGTGGTTGCCCTTCGCCGCGGCAGCCTTCGTCCGTGCCGGGTGGCCACCCTCGGCTACGGAGCACGCTCGTCCCATGTTTCGTCGATGGCGCGGATGATCCGGCCTCGATGCGTAACAGCGGCGCACCTCGCCGCGACCTACCAGCCGTCGGGTCGGGCGCGCCTGGAGGGCGTATGGAGATCGCGAAACTGATCGTGGCCGCGCTGACTCCGTTGTCCGTGGCTCTCATCGGCGTTGTGCTGACGCGGTCCATGCGCCGTCTCGAGCACAGCAACTGGTTGAACCAGAAATTGATCGAGAAGCGAATCGAAGTGCTCGGCGAGGCGCTGCCCAAGCTGAACGACCTGTACTGCTACTTCTCTTGGATCGGCACCTGGGCATCACTTTCCCCAGTGGATGTGCTGCAGCGTAAACGTGACTTGGACCGGCTCTTCCACGCCAACCGAGCGTTCTTCACATCATCCGCGTTCGACGTCTACGGAGCCTTCATCGATCTGCTTTTCGAAACATACGCACAGCCGGGAAAGGGCGCACGGTTGCGCACCGAGATGACCTCACACAACGGCAACCGAGCCGATGTTTATCCCAAGAAATGGGAAGAGGGTTGGAGTGAGATGTTCTCCGGAGTTCCGCGGACTTCGTCCCTGCTGACTGTCAAGAAGTGCTACGAAGGCTTGGTGATGACATTCAGCGCGGAGGTCGGCATCGAGCGATCGGACGCGGTCGGCCGATGATCGTCCAGTGGTGCTGCAAGGGAATGGCGAAGCTGCCCGAGCGCGAGGCGGAACGGATACTCACCGGCGGAACGGGGATCCGGTGCCGAAGCTGGCTCACTGTCGCTCCGAAACCCTTCCCGCTCGGCAAGAACCTCGACCGTTTGACTGAGGACAACCTCGACCGCCATGTCAACAAATACAGCGATCCCGACCCTGTCACCGGAGCCCCGTTCCACGACGTCACCCCGTTCATCTCTCTTTCCGCGGGGTGCGTGGATCGACAGGTGGCCATCGAACGAAATGAGACGCACTCCGCATTGCGTACCGCCTTAACTTTCGCGACAACGGATTATTCCCAGCCGGGACCGAACTGGCCACGCTGCGCTGGCTGGGTTTTCTACTGCTACGTTCTCACCGGCGTCAACCGCGCGGTCTCGATCCCCTCGGTGGCTGAGGAATATCGGGAGCTGAATCTCGGCAGATCCTACTCACGGTGGCAGCCCCAAGGCGAGGTGATGGCGAAGATCAACGTGCCGTCTAGGCAGATACTCTGTGCGGTGCACTGGACCCCATTGCCGTCAGGCGAGTCGAAATGGGACGAAGTCCTGTGGAACCTGAGGTTCACCCACCCGGCGGCATTGCTCGGCGAACGGAACATGTTGTGAGCCTGACGGACGAGCAGTGGGACGCGTTGGGCCTGGACAGGGTCGTGGTGCGGGACAGGGCGGAGTTCTTCATCGGCTATGCCGGCAGCGAGGCCCCGCTCTTCGACGTCGACGGCGTCATCGACGCCTTCCGGGACGGTCCGCTCGGCGACGAGACAGACCAGAAGGTCGCCAAGTTCACCGATACCGACGATGCCGGCCCGGCGGGCCTGCTTCGCCGGAGAATGGCCGAAGCGGCGGGTCGACCGGGACGCAGGCCGTGGGCCAGAACGGCGGAGCGAGCCGACGCGCTACGCCATGCAGCGCAAGCTGCCCTTCTCGGCGATACACGCGAGGGCAGGAACCTCTTGCTTCAGTCGGCGAGCCTGTACCGTGAACTCGGGCTTCCCTTCGGCGACTTCCTCTCCGCGGCGGCCGTCGGGCCGGGTGACGCCGCCTTCGAAGCGGCAGGGCAGCTTCGATCAATCATCTTCGGCTCGGAAACAGCACCGGAGGCGCGAAGGGTCGACGAAGGGTATTTCTCTCTTCCGCGGCGTCTCCTGGCACCTGCCCAGCAGATCGCGGTCCTCTTCACCGCGCTGTCCTCCGCCGATGGTGTCGATGGGTTTGGCATCGGCATCGATCTGCTCCGTCGAGCGAGTCAAGCGACCCAGGCGACGTCGGTGGGGGTGACCGGCCGGCCGGTCGCACTCTGGTGGGAGTGCGGTGTGCGTCTCGCCGAGCTGACTTACGGACGGCCGTCCGCACGAGATGACCTGCGAACGACGATCGCGGAGCTGGCCACCGCGCACGGCCAGGCACTGCGAACAGCCCAGTTCGACCGCTATCACTGGCCCCGCGCGCTCTCCAAGATGGACCTGGTCGACCTCGACTTGACGGGCCTGACCGCGATTTCGAACCGGGTTCTGCGCCAGCTCGGCGAACCGGAGTGGTCCATGTTCGAAGACTTCCGGGACTTGACCCCGCTCTCACAAGTCTCAGTCCAGGTCGGGATCCGCCTCAGCGGTCCCGGCAGGCCCCGGACTCCGGCGTCGGGCCCCTCGCCGTCTCCGGAGCCGACGCCCGGCCCCGCCGCAGCGTCCGACTACGTCCCGGAGTCTCGATCCCCGTCGCTCTGGGCACGGTCGTGACGATCGGTGTCGATCCGGACGTCGACTCGTCTGCGGGGTTTCGATGCCGGACTCGCGTGGGGTGAACCAGGAAGGTTGTACCTGGATCTGATGGCCCGGACGATCGGAGTCAGGTACCGGTAGGCTATGTCGAAATTGAGCTCCTTTTGGGGGACGATCGTGTCCTTGAACGAGAAGATCAGGGGTTTCACTCGGGCATCCTCGCCCAGGACGGCTGCCGCATCTTCGAGCAGACCCGCCAGCGTGAATAATTCAGGTGGCGTGACGCGATCGTTACGTCGGTCGGCCGCAGAGAAGATGTGCGCGAACGAAGCCAGCTGGTCGGCAGTTTCTCTGGCCAGTTGGCGCAGTTCGTGCGCATCTCGTTCGCGCGGGGACACGGCGGCCCCCTCTAGGTGGCGCGACGGCCGGCTGCCGAACATGGTAGTGGATGAGGCGCCCGTTCTGGCGGAGTGCTCGGCGAGGTCGGGCCTCGCGCAAACCCTCGTGCCGCTCGTCCAGTTGGTCCATCGCTCCTGAAGGTGGCACAAGCCGACTCGGCTTCTAGACGTCCCGTCGGCTCGTCCCCGGGCCACGCCCCCCTCGGGGTCGGCTCGTCGTCGATGCCGCTGCCGTCACGGCGCAGTGCCTTGCGCACCAGTTCGACCGACTGGTTGTCGAATTTGTCCTTTAGCCACCTACAACAGCTGTGACCTCGGTGTTGTCAGGATTCGACCAGGTTGACCTCGGTGAACGCGTTGAGAAACTTTCCGGCGGTCAGCCGTGCCTGGGTGAGCTGCACCGACACTCCCTGCTCGTCGTACCAACGGCCTTGTCCATCGGCCAGCGCCACGGCGAACGACCGCACCGCAGTCTTGAGCTCGTCGAGTTTGGCGGCCGTGATCACCCGCATCCCGGGCACTGGCGTTCCCTGGTGATTCACGATCCGGCTGGGGTGCACCATGATCGGGATGCTGGTGATGCCCGGGATGCTGGTGATGCCCGGGTGGTTGTCCTGGTCCCAGCGGACGGAGCCGCCGAGCTGGTCGACGTCCTTCTTCGCGATCATGTCGGTGGTGCAGCCCGTCTTCATCTCGACGACCGCGTGGCGGTCACCGGCCAGTGCCCAGAGGTTGTCCGGGCCTTTGCCATACAGCTTCTCCGGCCGGGTCGACGTGAACCCCAGGTGCGACCCGAGCCGTTCCCAGGCAGCCTCGGCCTGGGGTGTGCGGTCCTCGTCCCACTCGATGTCGGCGAGGGTGGCGTTGATGCCGAGCACTAAGACCGCATCTCGTTTGGGCGTGTTGCAAGGTAGGCGATATCGTTGATCAACGATGGACGATGTGGAGAAGTGG